>NZ_MKTM01000041.1:0-423736 GCF_001898245.1 Flavobacterium sp. 40-81
AACTACAGCTAATTTAAAAGCCATATTATAATCCTTTTGAGTACGCTTAACTCGCGTTGTTGTTGTGTCTTTCATAATAAGTCGATTTTGTGTCAACTTATTTCAGGACGGGACACAACAATAAAAAAAGCGCACTGAATAGTGCGCTTTTTTTATTGCTAATACTGAAATGCCTACGCATTTACAGTTATATTGTTTTCCAGTTTCAGGATTTTAGCGGTATGTGCTCTTAAGGTATCGGCTAATTCCGGATTATCATTCAGCGACAAACCATAAGAAGGAATCATTTCCTTTAGTTTATGCTGCCATTCGGCTGTTGCCAGTTGTTCCGGAAAACAACGTCCTATCAGATCCAGCATGATCGACACGGTGGTAGAAGCACCCGGAGAAGCGCCAAGCAATACGGCTAATGAACCATCGGCAGCATTAACCACTTCCGTTCCGAATTCCAACACGCCACGTCCCTGCTTGTCTTTTTTAATTACCTGCACTCGCTGACCGGCATTTTCCAATACCCAGTCTTCTTTTTTAGCATCCGGTAAGTATTCTTTCAAAGCTTTCATCCTGTCTTCAGAAGACTGGAACACCTGATCGATCAGGTATTTGGTCAACGGAATGTTTTTCATTCCGGCAGAAAGCATCGGTTTAATATTATTCAGTTTAATGGACTGTGCCAAATCAAAATACGATCCGTTTTTCAGGAATTTAGTCGAAAATCCGGCATAGGGTCCGAATAACAAGGCTTTCTGCCCGTCAATCATTCGGGTATCGATATGCGGTACCGACATTGGCGGTGCGCCAACAGAGGCTTTTCCGTATACTTTTGCCTGGTGTTTTTCGATTATTTCCGGGTTGATACATTTCAACCATTGTCCGCTAACCGGGAAACCTCCAAATCCGTCGCCTTCCGGAATATTGGCTTTTTCAAGCAGCAATAACGATCCTCCTCCGGCTCCGATAAAGATAAATTTCGCTTTTACGCGTTTTTTACCCCCGTTTTCCAGGTCTTTTACTTTTACTTTCCAGTTACCGTCTTCATATTTTTTCAGGTCTTTCACTTCGTGGTGGAAATGCATTTTCACGCCTTCCAGTGTTTGCAGATAGCTGAATATGCTTCGGGTTAATGCCCCGAAATTAACATCGGTTCCGATTTTCATTGAAGTCGCGGCAAGTTTTTTAGCTCCTTTACGCCCTTCCATGATCAGCGGTGCCCATTCTTTAATCTGACTGGCATCTTCCGTATATTCCATTCCTTTGAAAAGGTGGTATTTCTGAAGTTCCTGATAACGGTTTTTAAGGTATTTTACATTTCTTTCTCCCCATACAAAACTCATGTGGGGAACGCTTCTGATAAAACTTTCCGGATTGTTGAGTAATCCTTTTTCTACCAGGTAGGCCCAAAATTGTCTTGAAACTTCAAAAGATTCAACAATCTTAACGGCTTTTTTGGTTTCTACCGAACCGTCTTCCAGTTCCGGTGTGTAGTTTAATTCACAAAACGCTGAGTGTCCTGTTCCTGCATTGTTCCATGCATCCGAGCTTTCGGCAGCAGCGACATCTAAACGTTCAAAAATTTCAATTTTTAAGTTTGGTTGCAGTTCTTTCAGTAGTAGTCCTAATGTTGCGCTCATTATTCCTGCTCCTATTAAAACCACATCAGCCTCAGTTTTGTGTGTCGTAGTAGTCATCGCAATATTTTAAAAGTGCAAATTTAGTTTGTAAAGTTCGAAAAACTATTACTTTTCCTGATCCTTTACAATCCAGATTACATTTTTAGTAAATTATAAAATTTTTCTAAATCATTTTTCGAGATAGATAATCTCTAAGCATAATTGTTGCGGAAATCTCATCAATCAAGCCCTTATTCTGACGCTGTTTCTTTTTAAGTCCGCTGTCGATCATGGTCTGAAAAGCCATTTTTGAAGTAAAACGTTCGTCTACCCTTTCCACCTTCATATCGGGAAAAGCAGCCGTAAATTTAGCGACAAAAGCCTCTATTACGGGCGTACTTTCGGAAGGCTGACCATTCATTTGTATCGGTTCTCCAATGAGTACTTTGATTACATTTTCTTTCGAAAAATAGTCTTTTAAGAAGGGAATCACTTCGGCTGACGGGATGGAGGTTAAGCCCGAGGCAATAATCTGCAGTTCGTCGGTAACCGCAATTCCTGTTCTTTTCTGTCCGTAATCTATCGCTACAATTCTCGGCATTTGTTTTTTATTAAAGGGTTTTCTGTAATTTTCCTATTCGCAAAAGTAAGGGAAAAGTAACTTTTTTATCACTTTTCTCCCACGATGTTTTAAGGTCTTCCCGAATGAGTGCTATCGGGTTCGTATTGTTTTTATCTTTATAATGCTGTACTGCCGACCAGGTTTCAAGATAGCCAATCAGCTCCTCAAATTCCCAGGTTACATGATTCTCAAAAGATTTTGTCTTGATCTCGTCATAAGGAAACGGTATTGTGCTGTAATTGTTATCAATATAAGCCCGTTCTTTATCCCAGTAGCCGCCCAGTATGTCTTTATAGAGCCTTTTAATAATGGCATCCGTGTGCGGGTTGGTTTTTAGCAAAGCATATCCCAAAACCGCAAAGATGCCGTCATTTTTCAGCACACGGTAAATCTCCCTGTTAAAGCGGCTGAAATCGAACCAGTGCACTGCCTGGGCCACCGTTATCAGGTCGAATTGTTTGTCCTGGAATGTTGTTTGTTCGGCCGGCTGTATACTATATGCCAGATTGGGAACTTTTGCGGCATTTTTCAGTTGTTTCTCACTAATGTCGATAGCTGCTACCTGCTCAAAATGTTTTGCCAGTTTTTTTGCCAGCTGTCCGTTGCCGGTGGCTATATCAAGCGCCTGTTTTTTATGGGTAGCAAATGAAACAATGTAATCAATAATTTCCTTTGGATATTCCGGTCTGTAAGCAGCATATTCTACTGCCATTTTGGAAAAATTGTCTTTCATCTCTTCTTCTTTAAACATTACCGAATAGTAATGCTTTACAAAGTTACTCCCAACAATGTAAAATTATATCCAAGACCGGTTTAAATATTTCTTAAAGTTTTACGGCTTAATGGGATACATACTTTAAACCGATAATCGATCCGATCAGGGTACAGATAAAGAAGATTCTCCAGAAATCTGCCTGTTCCTTAAAGAAAATAATGCCGACTAAAACGGTTCCTACTGCTCCGATTCCCGTCCAAACGGCATAAGCGGTCCCGATAGGCAGGGTTTGTGTGGCTTTAATAAGCAGCAGCATGCTAACGGTTAAACAGATCACAAATCCGGAATACCACATAATGGCTGCATTTCCGGTTGCTTCTTTGGCTTTTCCCAGACATGAAGCAAATCCTACTTCAAAAAGTCCCGCAATAATGATTAAAATCCAGTTCATTTTTTATTATTTTTAGACTGCAAATTTCGGGTACCGCAGCATGGCATCCTTTAACAAATGATAAAAAATTCATCTTATTTCGGCACGGATCCGGCTTAAGGTTACCTGAGTTACGCCCAGATAGGAAGCAATGTTCCCCAGAGAAACCCGGTTCAAAAGAGACGGATCGCCTTTTATCAGTTCTTCATAGCGTTCCAACGCCGATTTAAACTGCCGGGAAATGAGTCTTTCTTCGGTTTTAACCAGTTCATATTCCGAAAGCCTCCTGCCCCAGTTGGCAATATCAATATCTTCCTGATAGAGTTCTTTCAGTTCCGTTGCCTTGATATGGTAAAGCCTGGAAGCTTCCAGAAGTTCTATCGTTTCATAGCCCGGTTTGTTAAAGATATAGCTGTTAAACGACAATACGACATCGCCTTCTTTCCCGAACCAGAAGGTAACTTCGGTATCGTTATTATAGCAAAATGCCCGCGCCATTCCTTCTTTTATAAAGTAAATGTCGTTTTCCGTTTTGTTGCTTTCAATTAAATAATGCCCTTTGGGATAGTGTACTTCCGAAAGGCGTTCTAAAATTTTATGCAGTGCTTTTTCCGGCAACGGATGAATGGACTGTAGTATTTCTTTTGCTGTCATTTTTGGGGCGGCGTGTTTATAGAACCAAAGCAAGTGTTTCGAAAAACAGTGCTGTTATCTGGCTTTGAATTTCCAGTCGAACTCATCATTGTCATTGATCGTTGCGCCCACCTCAACCCGGATTATTTTTTCAAATTCCGATTGTAAAATCAGCCAGTTGCTTTCATTAAAGACATTATCGACCGAATCGAAGGTTTCCACTTCCCAGCTTTTGATGCCTTTTTCTGTAATTTCTTCCTGAACTTCTGCGGTTGGCCTGCCGATAATCCTGTTTCCGAACAATTCCAGATCCGGATGCGAACAGATAAGATACCCCATTCGCATATCTTCATCTTCATAGAATGTTACGCGGATTCTTTTATCGTTATACAGATAAATGATGTTGTTTTCATCGTCTTTATACTGTCTGTCCGGTTCACCGTAAACGGCCATAACGTTTTTTTGCGTCATCCCGAAGATAAGTTCGTCTATTCCTGTTTTCAAATTGATTTTCATACCTGTTTTTGTTTCTATCAAAGATATTTTATTTCCTTTTAAATGGCATTACGAATGCTGCTATTATTAGCATAAAAAAAATCCCTTATTCAAGGGATTTTTTAAATTGTTATGGTGATTGTTTAATATTCGAATTGTCCGTATTCGCTATTAATCGTCAGTTTTTTATGTTCGGATTCTTCTACCCTTCCTACAATTCTGGCATCGATGTCGAATGATTTTGAAATGGCAATAATATCTTCGGCAATTGCTGCCGGAACATATACTTCCATACGGTGCCCGCAGTTGAAAACCTGGTACATTTCTTTCCAATCGGTTTTAGACTGCTCCTGAATTAGCTTAAACAGCGGCGGAACCGGAAACAGATTGTCTTTGATTACGTGAAGGTTATCAATAAAATGTAATATTTTGGTCTGTGCTCCTCCGCTACAGTGTACCATACCGTGGATTTCGTTTGCCGTATATTTTTCTAAAATCTTTTTAATGACCGGTGCATACGTACGCGTTGGTGATAAAACCAGTTTCCCGGCATCAATAGGCGCGTCTTTTACAGCATCCGTTAGTTTAACATTACCGGAATATACCAGTTCTTCCGGAACAGAAGCGTCGAAACTTTCCGGATATTTAGCTGCCAGGTATTTATGAAAAACATCATGACGGGCCGAGGTCAGTCCGTTGCTGCCCATGCCACCGTTATAGGATTTCTCGTATTTTGCCTGACCAAAAGAGGCTAATCCTACGATTACATCGCCTGCTTTGATGTTTGCATTATCGATAACATCCGAGCGTTTCATTCTTGCCGTTACGGTAGAATCCACTATCAGTGTGCGAACCAAATCGCCCACATCAGCTGTTTCCCCGCCTGTAGAATGGATGGTTACACCAAATGTTTTTAATTCTTCTATTAATTCTTCGGTACCGTTAATGATTGCCGAAATAACCTCACCCGGAATCAGGTTTTTATTTCTGCCAATGGTAGACGACAGCATGATGTTGTCTGTTGCCCCCACGCATAACAGGTCGTCAATATTCATGATCAGGGCATCCTGTGCAATTCCTTTCCAAACGGTAGTATCACCGGTTTCTTTCCAGTACAGGTAAGCCAGTGACGATTTGGTACCGGCACCATCGGCATGCATGATAAGGCAGTAATCCTGGTCGTTGGTAAGATAGTCGGGAACAATTTTACAGAAAGCTTTTGGAAAAAGCCCTTTATCAATGTTTTTAATGGCGTTATGCACATCTTCTTTTGCGGCAGAAACGCCTCTCAAACTGTAACGTTTACTAGTATCGGAACTCATGAAATGGTAGTGTGTGTTGTTGTCGGGCAAAGATACTCTAAAATGTGGGAATTTGAAAAAATGAAGATTTGAAAATCGTTTTTTACTTAATTTTCAATAATTTCAATTTCCACTCTTCTGTTTGCCGCTCTTTCTTCTTCGTTTTTTTCCGGCAGCGGATTAATGGGCTGCGTACTGCCAAATCCTTTAAAGGTGGCTCTGGTTTTATCGATACCGTTTGCTTCCAGAAACAGACGGATGGCTTTGGCGCGTTTGGTCGACAAATCGGCTCTGTCATTAGGCATGCAGCAGATATGTCCCTGGATCTGAATGCGGAGTTTCGGATTGCTTTTCATGATCTCCAGCAATTCAAACATTTTGGGCCGTGAATCCGGCAGTATGGCAAAGGTATTTTCGTAGAAATTAAGGTTTTCCAGTTTGAGTTTATCGCCCACCAAAGCATGCTTTACTTTTAATGCCAGCGGCGCATCGGCCGGAACGTCTACTCTTTTAATTTCGGTTACCGGTTTGATTCCCAGTATTTCGTTTTCACGGGACAGGTCTTTTGCTTCAATATAATGAATCATGACTTTCCTGTTTTCGGCTTTTATTTTAGACTGCTTGTGGCTTTCCCCGAAGCTTCTGGTCTTAAAATCGTCTCTTGTTCTGACCGTATGCCGGACCGTATTGAAAACATACGTAACTCTTTTCTGGGCTAAGGTGTCGTTATAACTATTCGTACCGTCCTCATCGGTAAATCCGTTGATGGCTACAATTTTGGATGTTTTGTTTTTTTGCATCCATTCTTCCAGCCGCAGCAGTTCTTTTTTATTGAGTTCGTGTTTATTACTTTCAAAATACACCGCAACAGATTCCTGTGCGAAAGTTGTTCCGCCAAATAAAGCAACGAAAAGCAGTAATACGAATGGTTTCATGTGTTGTAATTAGTTACAACGAATTAACAACTTTCCCCTGACTTTTAAAAGTCTTCCTTTATTTTTCTTGTGTTACCGGTCACATTAATAAAGGCGTATCCTCCATACAAGAGCGATACGCCTTTAAAAAAAGAAAGAGGTGAATCTTTTATTTCCAATCGGGCATTAGTCCGTTACTAAACAGTGCCGTACGGGAACCGCTTGTTCCCATCGTATATTTTGTAATGGTTCTCGGAGAAACGCCGTCGTTTGAGGTGCTCACAAAAATCAGTTCTGCTTCATTGGGCGAAAAACGCACATCGAGGTCATTATACCCGGCAGGTCGCTGAACCGGTACTTCTGTTGTTGTACTGGCCGTAAAATCATACATAAATATTCTGTTGTCCAATTGTCTGTAATCGCTGCTCTGGTATCCGGAAACATCGCGGGTAAACACGAGTTTCGTATTGTTAACCGACAGGTGCAGACCGCCTGCCGCTCCGTTTACTCCGGATAATACATTGGCAATGACATTTCCAGACATATCAATCACATATATTTCTACGCTGTATCCGCTTAGATCATTTACTTTTAGAGCAATCCTGGTGCCGTCATAACTCCAGTCGCATTCCGAGATAAACTTACCGTTAGGTGTCTGAAAAAGCTGTACCAGTCCGCTGCCATCAGCATTAATGCGGTAGAGTTTATCAAAATTGGCGTAGATCAGCTGACTGCCGTTTGCTCGCCAGCAATAGTTATAATAATCGCCATTGAATGCCGCTACCGGTACATTACTGGTCACTTTAAAAACACTGGAACCGTCCGGGCGCATGGTGTAAATATGTCCCTGACCACCGGTTGTCCGGATAAAGGCAATTTTATTCGCCTGGGTATTCTTTCTTGGACGGAAACTGTTTGTCGCATCCGAGGTGATCTGCAGTTCATTCCCGGCATCATCGGCTGTAAAAATAACGTTATTGTCGCCCGTTTTCCTTACAAACAGGTATCTGGCGTTTGGAAACATCAGTGTTCTGAAAGAACTGGTCAGGCTGTTTACATCCGGATTGATTCCGTCGTTTGCCGTTACCTGCCAGTAATATTTTGTACTGTAATTTAAATTGGTAAGCGTAAAGCTGGTGGTTGTGATGTCGTCATAAACCACCACATTATTATTGGTATCGTTTCGCAATGTCACTTTGTACGTTATCGGGTCTTCTTCCGGATCGGTACAGGTCCAGGTCAGATTGACTTCTAACGACTGGTCTGTAGCATTATCCCCCGGAGCGGTCAGTACCGGTACCGTTGGCGGTAAATTTTCCACCGTTTGTTTGACAAGTTCAAATACCATTTCGGTTGTTCCGCCCGTATTTACGTGTACGGCTTCAAATTTTGCTATATAACCGTCTTTTCTGGCTTCAAAGGAGTAATCGCCTTCATTGACCTGGGTAACGGTATAATATCCGGATGAGTCTGTAAAAACTGTACTGGTATTCGGGCTGGAAGAGACTCTGGCGTTCGGAATGGGTGTAAAGGTTTCCGATTCTACAACCCGTCCTCTAACGGTTCCCTGTCCTTTTTCTATAAATTCTTCCTGACTGCAGGACCACGCAATGCTGAATACTAAAAGCGCGAATCCTATTCTGGTTATAATTTTCATATTCCTCAGTTTTATTTATCCGGAAAACCAATAGTATAACCTGCAGCATTCGCTTTTTCTTCTACATGTTTTTTTACCGCTTTATTGGGGTATTTCTGTTTCGGGAAGTAAAAGGTTATTCCCGCTCCAAAACGCCAATAATAATCATCTCTTTTTCCCATAATCAGATAATCTACGTTATCCGAGAAGGTGACGTTATTTTCACCATATAGTTTGAGTCCGACGCTGTCCGTCAGCAAATACTCTACGCCAACGCCAAACTGTATTTTCGTATGTACATTTTTATAGGCACTGTTTATGCCCATTCCGCCGCCGCCATAAATATAGGGCGTGAACCGGTCATAAGGCAGAATCAGCAGTTCCATATTCAGATCGCCGGTAAGGTAGCCCACATCCAGCTTGTCTTTGTTGCCAAACCATGACGGGCTGACTGAAGCACTCATGTTAAAGTTTGGCCAGAAGAAATATTTTAATCCGCCGCGTATCATCGGTTTGAATTCCGGATTGGGATAATCGCCATTCATCAATGTGGTTCCGCCGCCGATTTCAATTCCGAATTTGGCACGTCTTTCATTCAGATGCCGTCCGTATAGCTGGGAAACTTCCGATTCTCTTTTTTCATAATCGTAATTGTTGATCAGCTCGGTCAGTTTGGCTATCGGTGCTTTGGCTTCCCAGATATTATCGCGGATCCCTTCAATGATCAGGCCTTCAACCGCTTTTTCTATCGCTTCTGTAATGGCCATTTGTATCGGTTCGTTTTTTGTGAATCCCGTTTCTACTTCCAATAGTCGCTTAAAGTCGACATATCGGAACAAACTGGCATCAACCGACTGGGAAAGTATGGTTTTGGAAACATAAACCGTTTTCAGGATTTTACCATTGGAGGTAGACACCAGCCTGAGGTAAATGGTAATTCTGTCCTGTCTGTATTTTGTAGATCCGCCGGCGCCAAAGTAACGGGCACCGAATCCGCCAGTGATAATGTTGGAGTCATAGGAAATAACGCCTCCTTCCAGCAGAACACCTGCATAGAGCAAAGGTGCCAGCTGCATTTCCGGATTATTGGGATCTTTGGTATATTCTTGTCTGGTAGAGCGGATAATGTTTCGCTCATTCATCAGGTTCGCCAGGTTTTCTCTTTCAATCGGAGTAAACCATTTTGAATCTTCCAATGCTTTTATTAAGATTGAGGTCGCTCCCTGAGTAACAGCGGTACTAAAAGTACTTCCTGCTTCTGAAGGTTTATACTGCCCTGTTTGGTCCCTAAATTTATAGACACCCACGACTACTGGTTCTTTTGGTGGCGGTAATGCTTTTAAAGCACTCGTTGATGGTGTAGGTTCCCCTATTGAGGCTTTTTCCACACTCACGGGCTGATTAAAATAGGCACCACAGCCAGACAAAGTCAGCGCCAGCAATAACGAAAGTAATTTTGCTGTTTTCATATTAATTCCCTGGAATGATTACTTGAGTTTCTTCACCTGTTGTTATATCCAGTATGTTTACCACAACTCCTAAATTTGACGGATAGATTTCGACAGAAAGGCTGCCGAAAACAAACGTTCCCTGCTGAAGTCCTCCCGAGCCGGTTCCTGTACCCGTTCCCGTTCCTGTTCCTGTAGTGGTTCCATCGCCGTACTGTTGCTGAAACAGCGATCTGGATATATAGTTTAACAACTGATTGTTTAAATTATCTCTGAATCGTTCTAGTGCTGTTTGCGGCTTGTAGAGATCGTTTTCTTCTTTGAACTTATTCTGTGAATCGGCCGAACTGAGCAGCCACTGATAGTTAAAGGTATCGCCTCCGAAAGCGGGATTGATGGGTTTATACACCAAATCCTGAGCGTTTACACGCATTCCCACAGAGACCATTACGAATAAAAAAACGATTGTCTTCATGATGCAAAAAAATAGAATTAATACTGTGTTATATATTGTTTCTGTTTCTCTATATCCTGCAGGTATTTAATGAGTCTGGCAATGGAATCATCGGCCATGTACATTAAAAAATCTTCATCAGGTCTGGAAACAAATTCATTGATTAAATCATTATCTATAACTACTCTGATTCTGGTTGTTCTCCCAAAACTGAGTTCTTCTTCAATTCGCACTATTTTTCTGGCATTTAATTTTTTTTCCTGATATTTTCCATAGAAAAAATCATAGAAATCTTTTCCGAACTTTGTTTTTGTATCGTCCGATACAATTCCCAAAAGTTCCAATCCATCCGCCGGCTTGTCTGCTTTTACATCTTCTCCCACAACGATTCTGTCTTTTCCGATGATTTTGTCATCTTCATCATAGAGCAGTAATAAAATGATGGTTTCATCATCACTGGAAATATTTACCTGTGTTTTGGATAATATTTTCTTTTCGTTAGGGCCCAATGTAAAGCGGCCGTCCTGTGAATTGTTCGATAAATTCTTGGTTCTTTTACTTTTTTTGATAACAGACAGTTTGTAACGAAGGCTTTTGTGCACTTCGGTCACATTCTCTGCTGTTCCGGTAACAGATAGTATGTTCTCTACAACACTTGTTTCTATTTTTGCTTTCACTTCTTTGTTTATAAATTGTGCTTCGCAAGGAATGGAAAAGGTGAAGATCAACACCGTAACGATTGCAGTGTAATATGGTTTCATGGCTTTATCTGTTAAAAATGAGTACTGAACCTGAATTTCCTCTTTGTATAATTCTCATATCATCTGAAATGGAATTGGTACCGTAGCTCGTGTAATTCAGGTTATTACCATATTGAATTACCTGGTTATTAACCGAATAATACGGATTCATCGAATAATCGTTCACCATATTATTGCTTCCCTGCTGGATAACCGTCTGGTTAATATCCTGAGCACTTTTATACAGTTCCAGATAGTTGTTCGCTCCCAATTGCTGTACGTTTACCATAGCGCTTGCCGCTTTTATGTTTACGTTTGAAAAGTTCCGGGTGCCTATCTGCTGTATGGTAACAATATTGCCGGCAGAAAGTGTCATGGCTTTTTTATCGGCTTGTCCGGCATAATGTTGCTTGACAGCCATTTCCAGTTCGTTATCACCGGAGAACTCTTGTGCTTTTAGCCCGAAGGAAACTAAAACAAGTGTCCAAAATCCATATTGCATCACTTTTTTCATAACCGGTATTATAAAGGAAAAAGGAGAGATAGAAAGTGTTTACCTCTCCTCTTTTCTATGGGATTTAATTTGATTGGTTTACTAATGAAACGTTAGCTATACCTGCCTGATTTACAAAGCTCATGTGTCCTAAACCGGATTGGTTGGTCCATGCAAAGTTTAAAGCACCGTCCTGATCAATTAAAGACAGGTTAGCATCTCCCGCTTGTGTAGTTATTGCCATATTATAGAATCCGTCCTGAGTATGAACCGCTACGTTATCTTCACCCAATTGTAATTGGTAAGATTGGTTTCCGGTTCCGGTTTGAAAAGCAACTGCAGTGTTATCAGATCCTACCTGCATTTGTGAAGAGTAGTTGTCTGTTCCTAATTGCACCGCTAAAGCAGCGTTTCCGTCTCCAAGTTGTGTCTGATCGGCAACGTTACCGGTTCCACCCTGAATAATAGCAGCGTCATTTCCAATACCGATTTGCAATACATTGGCATCGTTTAAGGCACCTACCTGTAATACTGAAGCCGAGTTGGCAATTCCGTATTGTTGAATATCAGAACTGTTGGCAATTCCAATTTGGGCAACAGAAGCTTCGTTAAATGCTCCCAGCTGGAAAACAGAAGATTGATTAAGAATACCCCACTGTGCTACAGTAGCTTCGTTAGCAAATCCTATTTGTGCTACGTCAGACATATTAAGGATTCCAAGCTGATCCACATCGGCACTATTGAAAAAGCCCAATTGATCTACATCTGAAATATTTAATAATCCTGCCTGATTTACGTTCGACATATTACCGATACCAACCTGGCCTACGGTACTAAGGTTAAATTGAGCAAAAGCTCCTGCGGTTAATAGCATCGCGGAGATGCATAAAATCACTTTTTTCATAATAAAAATATTTAATTGGTTAAAAATTTCTTTCTTATTATGAGGAAGCAATACTGTAAAATGGGATTTCGGTGACTTCGTCAGACACGGAAATTATTGTTATGGAAGTGTGGAAAAATTGTGGTTATTTTCCATTTCAAAGATAGCCAAATTATCTTTCACGGGTAAACCGGCTGTTATTTTTATTCAACAAAACAGCCAATTTTCTACGAAATGAATAAAATATCAGATAAACAACAGTTATTTTAACAAAATAAGCCTCATTTTACTGAGGCTTATTTATTTTGTATTTTTGTTTTTCTAACCTTATTTGGTGAAAAGTAACTCCCTATATTTGGTTAGGGTCCAGATCTCATTGTCTACTAAAAGTTCCAATTTATCACTGTGGTAACGAATTACATCGAAAAACGGTTTTACTTTTTCACAATATGCATCAGCCTGTGCTTCAATATTGGTCAATTCGTTCGCAATTTTACGCTCTTCCGTCATTTCTTCAACCTTTTCATTGATACTTGCGATATGGCTGGAAATTTCTTTTATCAGATTGATCTGCTCTTTTCCGATAGTTTCAAATTCTTTTCCGAAAATTTCTTTTAATCCTTTTACGTTCTCAATTAACGTATTCTGGTAACGGATCGCTGTCGGGATAACATGGTTTCTTGCGATATCACCCAAAACTCTTCCTTCAATCTGGATCTTTTTCACATATTCTTCCAGTTCGATTTCATAACGGGCTTCCATTTCCACATGGTTCATTACCCCCATTTCTTCAAATAGTGCCAAAGCTTGTTTGGAAACTTTTGCTTTTAAGGCTTTCGGAGTTGTTTTGTGGTTGCTTAAACCTCTTTTGCCGGCTTCAATTTCCCAGGCTTCGCTATAACCGTCACCTTCAAAAAGGATTTTCTTGAATTGTTTGATGTACTCTCTCAATACGTTGAAAATAGCATCGTCTTTTTTCATGTCTTTTCCTTCGATCAAAGCATCAACTTCTACTTTAAAGTCTTTTAACTGCTTTGCAACGATGGTATTTAGGATTGTCATGGAGTTCGCGCAGTTCGCAGAAGATCCAACGGCTCTGAATTCGAATTTATTTCCTGTAAAGGCAAAAGGCGATGTTCTGTTTCTGTCGGTATTATCCAGGAATACATCCGGTAATTTGCCGACAACGTTCAGTTTCAGGTCTGTTTTTTCTTCCGGTGATAATTTTCCTTTGGAAACACCTTCCAGTTCTTCCAGTACTTTCGTTAGTTGCTGACCGATAAATACAGAAATAATAGCCGGTGGTGCTTCATTAGCTCCCAAACGGTGGTCGTTACTTGCCGAAGCAATAGAAGCTCTCACCAATTCTTCAT
Organism: Flavobacterium sp. 40-81; assembly: GCF_001898245.1. Lineage (NCBI taxonomy): Bacteria > Pseudomonadati > Bacteroidota > Flavobacteriia > Flavobacteriales > Flavobacteriaceae > Flavobacterium > Flavobacterium sp. 40-81. Next base: position 13,748 of record NZ_MKTM01000041.1, read on the forward strand.
TATTGTATACCGCTTTAATTGTATTGATAAAGAAGGTCAGGAATTGCAGGTTGCTCATAGGCGTTTTACTCGGGCTCAATAAATTGATTCCGGTATCTGTTGCCAATGACCAGTTATTGTGTTTACCCGATCCGTTTACACCTTTAAATGGTTTTTCATGGAATAATACTTTAAAATGGTGGCGTTCTGCAACTTTTTGCATAACATCCATCAATAAAGAGTTATGGTCAACGGCTAAATTGGTTTCTTCAAAAATAGGTGCCAGCTCAAACTGGTTAGGTGCTACTTCATTGTGACGTGTTTTCACCGGTATACCTAACAACATACATTCGTTTTCCAAATCCCTCATGTAGTTCAGTACACGTGTTGGGATAGAACCGAAATAGTGGTCTTCCAATTGCTGTCCTTTAGCCGAAGTGTGTCCTAACAAGGTTCTTCCGGTTGCTAAAATATCCGGTCTTGAAGCAGCCAAAGCGCTGTCTACCAGGAAGTATTCCTGCTCCCAACCCAATGTAGGTGTTACTTTCTTTACATTTTTATCAAAATATTTGGCAACATCCGTAGCCGCCTGATCAATTGCATGCAAAGCGCGTAACAAAGGTGTTTTATAATCCAGGGCTTCTCCGGTATAGGAGATAAAAACAGTTGGAATACACAAAGTCGTTCCGAAAATAAATGCCGGAGATGTCGGATCCCAGGCCGTATATCCTCTCGCTTCAAAAGTGTTACGGATTCCGCCGTTCGGAAAGCTGGAGGCATCCGGTTCCTGTTGTACTAACTGGCTTCCGCCGAATTTTTCTACCGGATCACTACCGTCAACAGCTGTTTCAAAAAACGCATCGTGTTTTTCTGCCGTTGTTCCGGTTAAAGGCTGGAACCAGTGGGTATAATGGGTCACTCCTTTAGACAATGCCCACTCTTTCATTCCCATAGCAACATAATCGGCAAAACGTCTTTCGATCTTTGTACCGTGCTGGATTGCATTTTTTACTGCCTGATATGCTTCCGACGTCAAAAACTGACGCATCGCCTTATCGTTGAATACATTACTTCCAAAAATCAAAGATTTTCTGTCCAATTCTTCTACCAATACGGGTTTTCTACCGCTTGCTTCTTTTAGTGCCTGAAAACGAAATGTTGACATAAAGTTGTGTTTTTTTGTTTATACCTATTGTTTTACACTGCAAATGTAAATATTTTTAAAAAACAAAACACAATACCCCATATTTTTTTAGGGGTACGGTTAAAAAAAATCGTTTTAAAGCAAAAATAACGAAACAAAAGAGGGGTAACCCGCAGCCTTATCCCGTTTTGTTCATGCCGCAACTGCTGTTTTCCGGAACAAAAACAAGTAATTACACCTGCCCGGGTTTAATTTTAGAATCAAAACTTTGTACCATCCAATAGTTTATAGTAAACAATACTATTGAAACCCGATAAAAAAACAACCCAAATCCCGAAAATCATGGATACCGCAAGAAAGGAAGCACATTTAATAGAACTTTTACTGGTTATAGATACCGAATATATTAAATCGAAATATCCCAATCCGAGTCAAAACCAGCATGAACCCACCGAGGTCAGCGCCGAAAATCATTATATACTGAGTAACCTGCCCCAGCTAATCATCAGCGGACAGGGGACATCCTGCCTGAATCTTAAAGCTGATTTAGCTGACTATATTACCTTCAGAGGTACCAGCCTTTATCTGAACACTGACGACGCCGTCCTTTTTTATAATGCCAGACATCAGTCCGGTGATGCCGTTATGAGAAATTTTTCAGGTTGGATTACCGAAAGACTGGGAGCGGTATCCAGTAATACAAAAACGATTAATGGATTACCGGCAATTGCAACTGCAAATCGTACAATGTCCTTCGATTCCATGATACTCCGAACCGGTGAAGAAAAACTATCCTTTTATTTCGCCCTTTATACCTTGGCAGATAATGCTATGGACCAGAAATTATATGGCTATTTCAGCTGGAGCCCTACAATTATTGCCAGTAAATAATGTAAAAGCACCTGATATAAAAAAAGGGAACCAATTGGTTCCCTTTTTTTATATCAGGTATCGAATTATTTCAATACTTTAATTTTTGATTCATCAATATTATAGGCTTTAATTACCGCATTATAATCGGAATAGTCAACCGGCTGAGCATTTTTAGAAAAATACCCCGGAACAATTACAATACGAAACGTTTGATTTTGTGTCCATTGCGGTGCCAGCATATTCAGATCAAGATCGGCCGAACTTAAAAAGATGTTGACATCCGATCTTGTAAAGTCGAAATTATACAATAAATCGCCTTCGCTTAATTGTACTGTTTGCGGCATTAATCTCCAGATTGGGGTTGTCGGATTAACCGTATCCCAAAGCAGGTAAACCAAAACAACATCGGAAGCATATATTTGTGGATTCAGCGGTACGATACTGCCAAAATTATTACCGGCATTAAAAGATCTGGTAACTTCAAAAACTTCACTAATCGTATTTCCGTCAGATGGTCCCTGTGGTCCTTGCGGTCCCTCCGGACCTTCACATCCCTGAAAAGCAAAAGCTGCTACAACCGTTAAAAGTAAAAGTATCTTTTTCATATTTTTTTGATTTAAATGATTCTAACAAATATAAACAATAATCAAGCCAAAAATCTTTAATCCAAATACTATCTTTTTTCTTACGTTTTAATTTTTAGTAATTCTATTGAAAATCTCTTTACTTTTGAAAATGGAATCGGGAAAAACAAAATCATCTGACTGTAATCAAAACACGGCTGTCCGCTTTTGGGCAGCATTAATCATAACCCTCTTTTCTTTTACCGCATCTGCCCAGACCGATACCGCGTGTGATACGCTGATCACTACCGGAATTGCAAAAATGTTTGAACAACAATACGGTTCGGCCATAGAGTATTTATCCAAAGCACAGGAAACCGCCAAACGAAAAAACTTATACCGGCAGGAATTTCTGGCCATTAATAACCTCGGGCTTACCTATTATAAAATGCTCGATTATGGCAATGCCATTGCCTATTATTTAAAAGCCTATGAACTGGCGCTAAAAAACAATGCCCCTACAGATGAAATGATCGTCCTGAATAATATTGCACTACTATATATTAAGGATAAAAATTTCAGTCAGGCAGAAGAATATTTTAAAAAGTCTTATGACATTGCCCTGAAAAACAACATTCAGTCCCGTGTAGGCATTTATGCTTCCAACCTGGCGCAGCTCAATCTGGAACTTAAAAGAACCGATATTGCTACCAAATATGTCAATGAGGCGATTGCCAATCTGGACGAAGATCCCAAAAACAAGCTTAATGCCTTTGTAACCAAAAACAATATCCTGATCGAAACAGGACGCTTTAAAGAGGCTATCCCCGATTGCCTTTCCCTGTTGGAACAGGCCAAAAAAAAGAACTATACAGAAGCCGTTACCGAATTAGAAACCCTGTTGGCAATAGCTTATACAAAAAGTAAAGAATGGCCCAAAGCAGCATTCTATGTAGAAGAAGCGTTAAAAAGCTGTACGGATGATGAAATGCGGATTAAGGTGCTGGAACAGCAATCGGTTATTGCTTTTAACATGAACAATATCCGTAAACTGGTTGCCGCCAAAGACAGCATCCTGACGCTGACAAACCTCATCAACAAAAACAAGAACAAAGAATTACTCGAATATTCCAAGCTGCGTTTTGAACTATCGGAATCCAAACACGATCTGCGCATCAATAAAGCCCTGGTTGCCAGTTCCCGAAAATTGTATTTTACCATTACCGCGTTTTTAATCCTGCTGGTTTCCATACTGATCTGGGCTTTTTACAAAAGAACGGAAATGGCCAGACAGAAAAGGATCATTGCCGAAAACAACCTGAAAATTATTGACCTGGAACTGGAAAAAGAAAAAAACAACACCAGTATCTTAAAAAAGGAATTAAAAGAAAAAGAACTGCTTGCCGCATTGGAGCAGGAACGCCAGAAAGAAAAAGAATTTTTACTGCAGCAGGAAATTCAGCAGAAGAACAAACAGATATCCGATAAGATCCTGTTCCAGTCCACACGAAACGAACTGATCGAAGAAATTATCGAATCCATCCCGAACCTTCCGAACATTACCCATAATGAGGCCCTGATACAAACAATCCACAACCTCAAAAGTCATCTGAAAGAAGATTCCAAATGGGAGGAATTTACAGCCAGTTTCGAAAACATCAACAATGATTTTATCAACAGGCTGAAAACAAAGCATCCTTCCCTTACGGCAAATGACATTCGTTTTCTGTCGTTTGTGTACCTGAATTTAAGCAATAAGGAAATTGCTTCTTTACTGCATATTTCCCCGGAAAGCTGCCGCAAAAGAAAAGAACGCATTACCAAGAAGTTAGCCATAGATCCGGATATATCGCTGTTCAAATTCCTGTCGGCTTTATAGCGATGTCACACAATGTCACGCCAGGTGTCACACCTTGTATCGCTTCATAAATAGGAGATTAGCCTTGCACGCTGTTATTTAGCGGTTCCAAATAAAATCGTTTCAACAAACTGCCCGAACCGTTTTTTTTGAAAATGCTAACCTATATATCAATCTATTATTTATGAGATCAAAACTACTTTTACTTGTTACCTTATTTATTTTCTGGAAAGGGAACAGCCAGAATGCTCCGGTCATCAGCGGCGATTTAATGTTATGTCCATGGACAAACGGTACCGCTGTTATCAATAACAACGAAGGCTATACTACCTACCAGTGGTATTTTAAATACTGGTTTACTTCCGACAGCTTTGAAGCCATACCCGATGCTACTGCTGCAAGTTTTACCTACGACTGGTACACTTACGACCAGGCTTTGCTGAAAGTGGTGGTTACTAAAAACGGGCAGACGTTTGAATCCAACACGATCCAGGTTGACAGTTATGCCTGGGTAGGTCTGGGAACCATGTACCAGTATGATGAAAACATCATGTCTTTTGATCCTCAAACAGAAAGCCTGTTGCTTTGTAACGGTGCTTCTTTTGACCTGCAGGTAAACAATCCGCCTTATAATGCGAATATCCAATGGTATAAAAACGGCGAACCGATTGTTGGTGCCAATAATCCTGTACTGACCATTTCGGGAGCCGGGGAATTTCACGTTGTTGCCGCACCGGCATTTTGCCCGAACAGTACCAGCTCCACTGCCGGAACACCAACGAGAGTCGCGATGAATCCGGATTGTAATCTGAGCGTGGATAATCCGACCCTTAATAAAACCGTGACACTATATCCGAATCCGGTAAAAGACAAACTAACCATTGCTTTTGACAACCAGATCATCGAGTCGGTAACGATTTACAGCCTGACCGGTCAGCTGATCTCCAAAACAAAAATAAACACAACCGAAGCAAACCTGGACACTTCCGCTTTGTCTTCCGGTGTTTACATAGTGGAAGTTTCTGCTAACGGAAGCAGCAAAAAAGTAAAACTGATTAAAGAATAAACCAAAAAAGACCTCAATTGAGGTCTTTTTAAATAAGAAGTACACAAAACGGCTCCTTAAATACTAAAAGGATAACCCGAAAAAGGTTATCCTTTAGTGTTTTAATTAGACCATTTAGCGCAAACTTGAACGGTATCCCAACCAAGGCACACCATATTGTTGTTCCAGCTCAGACATACTCTTTTCGGTTTCCATGTCAGGCAAATTTCCCCTCTTGTAGTCGCATTTGCCTCCTGGTAAAAAACCTTTCCGTCTTTCTCTTTTTTTACAGCGACAATATTGCCCGCCTCATCCAACAAATTTTCTTTGTCTTCACTTAAATAAAGTGTTTGTTCTTCCATAATGTTTTCTATTTTTTGGTTTGTCCTACTCGTATGGCTTTTCGGTTCCGCCCTGTTTATTTTGAGAAGGTCCACAGTTACCTCTTTTCGAAAACCCGTTGATTTTCTTACTCAAAATTCCGGAAACAGCCACAAAAAAAAATCCCCAACAATGGGGATTTTACACAGTTTCATACTTTTATTTTTAAAAATCATATTTGCGTTCTACCGCAAACCGGATCAGATCGGTTTTGCCCTGAATACTCATTTTTTTCAGGATATTTTTCCGGTGGGTATCTACGGTACTTTTCCCGATAAACAGCAGGTCGGCTATTTCCTGGGATGTTTTCCCCTCACCGATTAACCGTAAAATTTCTTTTTCACGGGAGCTCAGAATAATATCTTCTTTGGTAACCGTGTCTTTCGACATGATGGCGTCATCAAAAAACAAATTATTTTTTGCCACTTCACGGATGGCTTCAACCAGTTTTTTAAGGGATGAATTTTTCATGATATAACCGGAAGCACCGGCTAATTTCATCTGGGTTACCGCTTCCGACTGGTCAAACATGCTGAAAGCAATGACTTTTATATCCGGAAACTCTTTTTTAATGGTTTTCGTCGCACAGATACCGTCACATTTTGGCATCCGGATATCGGTAATTACAATATCCGGCCTTTTGGCTCTTACCAGCGCTATTAAAACCTCGCCATCATTCGCTTCTCCCACAACGGAAATATCCTCTTCATATTCCAGAGAAAGTTTTATCCCGTCAATAAGGGACTGATGGTCTTCTGCTATCACTACCCGTATCATATTATAATGGTATATCAATAATAATTGTCGTTCCTTTCCCGATTACAGAATCAATTGTAAACGTTCCGTTCATCTGTTCTACTTTTTTTTCAATACTTTTCAGTCCGATTCCGGCCGACTTACCGCTCATTGCCGGCACAAAGCCTTTACCGTTGTCTTCAATCATGATATTGATTCCCTTTTCATCATGCTGATTAAGGTAAATATTCACCTCTGTCGCTTCCGAGTGTTTTATAATATTCGTGCACAATTCCTGAATGATCCGGAACAGGATCACTTCCACCGAATTTTCCAGTCTTTCCGTTAACCCGAACGGAATGACATTCATTTGCAGTTTATTCAGGATACTCATCTTTTCCGCCATTTTTTTAACGGAAAGCAGCAATCCCTCTTTCCCCACCACACCCAGGTTCTTTAAATGGGAAATATTCCGGACTTCCTGATAGGCTTCTTCTATTAAGGCATCCGTTTTATGGTATAACTGATTTTCTTTTTCGGCAGCATGCTGATTCGTTCTGCTGATGTTTTGAAAATTCAGTTTCAGCGTAGCCAGCAAACTTCCTAAATTATCGTGCAGTTCATTGGCAATCCGCTGCCGCTCTTTCTCCTGGCTTTCCAGCATTAGATCAATTCCGGCAAGTTCCTGTTCTTTCAGTACTTTTTCCAGTTTCTGGGTTTCGATCAGTTTCTCCTGAACCGCAATTTTCTTTTTCTTGGATATATTCTTAAAAATTAAAATACCGGACAACAAGGTTAGCAGTAACAGCCCGATCGCCGCATAAACAATGATCCTGTTCGTTTGCAGCCGGTCTTTTAAAGCCAGGTTTTCTTTCTCCTTTTCTTTGGTTTTATACCAGATATAATTTTCATTGATCGCTTTTTTCTGTTCCTTTTCATCCAGTTGCTCTTTGAGCTCTTTTTGCTTTAAAACAAACGCCAGGGCATTTTTATAATCCCCTTTGCCTTCATAAGCCTTGGTCATATAACCATACAATGCTTCTTTTGTTTTTGCCTTGAACTCTTTATTTGGTATGGAATCAGCTTTAAAAAAATAAAACAGCGCTTTGTCAAACGCTTTCATTTTGGTGTAGGTTACCCCATAATTAATATAGACATAGGAAATATAATCTGTTAACTGATGTTTCTCGTATATTTTGAGGGCTTCCCGATAGGCATTTAACGCCAGGTCAAATTTCCGGAGACTATCGGTAGCATAGGTGGCGCCCATATTGAGCAGTATTCGCGCCCGGAAGATATCATCTGTTGTTTTTAAATTTTCCCGTTCTGCTTTTTTAAAATACTGTACCGCTACCAGGGGTTGCCGGTCATAAAAAGATTTTCCCGCCTGCATATAGGCGTTGCTCAGATAATCCGGATTCTTTTTACGTTGGGCATACGCTATATATTCGTGTAAAAAAGTCTGGTAATCCATAGTATTTCCATCAATCGCCAGCAATAACGAAACCAGCTCAATATTGATCTGTGCTTCCTGGTCAAGGCTGTCAATGGCTTTATACTGGTCTTTCGCTGCTATATAGTAACGATAGGCAAGATTATCCTTATTGTTCAGGGCATACAAATTGGCATTAAGATAGTTGTAGCGGGCTGTTTCGGCAGCTGTGAATTTTGCAGTAAGCAGCTTGTCCGAAATAAAGGATGCCCTGGCTATATCTTTTTCTTTAACGTATTTTTCAAACTCTTTTAAGGTAGCCGTTTGTCCAAAGGAAAAGCTTACCACAAAAAGTAGTACCGTTAACAGCCTGTATCGTATGCTTTTTATCCCCGACATGGTATCAACATCCGTTTGCTGTCAGGATTCCGCCATCGCCAACCTTGGGTTCTCTGTTGATCTCTTCCGACGAAGCTTCCATTAAAGCCGGAAAATTGGGCAGGTTTGCCTGAAAATATTCCAGATCTTCCGAATCGCCTTTAAACCGGTCGTCGTGCAGGCACATAAAATGAATCTTATCGTCCTCTTTCAGTTCCGAAAAGGACTTTCCTTCACCGCTAACCGGCTTATATTGCAACAGGTTTACCGTACTGTTTTTAACGCTCTTCAGGTTTTTTGCCGTAGTGGGATACTGTCGTAAATTAACATTATCCTCGCCATCCATGACCAATATTCCCAGCAACCCAAAATACTTTTCATTGGATATATTGTAAAATTCAGCATAACGGTAAGTACCGGTTTTTAAATTGGGCAGCATCGTTTTTATCGTAGCCCGCTGCTCTCTCCCGGCATCGCTTTTCTGAAAACTTATTGTTCCGCAAGATTGGTACACTTTCATTTTTGATAGATTTAATGTTAAACTACTCAAAATTCAGATATTAAATTATTAAAAAAATCCCTAACAATAGGGATTTTACAATATTAAAAAATGATAAAAAAAGACATCGCTTTTCATTTTTTGCAGATACAGCAACTACAACATCCGGCACTGCCGCTTTAAAATCGAAAACAGTACCTAAGCAACTCGTTTATAATTAGTTAATTTTCTTTTGGGTTCTAAATAAAGGACTTACATTTGGCGTCCAAAATTAATCCACTATGACAAAAATTTACCTCACTGCGTTTTTAATGTCAGTGTTAACCGGCTATGCCCAGATTCCTCCCGGGTATTACAATTCCGCTACCGGAACCGGTTATACCTTAAAAACCCAATTGTACAACATTATCAAAGGGCACAATGCTAAAGGTTATAATCAGCTTTATACCTGTTACCAGACTTCCGATCGCGATTATTTCTATGAAAATGACGGAACTATTCTCGATATTTATTCTGAAGTGCCCAATGGTGCCGATTTCTACAATTATTCTGCGACAAGCACCGGCGACCGTTGCGGCAGCTACAGTGTTGAAGGAAACTGTTTCAACAGGGAACATTTAATGCCTCAAAGTGTTTTCAATGAAAATGCACCGATGGTTTCGGATGCACACCACATTCTTCCTACAGACGGAAAAGTAAACGGTATGCGCAGCAACTATCCTTTCGGAAAAGTTAATTCCCCGACCTGGACATCCAAAAACGGATCCAAATTAGGCAACAACGCTACAGCCGGATATTCCGGTAAAGCCTTTGAGCCAATCGATGAATTTAAAGGGGATGTTGCCCGCTGTCTTTTGTATTTCGTAACCCGTTATGAAAACCAGGTAGCCGGCTGGAATCACGCGATGCTAAACCACACCAGCAATCAGGCGGTAAGCGACTGGTTTAAGGAAATCCTGTTAACCTGGCACAACCAGGATCCGGTGAGTCCGAGAGAAATTGCCCGCAACAATGCCATTTATGCTTTTCAGGGAAACCGGAACCCGTTTATCGATCACCCGGAATATGTGCAAATGATCTGGGGATCGCCATTGGCAACCGATACATTTGAAGCTTTGGCGAATATCTCGGTTTATCCGAATCCGTCAAATGACCACCGTATCAATATCCGGTCGGAAAAAGAACTGGACGAAATTGTAGTGATTGCTATTAACGGCCAAATCATCCAGCAAATTAAGAAACCCGCTCACAACCAGGGGACCTATACTATGGAAAATCTTCCGCAAGGTTTTTATTTAGTAAAAATGTCCTCCGAAAATCAATCGACTACTAAGAAAGTCATCATAAACTAAAGCAATAAAAAAGCCGTTACAGTGTAACGGCTTTTTTTATTTAATTGTCACCTTTTTGTCCCATCATCATCAGGTAGGCTTTTAAAAACTCATCCAGTTCTCCATCCATAACGGCATCAACATCGCTGGTTTCATAACCGCTTCTGACGTCTTTTACCAGTTTATAAGGATGCATCACATAGTTTCGGATTTGTGAACCCCATTCGATCTTCATTTTATTCGCCTCAATTTCATCCCGCTTCGCCTGGCGTTTTTTCAATTCGATCTCATATAACTGCGACTTTAGCAACTGCATGGCTTTGGTCTTATTATCCAATTGGGAACGCGTTTCCGAATTTTCAATGATAATTCCGGTTGGATGGTGACGCAAACGAACAGCGGTTTCCACCTTGTTCACGTTCTGCCCTCCTGCACCGCTGGAACGCATGGTTTCCCAGGAAATATCAGACGGACTGATCTCGATCTCGATCGTATCATCTGCTAAAGGATATACATAAACAGAAGCAAATGACGTATGTCGTTTCGCATTACTGTCGAAAGGAGAAATCCGAACCAGACGGTGTACGCCGTTCTCTCCTTTTAAATACCCGAAAGAATAATCCCCTTCAAATTCAAGTGTTACCGTTTTAACACCGGCAACCTCACCTTCCTGGAAGTTCAGTTCTTTAATTTTATACCCTTGCCGCTCTCCCCACATCAGGTACATACGCATCAGCATGGCAGCCCAGTCACAGCTTTCGGTACCACCGGCACCGGCAGTGATTTGCAGTACTGCGCTCATACTATCCCCTTCGTCAGAAAGCATATTACGGAATTCCAGATTCTCAATATGAGTATTCGTTACCTCATAATGGGCATCCAGTTCCGCTTCGGTAGCATCACCTTCTTTAAAAAATTCATAGATTATCTGAAGTTCTTCAGCCAATGCTACGCCTTTTTCATAGTCTTCCACCCATTTTTTCTTCGATCGCAGGTTCTTCACAATAAGTTCCGCTTCCTTTGCGTTATTCCAAAAATCTGGTGAAAAGGTTTTCTCTTCCTCGTTTGTAATCTCTATTAGTTTCTTATCGACGTCAAAGATACCTCCTTAACGCACCAAGACGCTCAATAATATCCTTAATCTGTTCGGTATTTACCATAAATATTGTAGTTTTATACCCGCAAAAATAGACATTCCTTTTTAATTATATGGAAATAAATTTAGTTAGCGATACCGTTACCAAACCTACGCCCGAAATGTTGCAGCAAATGTTTCGCGCAAAAGTGGGCGATGATGTGTATAAGCAAGATCCTACGGTCATCGAATTAGAAGAAACCGTAGCCGATTTATTTGGTATGGAAGCCGCTTTATTTTTCCCTTCGGGAACGATGGCCAACCAAACCGCAATCAAATTGCATACGAATCCCGGTGAGCAGATCATCTGCGATAAATGGTCCCATATATTTCATTATGAAGGCGGCGGTGCTTCTTTTAACAGCGGGGTTTCCTGCTGTCTTGTAGATGGCGACCGCGGTATGATCACTGCCCGACAGGTAGTGGAGAATATTAACGATCCTGAATTTTACCACAGCCCGTTAACCCGTTTGGTCAGCATTGAAAATACTACTAATAAAGGCGGCGGTGCCTGTTATGATATTGAAGAATTAAAAAGAATCAAACAGGTCTGCCAGGACCACAATTTAAACTATCACCTGGATGGTGCCCGTTTGTGGAATGCTTTGGTTGCCAAACGTCAGCACCCGAAACAATACGGCGAATTGTTCGACACCATATCCGTTTGCCTGTCCAAAGGGCTGGGCGCTCCGGTAGGTTCCGTACTTTTAGGCAGTCATGAAGCCATTCATAAAGCCTTGCGAATCCGTAAAATTTTCGGAGGCGGTATGCGCCAGGCAGGCTATCTGGCAGCAGCCGGTTTATATGCCCTGCAGCATCATGTGGGAAGACTGGAAGAAGACCACCGCCGGGCAAGACAAATCGGTATTGTGCTAAAAGAATTGCATTGGGTCGATACGGTTGAACCTGTTGAAACCAATATTCTGATCTTTTCTGTAAAACCACAATATGACGAAGCCTCCATCATTGAAAAGCTGAAACAAAAAAACATCTTTATCAGCGCGATGGGAAGAGGAAAACTGCGAATCGTAACCCATCTGGACTATCGGGAAGTAATGCATTCCTATGTTATTGAAACACTTCAAAAAATAATAATATAATATTCTTAGTTCTGTTCAACCTAAAACCTTTAAAGACAACTGTTTTTAAAGGTTTTATCTTTTTTGGCCCAAAAGATACAGTACGGCAACCTGCAAAAGCCTGCTTCCGGCATTCCAAACTTTGTTAAAATCCATTTTTGTTTGTTTTTCCTCAAAAAAGACACCTCAAAAACCCTCATTTATTCATTTTTATCAGCTTTAAATGTTTTTTTGTTAATTATTCACATCTGTTAAGGTTGGAAAGGGACGATTTTTATCTTTGTTGTTATTAACAAATTTATATAGCATGCAAATCAATCATTTACTTTCAGTAGCGGAAGAATTTGGCAGTCCTGTTTATGTATACGACGCCGACAAAATTCAATCACAGTACCAACGTTTAACCAATGCTTTTTCCAAGGTGGAAAGCCTGCGCATCAATTATGCAGTCAAGGCATTGTCAAACCTATCTGTTCTTAAGCTACTGAAGAAGATGGGGTCCGGACTTGACACTGTATCCATTCAGGAGGTGCAGTTAGGTCTACTTGCAGGCTTTTCTCCGGAAACGATCATCTATACACCAAACGGTGTTTCGATGGAAGAAATTGAAGAAGTAGCACAATTAGGCGTTCAGATAAATATTGACAATCTATCCATTTTAGAACAATTCGGCGCGAAGCATCCAACCACTCCGGTTTGTATCCGTATCAATCCACACGTAATGGCGGGTGGTAATTCGAATATTTCTGTAGGCCATATCGACAGTAAATTCGGTATTTCGATACATCAGATTCCACATTTGCTCCGCATCATCGAGAATACACAGATGCACATTAACGGAATCCACATGCATACCGGTTCGGATATTCTGGATATCGAAGTATTCCTTTATGCCGCCGAAATATTATTTGAAACGGCAAAACACTTTAAAGAACTGGATTTCATCGACTTTGGAAGCGGTTTTAAAGTACCTTATAAAAAAGACGATATCGAAACCAATGTAGAAGAATTGGGTAAAAAACTAACCAAAAGATTCAATGCCTTTTGTAAAGAATACGGCAAAGAGCTGACACTTGCTTTCGAACCGGGTAAATTTCTGGTTAGTGAAGCCGGTTATTTCCTGGCCAAAGTAAATGTGGTCAAACAAACCACATCTACTGTATTTGCAGGAATAGACAGTGGTTTCAACCACCTTATCCGCCCGATGTTCTACGGTTCACAGCACCATATCGAGAACATCACCAACCCGAAAGGAAAAGAGCGTTTCTATTCGGTTGTGGGATATATCTGCGAAACGGATACTTTTGGCAGCAACCGGAAAATTGCCGAAATTAAAGAGGGCGATATCCTGTGTTTCCGCAATGCCGGAGCCTACTGTTTCTCTATGGCATCCAACTATAATTCCCGCGTGCGCCCTGCCGAAGTACTGTGGTATAACGGAAAAGCACACCTCATCAGAGAGCGTGAAACCTTTGAAGACATCATCAGAAATCAGGTAGTACTCGAGTTTGAATACTAAATAAATAAGCAATTAAGAAAAGAGCCGTATTTTATGGCTCTTTTTGCTTAAAATAACACTAACATAAAACGGCTTCCCCAATTGTTTTATACCTTTGTGCCCTTAATTACAGAATTTTACAACATGGACAGAAGGAAATTTTTCAGAAACGGTTCAATTCTAACCTTAGGCACAGCTTTAATGAATCCTTTGGATGCCGTTTCGAACACACTTGATTTCGATACCGTAAGAAAAAATAAAAAAGCCAGAAACATTATCTTCCTTGTTAGCGACGGTATGAGTACCGGAACGTTAAACATGGCCGATCTATACCTTAACAGAAAAACAGGAAACGGTTCAAACTGGTTACAGCTTTACCGTGACAACCGCATTAACCGCGCTTTAATGGATACGGCTTCGGCCAGTTCCATCGTAACCGATTCTTCGGCAGGAAGTTCTTCCTGGGGAGGCGGTTTCAGAGTAAACAACGGTTCCTTAAATGTGGGACCGAAAGGAGAAGTACACATGCCGATCTGGCAAAAATTCAAAAAAGCCGGTAAAATGGCCGGTTGTGTAACCACCGTTCCGATCACCCATGCAACACCGGCCGGTTTTTGCGTAAACAGCAAAAGCAGAAATGCACAGGAAGACATTGCCGAGCAATACCTGGAATTAGGTTTTGACATCATGATGGGCGGCGGAAATAACTATTTCAGCCCGGAAATCAGAAAAGATAAAAAAGACATGTATGCCGCATTTAAAGCAAAAGGTTACCAGGTAGCCCGAACGCGTAAAGAAATGCTGGATACCGACAATAACAAGCCTGTTCTGGGTGTTTTTTATGACGATGCCCTGCCGTATAATATCGACAGAAAAAGCAGTAAAGATTTAACCGAACAGATCCCTACACTGGCAGAAATGGCACAAAAAGCTATTGACCGGATGAAAAACCACAAAAACGGATTCGTATTGCAGGTTGAAGCCGGAAAAGTAGACTGGGCAGCACACGCAAACGATATCGGTGCGTTAATATACGACCAGGTAGGTTTTGACGAAGCGGTAAAAGTAGCCATTGATTTTGCTGAAAAAGACAAAGAAACACTGGTGATCATTACAACCGACCACGGAAATGCCAATCCGGGTGTGATTTATGGCAAATATGCGAATGCCAATTTCGACAGCATACAGAACTATACCCAGACAAACGAATGGATTTTAAATGCAATCAGTCCGCAGTCGACCGTTAAACAGGTTCATGAAATCATTGAACATGCAAACGGAAAAACCATTACCGATGAAGATGCAAAAACCGTTTTAAGCTATTATGACGGATTACACAAAGAAGACGGTTTGTATAACTATAAAAAATTACCGTATAAAGCGTTTTCCGAAATGCAGCAAAAAACAAACTCTGTGGGATGGATCAGTATGGATCACTCTGCCGATTACGTTGAATTAGCGATGTTCGGACCGGGAAGCGATCTGTTAAAACCTTTCGTTAAGAACACCGACTTACACTACCTGATGCTACAGGCAGCAGAAGTGGAAAATAAATTCTGATCCGGCAACCGGACAGGAACCGCTTAAAATCAGGAAGAAATAGTTCTTCCTGATTTTTTTTATGCCAATCTGAATCCGGCAAAATCTACTGGCAAAGATGCCGGATATTTAATTTCTATTGTAACTTTGTTACACTTTTAATCTACTCCTCCATTGAAAAAAATACTGATTATAGACGATGAAGAAAAACTGCGTTCCTTAATGGCGCGTATTGTTGGTTTGGAAAATTTTGAAGTCTTTCAGGCCGGCGACTGTAAAACAGGCTTAAAAAAACTGGAACAGAACAGTATCGACATTGTACTGTGTGACGTTAAATTACCCGATGGCAACGGCGTTGAACTAACCCGGCAGATTAAGGAAAAATACCCGCACATCGAAGTTATCCTGCTCACTGCCTACGGCAATATTCCCGATGGCGTACAGGCCATTAAAAACGGAGCATTCGATTATATTGTAAAAGGCGACGACAACAACAAGATCATTCCGTTGCTGCATCGTGCGATAGAAAAGAGCAACCTTACCCGGAGAGTGGCACAACTGGAAGCCCAGCTGGAAACCCGATTTTCCTTTGAAGGAATCATCGGTACCTCCAAAATGCTGCAACAGGCGATCGAACTGGCAAAAAAAGTGGCGGTAACCGATACCACGGTACTATTAACCGGCGAAACCGGAACCGGAAAAGAAGTTTTTGCACAGGCAATCCACCAGTCCAGCAACCGGAAAAACAAAAACTTTGTGGCGATAAACTGTTCTGCTTTTAGCCATGACCTGTTGGAAAGCGAAATGTTCGGTCATATCAGCGGTGCTTTTACCGGTGCGACAAAAGACAAAAAAGGATTGTTTGAAGAAGCGAATAACGGTACCATCTTTTTAGATGAAATTGGCGAAATGCCACTGGACCTGCAGGCGAAATTACTCCGTGTTATCGAAAACGGCGAATTTATTAAAGTAGGCGAAAGCAAGGTCACCAAAGTCGACGTCCGTATTATTGCTGCTACCAACAGAGATCTGTTAAAAGAAATCGAAACCGGTCATTTCCGTCAGGACTTATATTACCGCCTGTCCGTTTTCCAGATACAGTTACCGTCTTTAAAAGAGCGCACTTCCGATATTGCATTGTTAGCCAGCCATTTTTTAGCGATTTTCAGCCTGAAAATGAATAAGAAAATAAAAACACTATCCGACGACTTTATCAGTCTTTTAAAACTGCACAACTGGCCGGGCAACATCCGCGAACTGAAAAACGTACTGGAACGCAGTGTTATCCTGGAAACCGGCGACACACTCACCCGCAGCAGCCTGCCCATAGAAATACAGCAATTACAGGAAGACGGTCAAACCGGAGCACTTCCGATACTTTCTGCTTTTTCGCTGGCTTCCGCCGAAAAAATTCACATACAGAAGGTACTCAACTATACTAACGGAAACAAAACCGAGACGGCACGTTTATTAAATATAGCACTGACCACACTGTACCGGAAGCTGGACGAATACAAAATATCCTGATTTCTGCTAAAAATACTATCGTTTTGAAAGCCCTGACCCTATCGTTTTGATAGGGTTTTTCTTTTGGCACAACGCCCAGAAAACAATATTCCCAACAAAATCAGCACCTTAGCAGCATTCCTGATTTTTTGGTCTCTGATTTGGCTTATGGTTATCAAATAATTTTAACCATTATGAAAAAATTCAACGACACACTTGTTCAAAAAATGGAGCGCCTGGCAAACATTACGATCAGTAGTCTGCAATTAGGGAAAACAGCCCGAACCAAAAGATGCCTGAATCTGGCTGAAGAACTGTTAAACAAAGGCAATGCCGAAATGAAAAATGCCATTACCAATGTGTATTTGTATTCCGTTTCACATTACATGGAACTCAATCATTACGCCATGGCCAAACTGCTTCCGGTATCCCTTCACAAAGAGTATGTAAAACAAATTAACACTTCCGGAGTATGATAACTGCTGTTTTAACCTTAGCCGGACTGGTGTGCTTTGCACTTTTTTATGCATCGATTTACTATTTTGATAAAATTTAAAGAAATGATACTGCTATTTATTATTGCCCTGGCTGTATTTGCCTACATCTGTTACGTACTGCTGAAACCCGAGAAATTTTAATTCAAGAACACAGAAGGTTTAAGCGGTCATATCTTTTTAAACCTTCTGTGCTGCTTCAAAAAACCAAACAATTTAAAAAATGAATACAGAAATTACAGGAATTGTAATGATGTTTATCCTCACACTGGTGTTAGCCATACCTTTGGGAAGATACATTGCAAAAGTATATTTAGGACAAAAAACATTTTTAGACCCTGTTTTTAATCCCATTGAAAAACTATTTTTCAAAGCAAGCGGAATAGACGCTTCCCGGGAAATGAACTGGAAACAGCATCTGGTAGCGCTTTTAGCCTTAAACACCATTTGGTTTCTTTTGGGAATGCTCATACTGCTCTGCCAGGGTTGGCTGCCGCTCAATCCGGATAACAACCCGAACATGACGCCTGATCTGGCCTTTAATACCGCCATTTCCTTTTTAGTGAACTGTAACCTGCAGCACTATTCCGGGGAAACCGGCGTGAGCTATCTGAGTCAGCTCTTTTTAATGTTCCTGCAATTTGTTTCTGCCGGAATCGGACTTGCTGCCGCTGCAGTACTCTTTAATGCGCTAAAAGAGCGCACAACCGATAAATTAGGAAACTTTTACAACTATTTCATCAAATCCTGTACCCGTATATTATTGCCCATATCGGTTATTGTAGCTGTTATCCTGATGTTTAACGGTACACCGATGACTTTTGACGGTAAAGACACGATGACCACCCTGCAGGGCGATACGGTACAGGTTTCCACGGGACCCGCTGCGGCTTTTGTAGCCATCAAACATGTGGGAACCAACGGAGGCGGATTCTTCGGAGCCAATTCGGCACATCCGTTTGAAAACCCGAATTACCTGACCAATACGGTCGAAATGATCGCGCAGATGATTATCCCGTTTGCAATGATATTCGCCCTTGGTTTCTACCTGAACCGCAGAAAACTGTCCTGGATGATTTTTGGCGTTATGACCATCGGATTTTTAGCCTTAACGATACCAACAGTCATTACCGAAATGAACGGAAATCCGGCAATAACCCAAATGGGTATCAACACTGCAAACGGAGCTACCGAAGGGAAAGAAGTACGATTTGGTGCTGCTGCTTCCGGTTACTGGAGCATTGCCACAACGGTTATTTCAACCGGTTCTGTAAACTCCATGCACGACAGTGCTATGCCGTTATCCGGAATGAACGAATTATTAGCCATGATGGTCAACTGCTTCTATGGTGGCTGCGGTGTCGGAATCCTTAACTTTTACATCTTTATTATCCTGGCGGTTTTTATCAGCGGACTGATGGTGGGAAGAACACCGGAATTTCTCGGAAAGAAAATTGAAGCCCGGGAAATGAAAATTGCCATGATCATTGCCTTGTTGCACCCTTTCCTTATTCTGGTTGGCGTTGCCTTATCGACCGCTTTTCCGGAACAGGGAGCCAGTAGCTTAAACAATCCCGGTTTCCACGGTTTCAGTGAGATCCTGTATGAGTTTACCTCATCGGCAGCCAATAACGGCAGCGGATTTGAAGGCCTGGGCGATAATAATCCGTGGTGGAACATTACTACCGGTATCGTATTGCTGCTTTCCCGTTTCTTACCAATTATTGGCCCGGTAGCGATTGCCGGAATCTTAGCCGGTAAAAAACACATCCCGGAAAGTGCCGGAACACTAAAAACCGATACGGCTACCTTTGGATTAATGATTTTTGCCGTGATTGCTATTATTGCTGCCTTGTCTTTCTTCCCTTCCCTGACTTTAGGACCGATAGCCGAATATTTTTCAATGAAATAACATTTACAATTGATCTCTCCATTATAAAATAAAGACTGTAATGAAAACCAAAAATAAATCACTGTTTCAAAAAGAGCTGATGCGAGAAGCATTCAAGCAGTCTTTTGTGAAACTCAATCCGGTAACACTCTTCCGAAACCCTATTATGTTCACTGTAGAAATAGGGACTATAATCATGCTGGGCGTTTGCCTGTGGATCGCCACCGGAGAACAGTCGCAAGGAAGTTTTGCCTATAACTTTACGGTATTTCTAATCCTGTTTTTCACCTTGTTATTTGCCAACTTTGCAGAAGCCATAGCAGAAGCACGCGGTAAAGCGCAGGCCGATAGTTTAAGAAAAACCCGGGAGGAAACCCCTGCGAAAAAAATAGAGCAGGTTGGCGAACTCTATGTCAATGAAATTACCATTGTTCCTTCATCCAGCCTGAGAAAAGGCGACCTTTTTGTCTGTGAAGCCGGCGATACGATTCCTACCGACGGTGAAATCATTGAAGGACTGGCAACCATTGACGAAAGTGCCATTACCGGGGAAAGTGCACCGGTAATCCGCGAAGCCGGAGGCGACAAAAGCTCGGTAACCGGAGGGACAAAAGTATTGTCGGACAAAATTAAAGTACAGGTAACCACCGAACCCGGCGAGAGCTTTCTGGACAAAATGATTGCTTTGGTTGAAGGGGCTTCCCGCCAGAAAACACCAAACGAAATCGCCTTAACCATCCTTTTAGCCGGATTTACCTTAGTGTTTATCATTGTTTGTGTGACCCTGAAACCTTTTGCCGATTATGCCAATATTCCCATCACGATAGCCGCTTTTATCTCGTTGTTTATCTGCCTGATTCCAACCACTATCGGCGGGCTGCTTTCCGCCATCGGTATTGCCGGTATGGACAGAGCCTTACGGGCCAATGTGATTACCAAATCGGGGAAAGCAGTAGAAACTGCCGGAGATATTGACGTACTATTGCTGGATAAAACGGGAACGATCACGATCGGTAACCGAAAAGCCACCCATTTCTATCCGGCAAACGGCATAAATGAAAATGATTTTGTGAAAGCCTGTGCCCTTTCTTCCCTTGCCGATGAAACACCCGAAGGAAAATCGATTGTTGAACTGGCCGGAAAAGACACTACCCGTAATTTATCGATACAGGGCGCTACCCTGATCAAATTTACAGCCGAAACCCGAAGCAGCGGTGTTAACCTGCCCAACGGTACCAAAATCCGAAAAGGAGCTTTTGACGCCATTCGCAAGCTAAGTGAAAATGCCGGTTTTGCCTTCCCGGAAGAAACAGCCGGTAAAGTGACCGAAATTTCCAGTAACGGAGGAACGCCGCTGGTAGTGTCGGAAAACGAAAAAGTACTGGGTGTAATTGAATTACAGGATATTATCAAACCCGGAATACAGGAACGTTTTGAACGTTTGCGCAAAATGGGTGTTAAAACCGTAATGGTTACCGGTGACAATCCGCT
Source organism: Flavobacterium sp. 40-81 (assembly GCF_001898245.1). Lineage (NCBI taxonomy): Bacteria > Pseudomonadati > Bacteroidota > Flavobacteriia > Flavobacteriales > Flavobacteriaceae > Flavobacterium > Flavobacterium sp. 40-81. Next base: position 34,599 of record NZ_MKTM01000041.1, read on the forward strand.
GACAGCGAAATTCATTGCCGAAAAAGCCGGTGTGGACGATTTTATTGCCGAAGCCAAACCGGAAGACAAAATGAATTATATCAAAGCCGAACAGCAGCAGGGTAAACTGGTAGCGATGATGGGTGACGGTACCAATGATGCACCGGCTTTGGCCCAGGCCGATGTTGGTGTCGCCATGAACAGCGGAACACAGGCAGCCAAAGAAGCCGGAAACATGGTCGACCTGGACAACGATCCGACCAAGCTTATTGAAATCGTAGAAATCGGGAAACAATTACTGATGACAAGAGGTACATTAACCACTTTCAGTATTGCCAACGACGTTGCCAAATATTTTGCAATCATCCCGGCCTTGTTCATTACCGCCATACCGGCCTTGCAAGGACTCAACATTATGCAGCTGCACAGCCCGGAAAGTGCCATCCTTTCAGCCGTGATCTTCAACGCTGTTGTAATTCCGTTCTTAATTCCGCTGGCTTTAAAAGGAGTGACCTATAAACCGATAGGCGCTTCTGCCCTGCTGCGAAGAAATCTCTTTATCTACGGATTGGGAGGGATTATCGTCCCGTTCATCGGAATCAAACTGATTGATATTATAGTTGCCTTATTTATGTAAAAAAGCGCTTAAGATGGAACTGTTTTCCGGTTGCATCTTAGGCTGCTTCCAAAATATTAAAATTTAAAAAAATGAAAAATCATCTTATAGCCGGAGCAAAATTAACCGTATTGTGTGCCGTTTTATTTGGCGGTGTGTACACCCTGTTCCTGTTAGGTATTGCCAGACTGGCACCTAATAACGGGAAAGGATATGTAGTGGAATTCAACGGTAAGAAATACTATCAGAACATCGGACAGTCTTTTACCGATCCGAAATATTTTAACTCCCGCCCTTCTGCCGTGGCTTACAATGCAGCAGGTTCCGGAGGAAGCAACAAAGGCCCAGGCAATCCCGAATATCTGGCTGAAGTTCAAAAACGGATTGACACCTTCCTGATATTGAATCCGGAAGTTAAAAAACAGGATATCCCTGCCGATCTGGTAACGGCAAGCGGCAGTGGTCTGGATCCGGATATCTCTGCACAGGCAGCAAAAGTTCAGGTAAAACGCATTGCCAGAATAAGAAATCTGGAACCTCAGAAACTGGAACAACTCATTGCTGAAAATACAGAAAAACCACTTTTAGGATTTTTCGGTCCTGAAAAAATAAACGTACTCACCCTAAACATCGCCCTTGATAAATTAAAATAAAATGAACACAAAAATATTCGGCTCCGCTTTAGCGGCCTTAGCCTCTTTCGGATTACAGGCACAAAACGACAGTACCAAAACCAAAAAATCACCTTTAACCGTCAGCGGTTATATCGAAACCTACTATGCTTATGATTTTGGAACACCGGAAAACAACACAAGACCCAATTTTATCTATTCCCACAACAGACACAACGAAGTAGCCCTGAATCTGGGTTATCTCAAAGCCAATTATGAAAAAGACAATGTAAGAGCCAACCTCGCCATCATGGCCGGTACCTATAGCAATGCCAACCTGGCTGCGGAACAAGGCGTTTTAAAAAACATTTATGAAGCCAATGCCGGGGTAAAACTGTCTAAAACCAAAAATTTATGGATCGATGCGGGAATCTTTGCGTCCCATATCGGATTTGAAAGTGCCGTGGGGAAAGACTGCTGGACACTTACCAGAAGCATACAGGCGGATAATTCTCCCTATTATGAAAGCGGTGCCAAAATATCCTATACAACAGACAACGGTAAATGGTTCATGAGCGGATTGGTTTTAAACGGCTGGCAGCGCATTCAACGCGTTGACGGTAATAAAACCTTAGCCTTTGGCCATCAGCTAACCTACAGGCCGAATGCTAAAATAACCCTGAACAGCAGCTCTTTCATTGGGAACGACAAACCGGATACGATTAAAAAAATGCGCTACTTTCATAACCTTTACGGACAATTCCAGGTTAGTGACAAATGGGGACTGACCGCCGGGCTGGATCTGGGTGCCGAACAAAAAGAAAAAGGAAGCAACAGTTACAACATCTGGTATTCGCCGGTTATCATTGCAAAATATACCGCTACCGACAAAATCAGCCTGGCTGCCCGCGGTGAGTATTATTCCGATAAAAACGGGGTTATTATTGCAACAGAAACACCAAACGGGTTTCAAACCTTCGGATATTCCTTAAATTTGGATTATGCAATTTATCCGAATGTCGTCTGGCGGATTGAAGCAAGAGGACTATCCGGTAAAGATGCTGTTTTCCTTAAAGACAACGAACCTTCAAAGCAAAATTTTGCAGCGGTGACTTCTTTGGCAATCTCATTTTAATAACCATAAATACTACTGTTTTGGAAGACAACAGAGAAGATAATGTACAGCATTTCCTCGATTTGATTCAAAAATCAAGAAAAGGAAAGTTTAAAGTCTACATCGGCATGAGTGCCGGTGTGGGCAAAACGTACCGTATGCTGCAGGAAGCCCATTCCCTTCTTAAAAATGGTATCGATATTAAAATCGGGTACATCGAAACCCATAACCGTAAGGAAACCCACGATTTACTCGAGGGTTTGCCTGTTATTCCGCGTCGTAAATTATTCTACAAAGGAAAAGAGCTGGAAGAAATGGATGTACAGGCCATTATTAACTTACGGCCGGAAGTGGTTATTGTAGATGAACTGGCCCATACCAATATTGAAGGCAGCAAAAACGAAAAACGCTGGCAGGATGTTGTTGAAATACTGGAAGCCGGCATTAACGTGATCAGTGCCGTTAACATCCAGCATATTGAAAGCCTTAACGAATCGGTAAAATACATTACCGGCGTTGAGGTAAAAGAACGCATTCCGGACAGTGTACTGGCTCAGGCCGATGAGGTTGTGAATATTGACCTCACTGCCGATGAACTGATTACCCGCCTCAAAGAAGGAAAGATCTATAAAGCGGAAAAAATTGACATGGCTTTAAAGAACTTCTTTAAAGGGGAACACATCCTCCAGTTGCGGGAGCTGGCTCTGAAAGAAGTGGCAAGCCAGGTGGAACGCAAAGTTGAAACCGAAGTTATTAAAAGTAAAAATGTACGGCAGGAAAAACTAATGGCCTGCATCAGCAGTAATGAAAAAACCGCAAAACGTGTGATCCGCAAAACCGCCCGGCTTGCGAATTATTACAACAGCAAATGGTTTGTACTTTACGTGCAGCTGCCACAGGAAAGTGCCGATAAAATAGCCCTGGACAAACAGCGCCACCTGATTAACAATTTTAAACTGGCCACAGAACTGGGCGGTGAAGTGATTAAAATAGAACATACCGGGATTGCAAAAGCAATTATTGAACAGGCCGAACTTAAAAAGATTACGACCGTATGCATTGGCAAACCGCGTATGAACTTTCTCAAAATTATTCTCTCGACAAACGTTTTCAAAGAACTATTAAATAAACTATCTTCGAGTGATATTGATCTGATTATTTTAAGTTGATCGGCAAACCATCATCCGGTTATTCAAACAACACGTTAGCACATCAGCAAATGAAAATAAAAACAAAATTAACCTTAGGTGTCGGACTGCTTTTTTTCCTGATCGTTTTGCTTGTCGCATTAGGAGTAAGACAGCTGCACACATTGGCTAATGACACCGAAAATATTTTAGTGGACAACTACAATTCGTTAGACTATTCCCGAAATATGCTTAAAGAGCTGGATAAGTTTGAACTTGAAAAACAGTCCCTGACAAAATTTAACAGCTTCCTGGAATTGCAAAGCAAAAATATCACGGAAATCGGCGAAAAGGAATTAACCGAAAACCTGTTGGAAGATGCCCGTACTTTTCAGAAGCAAACAGATAATAAGGTTGTTATTGCCCAGATTCGCAATGACCTTAACGACATTATGAAACTGAATATGGATTCGATCCAGCGGAAAAGTATTGTCGCTTCCCACACGGCAGACAAAGCCATATTGTGGATCTCAATTACCGGTTCCATGTGCTTTATTATTGCCTTTACCCTACTGATCAATCTTCCGAGCAATATTGCCGACCCGATCAGGGATCTTACCGAAAGCATCCGCCAGATTGCCGGAAAAAACTATTCCCGGAGAGTTCATTTTGAAGGCCACAGCGAATTTGGCGACCTCGCCAAATCGTTCAACACCATGGCCGAAAAGCTACAGGAATACAGCGATAGTAACCTTGCCCGCCTGATGATGGAGAAAAAGCGGATCGAAACGCTGATTAACAACATGCACGATCCGGTTATCGGTCTGGACGACAGCAATAAAATATTGTTTGCCAATGAAGAAGCCTTAAAGATATCCGGATTAAAAGCCGAGGACGTAACCGGAAAACCGGTTCAGGAAGTCGCGCTTTATAACGACCTGATCCGTTCGCTGATCCAGCATCTTGCCAATAACAGTGCTGCCGAAAGCAAACCGGAAACACTTAAGATCTATGCGGACAATAAAGAAAGCTATTTTGAAAAACAGCTGGTTCCGATTATCATTCTGCCTACCGGCGAAACCGAGAAAAAAGAAATCGGTTCCTTTATTATTCTTCGCAATGTAACGGCGCACAAAGAACTGGATTATGCAAAAACCAATTTTATCGCTACCGTTTCCCATGAGTTTAAAACCCCTATTGCTTCGATGAAAATGAGTCTGCAATTACTCGAAAATGAAGGAATAGGCACTCTTAACGACGAACAGAAACACCTGATCTCGGGAATTAAGGACGATACCAGACGCCTGCTGCGCACCACTTCCGAGCTACTGAACATCACTCAGGTAGAAACCGGAAAAACACAGCTGAACATTGAAGCCTGTAATATCAAAAAAATTATAAAAGACGCGGTAGAAACAACCCACAATCTCGCCGAACAAAAACACATATTGCTGCAAACGGAAATCCAGGAAAATGTCTCGCACGTTTTAGCCGACCAGGAAAAGACAACCTGGGTTATTTCGAATTTAATTACCAATGCCATCCGGTATTCCTATGAAAATTCGGCCATACTGCTTACGGCTGCCAACCGGGATAACCTGGTCACGATTACCGTAAAAGATAATGGCCTGGGCATATCCTCCCAATACAAAGACAAAATTTTTGATAAATACTTCCGCATTCCGGGTTCTGAAAAAGAAGGAACCGGACTGGGACTGGCTATCAGCAAAGAATTTATAGAAGCACAATGCGGTACCATTACCGTTGACAGCGAACTGGGTTCCGGAAGTACTTTTACGATCACGTTAAAAACAGCTTAGTTTCCCCTTTTTTCAAACGCTTATAAAAGCCTCTGATTTTGACAAAAATCGGAGGCTTTTTTTGTTGATTCCCGTTTTCCTGCACTTTTTTTAAAGGCGGTCTTTCCGGCATTGCGCTTTTACCATTTCTCTCCCTAAAAACACAAAACACTAATTAACAATTGTTTACATTTTAAATCTAACCAAATTATTGCTGTTTTGTCGGGGAAAATTCCCCATAAAATAACCCGAAAAAATCCCCGTGCAAAAAAAGGGAATATCCTCTACCTCAAGCAGTTAAACCAACGCAATTTTACATCAGAAAATTTAACGTAAAAAATCAGAGGCATTATTCTTAAAACAATTCATCAGAATAATAATCTGAAAAATTTATTAATCAACTAAAAAATTGAAATCATGAACAACAGAGTAATTTTTAGAGTAATAATGGTAATCATTATCATTATCGGAGGGATCATCATCATCATTGGAAGAAAACCAATCCCGGAACCTATTTGTATTGTATGCAGCGATAACATCCTGAGCCTTTTAGGTTTTGCAGAAGTCGTTTTAGGCGCCATCGCTCTTAACGTACACAACAAGCTTATCAAAACAGCAAATATTAATGTCCGTTAATATTATTCACTAAAAAAAATGATGGCGGTATCCGAAAAGCCTGGAACAGAGTAGGAAAATATCAAAATACACATTTATTATGGCACAAGTAACACCACTTGGTTATCCGCACGCCGGAGCAGGATCAGTAGAAATTCTTTTAGAAGACGTAGACGGGGCAGATTATGCCGTGTTGTTCTCACCCGATCCAAACAATATCGAATTACGGGAAAACGGACAGGCAATGCAATTCTATTACTATCCGAAAAATCCAAGATTAGCAAAAGAACCCGGAAAAGACGGAAAATATAAATTTGCGATGCAGGTTTTCAAATCAGAAGGAGATTCTTCAACCGTTATCGGAGCTGAAGGACTTGAAGAAGAAGCAGGCGCTTATACAACACTGACCAGTACTATTGATCTACCGGAAGCTTTACTGAAAAAAGCGATCGACAAATTAAAAACCAGACTGCACACCGAATATCAGAATCAGAGACAATCTAAAATTCTGGGGTTATTTTCTTTCCTGAAAGGAGTTGACCGCGACTTTAACGAAACAAATGTACGCCCGATACAACTGGTTGAAAATACTATTGCCATGCACATTGTAGGAGAAAAATCGCCTAACAATCCGTTTGGCGGTGCCAACCCGTGGACCTTCAACATCCAAGGTGAAGGAAACGGCAGTACTTTCGGTTTAGGTGAAAACGCATTTTCTGTACTAATGGGCAGAAACAGTGCTTCCCTTGTTAAAAACGCTTTGGAAAACGGAAATAACAATCTGGTTGTAGAAAACAACATTAAATACAAAGCCTATTTGCCAACAACAACAATCAAAACGACCGTAAACATGAAAAAGGTACATACCTATTTCTCTTCTAAAGTAAACGTGAGCTGGTCGTTTGTGGACTTAAACTGGGAAAATGAGTATGAGAAACTGGTAACGGACGGTTCCATTATTTCTGAAATCGTAACAGACAATCAGTTTTCAAATGACGAAAGAAAGAAAATTGAAGAGGCACTATTATCAAAACAAAGGGATTTTGCCTTTAAAATGATCGAAAAACAAATCCTTGACGTACCGAACAAACAGTTTACGGCGGTAAAAGATCCGGAAAAACAAGGTGGAATTTTCCGTTTTATCTTTGGTTCGGGAAGTGTGGGCGCTAATTTAAAATCGGCTACAGACATTAAAGAGATCAACTTTAAAGATGAAATCAAATTCTCTGCAATTGAGGTTTTAGACTCTAAAATCAGTGGTAATCTTGATACGCTGACCACAAAATCGGGAGCAGCTGCAAAAGAAGAACTGAAAAAGTACATTACCGAAGTACGTCTGGATGAAGACTTTACCAAAGTTCAGGTGGTTGCCGCTTTAAACGGAGGTTTGATTAAAATGGATAAAGACGGTGAAATCCTGAACGACAGCCCGGTAAGCCAGGTTTCTTTAGAAGTTGGGTATCCGGATTCCAAAGGAAAAATGGTCTGGAAAAGTTCCGGTAGAATGATTGCGCCGGAAGGAACTCCTTATGTAAAAACAACCAGCAGAACCGGAAAAGACATCGACGCTATTTTCCCGGCCACCTGGACCGACAAGTCTAAAGACAAAAACGCTTTTGTTTTCGACTTTGTGCGCAACACTACCGGCGGAAAGATAAAAGTGCGTCAAAACATCATGTATGAAAAAGACAAACGAATCAAATTAAAAGATACCGTTAACGAATTTGAGTTTGACGGAACCAAATTGTTCATTCCGCTTCCGGTACAGAACATGATTAACTATAATCTTTCTACAGAACAGTTGTTTGACTGTGACACTCTTGAGGTTACTTTTAAAGTGGATAAAATGCCGACTAAAAAGTTCAAGTTCACGGCCGAAAACTACGAAGAACTGATTCCTTATCGTTCGTGGTATGAGTTTGATTATGAGATCAAGCCGACACAATATAAAGTGAAATACACCTGTAAAGGAAAAATAGGCAGTAAATCGAAAAAAATCACCCTTTCTACTGATTACCAAAATATTGACTACCAGGAAGGTGATATCTTATTTGAACTTCCAACCGGAACAGATGCTCAAAACAAAGACATCGAAAAAATAAGAGCGCCATTCATGGAATAGTCCATCCCCGATAAAACTGAAAGGAGTGTTTTTCATTCCTTTTAGTTTTATTTTTTAATGCTTTTCAACTCAAAAAAACAATATCATGCCGGATAACAATACTTTTAAACTGGACGGAACAAAATTAGTTCCGATTAACCGCTTCAACCTGGAAGCCTCCAAACCGAGCAGTTCTTTTTCGGCTGTGGCGGTAAACAACCTTCAGAAATTCACGGTAATTGAACATCCCGTTGTTCATTCCATCAATATAAACCCCACAACTCCGGTAAACAGGGAACGTTTGCCTCTTGTGGAAAACAACATTTTAATCACGGAAAATTCGCTTTTTCAGGACTATAACGACAACAAGATATCCTTTACTTTTCCCGAGGTGATCATCACGCCTAACGACAATACCGTTTTTTACTATGAAAACATCCTGGACGCTTTCGGGCGGAACAGCGGTCTTTACGGCTATGTAACGCTGCGTTATGCCATCCGGAACAAACCCGAAACCAGTACGCTGCGCAACATCCCGATCCAATTGCGGGAAGTGGTCCTAAACCTGAGAGTCGAGAACAATAAAGAAACGGAAACCGTAAAGATAAACGGCCTTATCAATCCGGAAAAAAGCGAGATCCTCTTTAACCTGAAAGACCAGGCGGTAAAAATTGCATTCCTGAATATGGTCACCAAAATCGAAACGTTAAAATCCAGCCTGGACTTATTTTTTGATTTTAAAGGCTATACCAAATTCCGGCGTAAATTTCTATATGCCAAAGGTATTGACGGCACCACCACGCCGCCCATCATCAACCGGGATCCGGATACGGCTGCCAGTGCCCGGATGAGCCTGAAAACCGCTGCCTTACTGGACAGTCCGTTGCTCATTCGTTCCAATTCTGCCAAAAGCCTGATTTCAAAAGAAACGATGCGCGAGATTCAGAAAGAGCAGAACATTGTTGCCGAAGAACCGGAACAATATGTAAAAAGTACGTTTTTGCTAAAGGTAAACAAAACCATTAATTACCCTTTAGCCGCAGATGCTTCAATAAGCCTGTATAAAACAATTGACGGCGGTTTTATCGTTAATCCGTTTAACTCCAATTACGACTTTTCCCAATTCAGACAGATCTTTATTCCGGGAGTGAATTACAACAAACTTTCCATTTATAAATCGACGATTCAGCCGAATACGTTCCTGCTGATCTCAAAAATATACTGCCTGTCCAGAGCAATCGACACAAAGAAACCGTGTATTTCAACCATTTTTCATGCCTATGAAGACGGAACCGGATTGACCGAAGATATTTCAAAAATCAGCTTCCAGTTTGCTTTGGGCCCGGATTTATCCGACTACGATCTTACCAAATTAAAAATCGATTTGAAAAACAATAACTTTCTGGATGGAAATCCGGCCGACTACCTGAATGAGATCCAGTTTTTATATCCCAACAATATTGATTCCGACTTTGACATCAGCGGTAATTATTTCCTTCAGAAATCGGATGTGACGACAGACGGGAAATACTTCCTGTTTTCCATTACCACCGAAAACCTCAACGATGCCAGCCTGCTCATCAATGCTTTGAACAATTCCGTTTCCCAGTTTGCCAATATCAATTTCAGGCATAAGGAGATTAAGGATACCAGTATTATCGAACTGAATATTGAAAAAACAAACGGCGAGCTGCTGGATACCGTTTTTGACCGTACTTCCAAAAAGCTGACTACGGAAAACAAGTCGATTTCCAAATGTAAAATCAATGCGGTACTTTTTATCGATCACAATAATGCGCCTTATTTCAACAACGCTTTCTTTACCAAATATCCGTTACTGGACAGCGGGCAAACCGTGGAACTGGCACTGAATGCCATTAGCAGCGAAAATGCCATGCTGAACCTGAAAGACGTGTATTTTGATTATGAAAGTATTGAAGACATCAGCACAGAATTCAGCCAGATCGTTTCCAAATCGACAGACTATAACAAATACATACAGTTGCAGATTCAGAAACAAAACACGAAGATCAGTAAAATTCAGATTGAGCTGGTGGTTGACGAAACCCTGAGTAAATTCAATATTGAAAAGCTGAAAGCTGAATTTTCAATTCCCGTCCTTTTTAACTTTATCATAAAAAATACCGTTCCGCAGGGAAGAACAACACTTTCTTACCGAATAAATTATTTCGACAAGAACGACAATATCATTGCTTCCAAAAACAGCATTTTTGATTTCTCGGACACTTCCATTATAACGATACCCAAACACAAATAGCCACACCGTTAAACGATTATTCACGTAACAGTAAACATTATGAAAACACTCAAACTGAATACCCGGGCGCCCGAAGTGGCTACCCTGTGTGAAATGCTTTGTAAGATCGGGTATCTCCTTAAAGTAACGGATACCTTTACCCGGGAAGTTGATGAAGCGGTAAAAGATTTTCAGGCTAAAAACAACCTGGTGATTGACGGTATCGCAGGCATCAAAACCTGGTCCCGGTTATTTGAAAAGAACAGCCAGCTTGTCAACTATAACGACAAGCTGCTTTCGGAACAGGATCTAATCGATTTTGCCAGTGAGTATCAGCTGGAACTGGCTGTTATCAAGGCTGTAAATGAAATTGAAAGCAGCGGTAAAGGCTTTCTTATTGACGGCCGGCCGAAAATACTCTTTGAAGGACATGTTTTCTGGAGAGAGCTCACGCGAAGAAATATCGATCCGCAGCAGTATGCGAGTACTGCCAACCAGGATATTCTTTATGAAAAATGGACCCGGAAATTTTACCTTGGCGGACAGCGCGAATACGACCGGCTGCAAAAAGCAATCCGGTTAATTCCGGGAATGAACCTTTCCGATGCCGCAAACGCTTCCTCTTCATGGGGCGTTTTCCAGATCATGGGTTTTAATGCGATAGCACTGGGCTATGAAAGTATCGATAGTTTTGTGGGTAAAATGTATATGGACGAGCGGGAACACCTGGAGGCTTTCGGGCAGTTTTTAAGGAAGAACGATCTGATCAGACCGCTGCAAACCAAAAACTGGGAAACCTTTGCGTACCGCTATAACGGAGAAGGCTATAAAGCCAATAAATATGACGAAAAACTGGCAAGAGCCTATCAAAAATACAGTGCCTGACCATTCATAATGGCGCAACCGTTTCCTCCTTTTACCCGTATTGCATTCGTTTTTTAGATACAGACGATTTTATTCTTCATGGCATATAAAACGAGTCCGATGCGGGTTTTGATTTCCAGTTTCTGAAACAGGTTTTCCCGATAACCATCAACCGTTTTAGGGCTCAGGCACATTTCATCGGCAATTTCCCGGTAGGTCATTTCGGTACAGGCCAGTTTGATAAATTCAATTTCCCGTTCTTTAAGGCTTGCCTTACTTGCGGCACCCAGTTTATTAATCAGTACACCGGAAACCATTTCGGTATAAAAATACCCCGTTTCGTGTACTTTTAAAAGCGCTTCCCTAAAAACGGCAGGATGGGTATCCTTTAGTAAATACCCGGTAGCGCCGTTGCTGATCATCTTGATAATGGTATCTTCATCGTCATTAACAGACAGTGCCAGCACCCTGAGTTCGGGATAGTTTTCTTTAAGGCGTTTCATCGTTTCAACTCCGTCCATGACCGGCATGTTTACATCCAGTAATACCAGGTCCGGTAATTCTTCTGTAGCGACTAATCCGGTTAAAAAGTCTTTGCCGTTGTTGTAATTTCCTGCAACGACAAATTCTTTGAAACTGTTTATCAGAAAGGATAGTGATTGTGAAAACAACAAGTGGTCGTCAACAATTACAATTTTAATTTTGTTCATAGTAAGGGGCGTTTTAATCTTTTAATTCTTTAGTTATAGGGTAATTAATGGTTAATCTTGTTCCCTCATTCTGTTTGGAAATAACAGAAAAGGTTGCGCCAATAAGCTTCGCTCTGGTATTCATATTAGCGAGTCCGGAACCCTTTTCAACTTTCGAATTGTCAAAGCCAATACCCGAATCGGCTATTTCAATAACACAATTGGATCCCTTAAAGTCAATGCACACGGCAATGGTTTTGCTGTGCGAATATTTTAATGCATTTGTCATTGCTTCCTGCAGTATTCTATAGATAATCACTTCATGCTGGGAGTTTATTTTCCGGACGGTACCGGTTACCTCTAACCTGCAGTCTATGATCTTTAACTTTGTAATACGGTTTAAATCTTCGGTAACCGCTTCAATAAAACTGGATTGTAAAACAATATCGCCGTTTATCAGTTTGGCTACCATCCTGATTTCGTCCAGTGATTTACTAACCAGTTTGCGAACTTCATCAATCTCGTTTTTACTATTCCCGTCTGTACTGGCTGCCATTAAATTGAGCTGCATTACGGCAACCGACAGTATCTGTCCGATATTATCGTGTAATTCCCTGCTGATGTTGGTAAGTGTCTGTTCTTTGATTTCGATCCTGGATTTGGCTAGCTCCGAATTAAAGAAGAGTTCGGCTTCCATTTTATCCATTAAAAATTTGGATTTCTTCTTCTGAAAATAAAAGAAAAAAACAAGCAGTGTCCCTAATAATGTAAAAAGAACAATACTGAACGAAATGATTAATAATGGTATCTCTTTTTGCTCCATATAAAACCGAAAATAAAACTGCCGTTCATTAATACGTTTAAAAAGAATACTATCAGACTATACGTCGATTCGTGGATTCCGGATAAGAACCAACGTAAAGAGAGCATAAAGGGTAAATAGGGTACATAAAACAATAGTATCCCCAATACAAACCAGAAAAAAATAGTGTCTTTTAAGGACAATATCAGGTTGGAACTGAATAACTCTACGAGATACAGGCAGCTCAGGACCAGCACCATAACAACACCTATGGCAAAATTATTAAAACAGACCTCTTCTACTATATCCTGGAAAAAGACCGGATTAATGATAACCGACAGGGCAAACAAGGCAAAACAAACGTTTGCGGCAAATTTATTTTTTGGCTGTTGTAAAATAGACTTTAAAAACAAAATATAGTACGGGAAAATAATAAACATATAGATATTGAAAACCATATAGTTTACCTGTCCTGTAACCTGTGTGTAAAAAATCCCTGTTAGTTCTGTAATCGCCGAAAGCCAAATGGACAATACAAAAAGCTTTGCCTTATTATTGGGAAGCTTGTACCAGTAAATGATGCCAAACATACCCGCCAATAAGGCTAAAAACACAGTATATAGTCTTAAATCTGCTAACATTATTATCCCCCGTAATTCAGTTTTGGAGGATTCCCCATCGATCCATAATTTAACGGTTCTATTTCAGTGATATCAATTGGATTTAGCGGTGCCGGTATTGTACCGTCTCTCTGGATCTGCGCTGCTCCCTTTGCTCCTGTTGGCGCTAAAAAGACAGTCGTATAATCGGCATTCTTTGCTTCTTCAGAAGAATATACACCAAGGTAAACCCGGATTCCGTCAACAGTATAGCCTTTCGCTTCTCCTGTTTCTTTTACATAAGTAATATAGCGCTCTAATTCCTCGATGGAAAACCAAAAAGCATTGGCATCTTCCATACCCATTCTTTCCATTAGCATTGCGCTTCTTTTTTCATTGTAATTTTTATTCAGTTCTTTTCCTTTTTCAAAAGAAATTAGCTGCGTAGGTTTAACTGTTGCATTCATTTTTTAGATTGATTATTGATTTGTGACAAAATTATAGTGAACACTTGCAGGCTACAAGGGGAAATTCCCCCCTTTTTATATACCACAATTTTTCCCTGTCTATTACGATAAGGATGTTGTTTCACGGATGTCAAAGAAAATGAATATAAAATTAATCATAAAATAATGATTGACTTTATTTACACACCGTTAAAAGTTTTTATAAAACGCGATCTCAGAACTGGTCTACAATGGTTCTGAAAGTAAGATTCACACGGGGACGTGTTATTTTTGTAGTGGGCGGCAGCCGGTGCAGCCAGTTGGTTTGCGTAGCGCCTTTCATAATTAAAAGACTGCCGGCTTCCAGCAGCAGCGAGGTGGTCGCTTTGGTTGTTTTATGTTTGAACGAGAATTTGCGTTCGGCACCAAAACTCATCGAAGCAATAACGGTATTAACACCCAGTGATTTTTCATCATCACTGTGCCAGGCCATTCCTTCCTGTCCGTCATGGTATAAATTTAAAAGGCAGGAATTAAATTGTGTTCCGGACTGTGTTTCGGCCATTTTTTTTAAGGCTAACAATTCCGGTGTCCACGGCAGTGCCTTTTTGGTCGTATTCGAATAGGTATACAGAAATTCCTTATCGCCATACCAGGCGACCTTTCTTTTGGTCAGGATCAGTTTCCCGAAAATGATGGCTTCATCATTCCGCCAGGCAATGGTATCCATCAGGCGGTCATAATAATGCTGTGCTTCACCTCCGTTCATAATTCTTCCGTAGTAATTCACTTCCCCGTCATAAGGCAGTAAATTTTCTATTGCTCCGGTACTGAATAAGTCCATTACTGTAAGTTGTTTAATTTCCAAAATCGGTACTGTGCTTTCATGCAATGTCCGCAGGGGCGAAATCCTGCCGCTACCGCCATGGCTTCCGTGGCAAAAAACACCCTGTTTTCCTTTTTCATCCGCTTTCCGGACGCACAGCGCAAAAGTCCGTAAATCCGTAACTTTTTATTACCTCCAAAAATAATACTTTGTTTCCGTATCCCGCTATGCAATTCGGAATCGGTTAACGAACAATGTGCCATCATACGCCTATTAGCTTAAAGCATCGTGAAAAATAATCCCTAAAGTATGCCGCTTCCCGCTTTGCACTTCACTGACACCGTGTTTCATATTCACCCTGTAGTATCCTTTTGTTCCTTTTACCGGCCTGAAATTGGTCGTAAAAAACAGGATATCCCCTTTTTTGGGTTTCAGCACGATTGCCCGTGACTGTGCTCTCGGAATTTGCTCGGTCAGCACGAACTCCCCGCCGGTATAATCCTCATCCGGCTCATTTAAAAACAAGACCATCTGAATCGGGAAATAAACCTCCCCGTACAAATCCTGATGCAGGGTGTTGTAACCGCCTTTTCCATAGGTCAGGATCAGTACCGTGGGTTTTAGCTGGTTCTTTTCGGCACACAAATCCAGTAAATCCTGATGAGTAGCCGGGAATACCGTATCTATATGAAGTGCTTTCATCCATAGATTGGCAATGGATGCCAGTTCCGGATACACCGCTTCCCGTATGTTTTGCAGTAATTCCGGTAACGGATATTTAAAATACTGGTATTCGCCCAATCCGAAACGATACCGTTCCATCACCACCTTTTTCCGGTACCAGCCGGTATTGTCGTAATTTTCAATTAAAAAACGGCACGCTTCATCCGTAAGCACACCCGATACTGCTGCATAGCCTTTTTCATGCATGGATAGGGTCACTTTTTCCCAATCCATTGCCGCTATTCGTTCCGTTATCCCTTCCATTACGATTCACTTATAAGGGTATCTGCCTGACAGGCTTCCCAGCCGATGATCGCTTTTTTACGGGCACTGCCCCAATGGTACTCTCCTATCACTCCGGTAGCCTGTATCACGCGGTGGCAGGGAATCAAAAATGCCACCGGATTGTTTCCAATAGCCGTACCTACTGCTCTCGAAGCTTTCGGACGGTTAATCGCTCTGGCAATATCGCCATAAGTAACCAGTTGCCCCATTGGTACTTTTAGCAGTGTTTCCCATACTTTCAGCTGAAAATCAGTTCCTTTCAGATGCAATTTCAGCTGGTGAGGCGCTGTCCAGTCTTTTCTGAAAAACGTCATGATCCCTTTTTGAAACGAATCGGAAGCCTCGGTATAAACAGCATTCGGAAAAGTATGTTTCATATCCTGTAACGAACTTTCCGGATTATCGGCAAAAGCCACATGACAGATTCCTTTGGCTGTTGATGCGATCAGCAGCAAACCAAACGGACTTTCTTCAAAACTATAATTGATGCTCAGAAAAGCCCCTCCGTTTTTATAATCACCCGGGGTCATCCCTTCAATATTCACAAACAAATCGTGCAGCCTGCCCGTTCCGGAAAGCCCGGTTTCAAAAGCCGTTTCCGACAAGGTAAACTGGTTGTTTTTCAGCATTTTTTTGGCGTGTTCGACCGTTAAATACTGTAGAAATTTTTTCGGACTCACGCCTGCCCATTCCGTAAACATTTTCTGGAAATGAAAAGGACTTAAATGTACATAAGCCGCCACTTCATCCAAAGTGGGCTGAGTCTTAAAATTGCCCTGCAAAAATGTGATGGCCTTTGCAATACGGTCAAAATGAATGTCTTCCTGTGTTTTCATTTTTACAATTCTTTTATGATTACGATACAAAGGTAGCTGGCAGCAAACCGGTATCCGACCCGAAACTTGCGGAGTTTACCCGGTTCTGAAATTTTTCCGAAAGCCGCTTTTTAAGGCTGTTTTTTTTTCGGCTTAAAATACTTTTGAAGTATCTTTGTGTGCTTAAACGACAACACACTACCTATGAAATTAGTTTTTGCATCCAATAACAGCAATAAAATTAAGGAAATTCAGCAATTACTTCCACAAGACATCCAGATTTTAAGCCTTACCGACATCAACTGCGATGTTGATATACCTGAAACCGCTGCCACCATTGAAGGCAATGCTATTTTAAAAGCAAATTATGTAACGGAACATTACGGTTACAATTGTTTCGCAGACGATAGCGGACTGGAAGTTGACGCTTTAAACGGTGCTCCGGGAGTAATCTCTGCCCGTTATGCCGGAGATCACAAAAGCGATGCCGATAATATGGACAAATTACTGGCTGAACTGGATGGTAAAAACAACCGAAATGCCAATTTCAAAACCGTTATTGCCCTGAATATCGATGGGGAACAGCATCTTTTTACCGGAATTATCAACGGTGTGATCATTACGGAAAAAAGAGGTGAAAACGGATTTGGTTACGACCCGGTTTTTATAGCCGAAAACGATACCCGCACTTTCGCTGAATTAACAATGGAAGAAAAGTCCGGCATCAGCCACCGCGGCAAGGCCGTAAAACAATTGGTTGATTTTCTAAATAAATAAACCGGAATTTTGGTATTCACTATAAAATCAGTGTACTAAACCGGAGGAAACGGAAAGCAGTAAATGTTAAAACAACGAAAAATCTTCATAAAGTTTTCATAATTATACGCCAATATTACGGCAATCTGACATCATATTTCGATACAGAAATGAGTGAGCGCCTGACCTCCCGGAATAACTACCTGAAAATCAACAAAAAACAAAAATACAAATATGCAAAACACATTAGCATATATCGTTAATTTACAGTAACTTTGCCCCCAATTTAAAAATAACGAATGAATAAATTTGAACAATTAGGATTGAATGAATCGCTACTGCTGGCGATTAAAGATCTAGGATTTGAAAATCCGTCGGAGGTACAGGAAAAGGCGATTCCCCTATTATTGGAAAAAGACACAGACATTGTAGCATTGGCGCAGACCGGGACTGGTAAGACTGCAGCGTTTGGTTTCCCACTGATTCAAAAAATTGATGCTGATAACAGAAATACTCAGGCATTAATTTTATCGCCAACACGCGAACTTTGTTTACAGATCACCAATGAGATTAAACAATATTCAAAATACGTTAAAGGAATTCACACTGTAGCTGTTTATGGCGGTGCAAGCATCACCGAACAAGCGAAAGATGTAAAAAGAGGAGCACAAATTATTGTGGCAACTCCGGGAAGAATGCAAGACATGATTAACAGAGGTATGGTTAACATTAAGAACATTAATTTCTGTGTTCTTGATGAGGCTGACGAGATGTTAAACATGGGATTTTATGAAGATATTACAGCTATTTTATCCGATACACCGGAAGATAAAAGCACATGGTTATTTTCTGCAACTATGCCACAAGAAGTAGCTAGAATAGCTCGTGAGTTCATGAGAAAACCTCTTGAAATCACTGTTGGACACAAAAACTCAGGTTCACAAAATGTATCGCACGAATTTTACCTGGTAAATGCTCGTGACCGTTACTCGGCTTTAAAACGTTTAGCCGATGCTAATCCTGATATTTTCTCAGTTGTGTTTTGTAGAACCAAGCGTGACACGCAGGCAGTTGCCGAAAAATTAATCGAAGACGGTTATAATGCAGCAGCTTTACATGGTGATTTATCACAGGCACAACGTGACAGCGTTATGAAATCCTTCCGCGGAAGACAAATTCAGATGCTTGTAGCTACAGACGTAGCGGCTCGTGGAATTGACGTTGACGACATTACACACGTTATCAACTATCAGTTACCGGATGAAATTGAAACCTATACACACCGTTCCGGTAGAACTGGTCGTGCCGGGAAATCAGGGACATCACTTGTAATTATTACAAAAAGTGAATTACGTAAAATATCGCAGATCGAGCGTATTATTAAAACGAAATTTGAAGAGAAACCAATTCCTTCCGGAATTGAAATTTGCGAAATCCAGTTATTCCACCTGGCTAATAAAATTAAAGATGTAGAAGTTGATCACGAAATCGACGCTTATCTTCCAGCCATTTATGAAGTAATGAAGGATTTATCAAAAGAGGAATTGATTAAGAAAATGGTTTCAGTAGAATTTAACCGTTTCATTAATTATTATAAAAAATCAAGAGATCTTACCGCTCAAAACGCGGGAGAGCGTCGTGACGAAGGTGGTTCTATTCCATCTGACGGAGCTGTTCGTTTCTTCATCAACATCGGATCAAGAGATAATTTTGACTGGATGACCCTGAAAGACTTCTTACGTGATACTTTAGAATTAGGTCGTGACGATTTATTCAAAGTGGATGTTAAAGAAGGATTCTCTTTCTTCAACACTGATGCTGAACATGCCGAAAAAGTAATGGACGTATTAAACAACATCCATTTAGAAGGTAGAAAAATCAATGTTGAGATTTCTAAAAATGATGGTGGCAGCAATACCCGAAGAAGAGATCACAATGGCCGAAGCGGTGGCGGAGACAGAAGCCGTTCAAGAGGCGGTGACCGTGACAGAGGTGGTGATCGCGACAGAGGCGGCGACAGAAGAGACAGAGGTTTCGGAGGCGGACGCTCTGAAAGAAGAGATGACTTTTCCGATAGACCGGCAAGAAACGAAAGAAGAACATCGTCAGACCGTTCTCCACGTCGTTCTGAAGGCTCATCGAACAACTCAACAGGAAGACGCCCAAGGAGAAGCTAATTCTTTTGTTAATTTTCTTGTAATATAATGTAGAAACTGCAAAATATCCCTTACTTTTAGACCAATCTAATGACCCGTATGAGATTTTTTGCAGTTTTTTTATTTTCACTACTTTCACTGGTAGTACAAGCACAGGAAACACCAACAACTGTTTCCGGAATTGTCGTGAATGCTACGACTTTACTTCCTAAAAGCAACGTAAACGTTGTGAATATCAATACCGTTAAAGGAACTACATCTAACGGTCATGGTGAATTTACCATCGAAGCAAAAGCTAACGATACCCTTCACTTTTCGTTCCTGGGTTTTGAATCCATTAAGGTCCGGGTAACCAACGACTGGCTTAAAAATAAAAACACAAAAATCAGACTTACCGAAAAAGCGTATGCTCTGGAAGAAGTTATCATCAACAAATACATCTTAACCGGATATCTGGAAGTCGACACCAAAATACTTCCGCTCAACGAGAATTTCCGCTACCCTATTTCCGGTCTTCCGTACGGATATGAAGCCGGAGATCACTCTCCAAACAAAATCAGCCGCGTTTTAGGCTCCCTGTTCAATCCTGCCGATTTGCTGTACAATTTCTTCGGAAAGAAACCGAAAGAAATGAACAAGCTTAAGGAAATGAAAAAGGATGATGTGATCAAAAACCTGCTGGCATCGAAGTTTGACAAAGAAACGCTAGCCGCACTTTTAGGTATTGATGTTAAAGAAATAGGTGAAATTTTACAGCGTTGCAACTATTCCGAAACGTTCATACAAACCGCAAATGACCTCCAGATCATGGAAGCCATCAGCAGTTGCTATGAAGACTACAAGATCCTGAAAAGAAAATAAAACACGCTTTACCGCAATATGGAGCAAAAAATCACTAAAGCATTTAACTATTGGAAATGGCTTTGGCTGGTTGTTTTTTGCGGGTTCTTTTACCTGATGCTGGACATCACGCTCCGGTATATTCCTTACCGGCCTGACAGCGCATTTTTACAGATCAAACAACACGAAGTAACTAGTGTTTCCGGTTACCTGCCGTTGTTTTACCTGCATGTTTACAGCGCTATTTTTGTATTAATAGCCGGTTTTACACAATTTAACGATACCCTTTTAAAGCGCTACCCGAAAGTCCACCGGCTCTTTGGAAAAATATACGTGTATACCGTTTTATTTTGTGCCGCTCCTTCCGGATTGTTTATAGGCTATCATGCCAATGGCGGATTTTCTGCCAAAGTATCCTTTATCCTTTTAGGCACATTATGGTTTAGCTTCACCCTGCTGGGCATTTTACAGATCTATAAAAAGAATCGCATTGCCCATCAGAATTTTATGCTCAGAAGTTTTGCTTTAGCATTTTCTGCCATAACTTTACGACTATGGAAAGTGATTCTGGTTTTTCTTTTCCAGCCCAATCCTATGGAAGTGTATCAGGTAATTGCCTGGCTGGGATGGATTCCTAACATATTGCTCATCGAATGGTATATTCAATCTAAAAAACGTAAAACATGAAGAAATTTATTTTTTTAGCGCTTACAATAATCATAACCGCCTGTAATTCCAAAGAAAAGAAAGTTGAGAATTCCATAGAAAAGACCGCTGCAAACGAAGTTGTAAAAGAAACCAACACGGAACTGTACGGCTCGTGGGTGGGTGATTTTATTCCCGAAGAGCAAAACAATCCGGAAGAATTTTCACCGACCAACAAGATTAACATTATCCTTAAAAAAATCACACCGGATCAGGTTATCGGACAAAGTGTGGTCGCCGGAAACAACCGCCCGCTCATTGGAACCCTGACCCAAAACGGCAATACGTTTTCTTTCAGCCTTAAAGAACCGGGAGATCACAAATATGACGGTTCCTTTGCATTTACCATTACAAACGATACACTCACCGGAACCTGGACGGCAAACGACAAAAAACTGAATGTTACCAAAAGAAGTTTTAAACTGACCAAAAAGCAATTTGTATACGACCCGAAATTAATGCTGCCGGACGAAGAGGAATACATTGACTGGTACAATCCGAAAACGGTTCAGGTAACCGATGAAGAAGAAACCTATCCGGAAGATTATTACCGGCAGGCATCCGAAAACATCACCATTCTTAACGCTTCCACACAAAAGCTAAGCGATAACGATTTGAAAAACCTGAAAAAGCTGGATCTGGAAATCATCCGCAATACCATTTATGCACGTCACGGATATACTTTTAAGAAAAAAAGCATCCGCCAGTTTTTTGATCCGGTGGAATGGTATATTCCGGTATCCGAGAATGTCGACAACGAACTGACGACACTGGAAAAAGAAAATATCGTTTCGTTAAAACGCTTTGAAAAATATGCCGAAGACAATTACGATACTTTTGGCAGATAATAAAAAAAGGAGGAATTAATGTCCTCCTTTTTTATTGTTTCTCCAGGTATTTCCGGGTAATAAAATCAATATCCTTGATGGATTTCCGGGCCCAGTCGATTCTCTTTTCCAAAACTTCGGCTTCCGTCAGCTTCCAGTCAATATCCGATTTCCGCAATCGCGTAGATATATTCTGAAGGATAATCGCCGCCGAAACGGAGATGTTCAGGCTTTCCGTAAAACCAACCATTGGAATTTTAAGATAACCATCTGCCTGCTGCATCACTTCTTCCGATAATCCAAGCCGTTCCGTTCCGAAAAAAATAGCCGACGGTTTTGTAATATCAAAATCTTCCAGCAAACAATCATCATCGTGAGGTGTCGTGGCAATAATCTGATAACCGCGTGCTTTCAGGTTGTCAATACAATCCTGATTCGAATTAAAACGGTGAATATCCACCCACTTTTCGGCGCCCATCGCAATTTCCTTGTCAATTTTCTTTCCAAAACGCTGTTCTACCACGTTTAATTCCTGAATACCAAACACTTCACAACTTCTCATTACAGCACTTGTATTGTGCAGCTGGAACAGGTCTTCTACAGCCACAGTAAAATGCTTGGTTCTGTTTTCCAAAACTTTAACAAAGCCATCCTTACGGTTTTCTGTCATGAAATTTTCGAGGTAGGCCAGATATGCTGTATCTAAAAAAAGAGATTCCATTAAAAAAGGGTGTGATTATAAATTTTGTTTATTAACTTAGTCGGAGTTAATTTGCTCCTATGACTCAAGAAGAATTATTGCCACAAATCTACAAAAAAGACGACAAAGCGTTCACTCTTTTGTATGATATGTATGCCAAAAGTCTCTACGGCATCATTTATAATCTGATAAAAGACCGGGAAGAGGCAGAAGATGTCCTTCAGGAAACCTTTGTGAAGATCTGGAAAAATATGGACAGCTATAATGAAAGTAAAGGGCGTTTTTTTACCTGGATTCTCAACATAGCCCGTAATACCGCTATCGACAAATTACGTTCTAAAAACTTTAACAATAATCAGAAAAACTTATCTTCTGACAATTTCGTACATATACTCGATGACAGTTCGAAAACAAATAACAAAATTGATACTATTGGAATTCAGGAGTTTGTCAAAAAACTAAAGCCAAAATGCATCCAGCTGATTGATTTGCTGTTTTTTAAAGGCTACACCCAGCAGGAAGCATCCGAAGAACTGGAAATACCTTTGGGTACGGTTAAAACGCAGAACAGAAATTGTATTAATGAATTAAGAAACTTACTTGGAGTATAATGAACACGAGAGAATATATAGCGTCTGGAACCCTTGAATTGTACGTTTTCGGAAAATTATCCGAAGAAGAAAACCGTAATGTTCAGGAAATGGCAAATGAATTTCCGGAAGTAAAACAGGAAATTGAAAGTATCGAACAAGCCGTAATCAATTTATCGTATAGTGTTGCCCCTAATTTGTCGTTGGACAACTTCAATACCATCAGGGAACAGCTTTTAGAAAGAGAAGCCGCTGTTGTGACCATGAAACCAAAATCGGCCTGGACACAATATCTGGGCTGGGCTGCTTCCATCGTATTACTGTTAGGAGCCGGATTTTTATACTTTGAAATGAATCAAAGGGATATTTTACTGAAAGACAGCAAAAAGGAGAATCAGTCGTTACAGAAATCAGTCGTTACCCTGGAAGAAAAGAATAAAGCTACCGAAACCGTTTTAAACCTTATCCGGGACGATAAAAACACCGTAGTGGCACTTGCCGGTCAAACAGTAGCACCGGAAGCCAAAGCAAAAGTGTACTGGAACAAAGAAAATCAGGCCGTATATGTAGACGCTGCCGGTTTACCGGAACCGCCTAAAGGAATGGTTTACCAGGTTTGGGCATTAAAACTGAATCCTTTAACACCAACCAGCATCGGATTATTAGAGCAAACCGGAATTGTAGGGAACTCAAAAATATACAAAGTTGACAATGCAGCCGAAGCCGAAGCTTTTGGTATCACGTTAGAACCAGCCGGCGGTAGTGCTTCGCCAACATTAGAACAATTGTACACCTTAGGAAAAGTATAAATGAAAAAGAAACTGGTGGTTCTTTCCGGTGCCGGAATCAGCGCAGAAAGCGGAATTAAAACCTTTCGCGATGCCGACGGTCTATGGGAAGGACACGACATCATGGAAGTGGCGTCCCCTATTGGCTGGGCAAAAAACAAAACACTTGTTTTAGATTTCTACAACAAACGCAGGGCACAGCTTTTAGCGGTGCAGCCCAATACAGCCCACCAGATTCTTGCGGCATTAGAACAGGAATTTGAAGTACACATTATTACTCAAAACGTAGACGACCTTCACGAACGTGCCGGCAGTACAAACGTATTGCATCTTCATGGCGAACTGTTCAAAGTGAGCAGTACCCGGAATCCCGATTACATCCTGGACTGGAAAACCGATTTGAATATCGGTGATACCGATCCGGAAGGCAATCAGCTGCGACCGCATATCGTGTGGTTCGGAGAAGAAGTACCGGCCATCGAAACCGCCGTTCCAATCGTTGAACAGGCCGATTACTTACTGGTTATCGGGACTTCATTACAGGTTTATCCAGCCGCAGGGCTGATGCATTACACCCGGAATACCACTCCCGTTTATTATATCGACCCGAAACCGGCTTCGATCGGCAGCCTCAGTAATCCGCTGAAAGTAATTCCGCTATCCGGTTCCGAAGGGATGAAAGTGCTTCAGGACGAGCTTTTAAGTGCACTCAAAAAGATTTAAAAATGTTTTTCCAGAAGTTTTTGTAAAAGCTTATCTTTGCGGTTATTAGAAAATAACACAACAACAAATGCATTTAACCGAACTTAGTGCTATATCGCCAATAGATGGACGTTATAGAAACAAAACCGTTTCCTTATCTCATTATTTTTCTGAAGAAGCTTTAATCAAATACCGCGTATTGGTAGAAGTGGAATATTTTATTGCACTTTGTGAGTTGCCTTTACCGCAGCTGGCTAACGTGGATAAAAACCTGTTTGGCGACCTGCGTAAAATCTATGAGGATTTTTCTACTGAAGAGGCACTTTGGATTAAAGAAACCGAAAAAACCACCAATCACGATGTAAAAGCTGTAGAATACTTTATAAAAGCAGCTTTTGACAAACTGGGATTGCAGCAATACAAAGAATTCATCCACTTCGGACTGACTTCACAGGATATCAACAACACCGCTATTCCTTTATCGACTAAAGAAGCGTTCGAAAAGGTATATGTACCGTCACTGATTAGTGTTGTTTCCCGATTAAAAGAATTAAGCATCGAGTGGAAAGACGTTCCAATGCTGGCACGTACACACGGGCAACCGGCTTCTCCAACCCGTTTGGGCAAAGAAATCGGTGTTTTTGTAGAGCGTCTGGAAGAGCAGATGCGTTTGTTGTTCAACGTTCCTTTTGCGGCTAAATTTGGAGGCGCAACCGGAAACTATAATGCACATGTTGTGGCTTACCCGGCTATCGACTGGCGAAAATTCGGGAATAATTTTGTAGAAGAAGCCCTGGGATTACACCATTCCTTCCCTACTACCCAGATTGAGCATTACGACCACTTTGCAGCATTCTTTGACGCTTTAAAACGTATCAATACAATCCTTATTGATCTGGACAGAGATATCTGGACTTATGTTTCAATGGATTATTTCAAACAAAAAATCAAAGCCGGAGAAATTGGTTCTTCTGCTATGCCACATAAAGTAAACCCGATTGATTTTGAAAACTCGGAAGGAAATTTAGGAATTGCCAATGCTATTTTCGAGCACCTTTCTGCAAAACTTCCGTTATCAAGATTACAGCGTGATTTAACCGACAGTACCGTTTTGAGAAATGTTGGTGTACCGATCGGACATACCATCATCGGATTTGAAGCAACCTTAAAAGGATTGAACAAATTGCTTTTAAATGCAGATAAATTCGAAGAAGATTTGGAGAAAAACTGGGCTGTTGTTGCCGAAGCAATACAGACAATCTTAAGACGTGAAGCCTATCCGAATCCTTATGAAGCTTTAAAAGATTTAACGCGAACCAATACCGTGATCAACAAAGAAGCGATTCATAATTTCATCGGTACGCTGAATGTTTCTGATACTATTAAAGCAGAGCTTTTAAAAATCACACCAAGCAATTACCTGGGAATTTAATCCCGGATCCGGTAACTTTTAAAAAGTACTCCAAAATCCCGTCAGTGGAAAATTATTTTCTGCTGACGGGATTTCTGCTTTTATATTATAAATTTATCTTAAAATGACAGTATATTAACTCTGGTTACTTTCATAAATACGCATTATTTTATAACTTACACAAATCGTAAAATCCCTATAAAAAAGCCTATGCTAACAGCCGAAACAGTAACTAATGCCTCACACCATTTATATCCTTTAATCAGTGATTTGGGATTAATCTTAATGACAGCCGGAGTATCGGTTTTATTATTTAAAAAGATCAGACAGCCCCTTGTTTTAGGATATTTAGTTGCAGGTTTTTTAGCCGGAAATAACTTTGACTTCTTCCCTTCCATAACCGACATCAAAAGCGTTGAAGTCTGGGCAGAAATCGGGGTAATCTTCCTGCTGTTCAGTCTTGGTCTTGAATTTAGCTTTAAAAAACTGATGAAAGTGGGCGGCACCGCCTCGATAACCGCCATAGTCCAGATCATCTCGATGATTTTTGTGGGTTACCTGTCCGGACAATGGATGGGATGGTCCCAAATGGACAGTATCTTTTTGGGAGCCATATTATCCATGTCATCCACCACCATTATCCTCAGGGCTTTTGACGAACTGAATGTCAAAGGAAAAAAATATGCCGGAATTGTATTTGGTGCTTTAATTGTAGAAGACATCGTTGCCATCTTGCTGATGGTTCTATTATCGACCATTGCGGTAAGCCAGCAATTTTCCGGAGGAGAGTTGTTTGAGTCCGTTTTAAAGCTCTTATTCTTCTTAATCTTATGGTTTGTAGGCGGAATCTTCTTTATTCCTACTTTATTAAAAAAAGCAAAGAATTTACTAAACGAAGAAACCCTGTTAATCATCTCGTTAGCCTTGTGTTTAATGATGGTTATTTTAGCAACAAATGCCGGATTTTCTCCTGCTTTGGGTGCTTTTATCATGGGTTCCATCATTGCCGAAACCACTCAGGCCGAAAGAATCGAACACCTTATCAAACCGGTAAAAGACCTGTTTGGTGCCGTGTTCTTCGTATCGGTAGGAATGTTAATCAATCCGGATACACTTGTGGAATATGCCTTACCGGTATTCCTGATAACCTTAATTACAATTTTCGGAAAAACCATCAGTACCGCTGCCGGAGCCTTAATTTCCGGGCAACCGTTAAAACAATCAGTACAGGCCGGTATGAGCTTGGCGCAAATCGGGGAGTTCTCCTTTATTATCGCTACACTGGGTATGACCTTAAAAGTAACCAGCGATTTCCTTTATCCTATAGTGGTAGCGGTTTCTGCCGTAACCACATTTACCACCCCATTCATGATTAAAATGTCGCTTCCCGTTTA
Source organism: Flavobacterium sp. 40-81 (assembly GCF_001898245.1). Taxonomy (NCBI): domain Bacteria; kingdom Pseudomonadati; phylum Bacteroidota; class Flavobacteriia; order Flavobacteriales; family Flavobacteriaceae; genus Flavobacterium; species Flavobacterium sp. 40-81. The sequence goes on from NZ_MKTM01000041.1 coordinate 61,736, forward strand.
TGAAAAACTGGAAAAGATACTGCCTCAAAAGTGGGTTACAGCCATTGATACGTACAGTACAAACTCCCAGTCGATTAAAGCGACCAGCAACTGGCAGATTGTATTAAAAGCAAAACTGACACAGATTGTTATCAACTCGGTAATCATTATTGCGATTATACTCTTATCGGACAGGTATATTTCACCGCTGGTAGCCGATTCCAAATTTGGTAATGCCGTTGCCGCGCTGATTACCTTAGTGATCATAGCCCCTTTCCTATGGGCGCTTTCACTGAGAAGAGTTGCCGAAAAAGCAATGGACGAACTGCGAAAAGAACGCAAATACCGTGGCCCGCTAATCATGCTGATCTTAACCCGTATGGGACTTGCTTTGTTCTTTATCGGTTTTTTACTAAACAACTTCTTCTCACCCATAGTAGCCTTTTTAGCCTTAATTATCGCAACGGCATCGTATTTTATTTTCCCTAAAAAGCTGCATGCCCAATATGAAAAAATAGAAAATCACTTCCTTAAGAATTTCAACGACCGGGAAATTGCCAGAGCGCAAAAAACAAGAGACGATTTAACTCCCTGGGACGGTCACATGGCAAATTTTGAAATTGCCAAAGAATCCAACCTTGCCGGTAAGAAATTACAGGACTTGAAAGTACGTGAAAAATTAGGCGTTAATATCGCCTTTATTAAGCGTGGGGAAATCATGATCAATATACCAACCCGGACGGAACGTTTATTCCCCGGAGATGAGATCTGTGTGATCGGAACGGACGATCAGGTGCAGAACTTTAAAGCCTATCTGGACCAGAACGAAATTGAAGTACCGGAAACGGTAGCCGATGCCCAAATTGTTTTACAGCAATATGAGCTTAATAACGAAGATTTTATCGGGAAAAGCATCCGCGAATCGCAATTGCGGGAAAAAACCGGCGGTCTGGTTGTGGGTATCGAACGCAACGGCGAACGTATCTTAAATCCGGAATCGCATTTAGTGCTGGAAAAGAATGATATTTTATGGTTAGTGGGCGATAAAAAACTATTATCCTCTTTCTTTAAAAACTAATACCAAAAAAAAAGACCGTTTCAAAATTGAAACGGTCTTTTTTTATGTCCTGTAAATATTATCTGGAATAGTTAGGAGCTTCTTTTGTAATGGTTACATTATGCGGATGGCTTTCCCCGATTCCGCTGGCTGTAATTCTCACAAATCTTCCGGTTTCCTGCAGCGTTGCAATGTCTTTAGCACCACAGTATCCCATACCGGCACGAAGTCCACCTACAAACTGAAGCATGCTTTCGTTCAACTCTCCTTTGTATGGTACACGTCCAACGATTCCTTCCGGTACTAATTTCTTAACATCGTCTTCCACATCCTGGAAATAACGGTCTTTAGAACCTTCCTTCATCGCTTCAACCGATCCCATTCCTCTATATGACTTGAATTTTCTTCCTTCAAAAATAATGGTTTCACCCGGTGATTCTTTTGTTCCTGCTAAAAGCGATCCCAGCATTACACAGTCGGCACCGGCAGCAATTGCTTTAGGAATATCACCTGTATAACGGATACCGCCATCGGCAATAACCGGAACACCGGTTCCTTTTAAAGCAGCAGCCACTTCTAAAACCGCCGAAAACTGAGGGAATCCAACACCTGCAACCACACGGGTAGTACAGATAGAACCCGGTCCGATACCTACTTTTACAGCATCGGCACCATTTTGGGCTAAATATGAAGCCGCTTCCGGTGTTGCAATATTACCTACAACAACATCCAGTTCCGGGAATTTTTGTTTTACTAATTTTAAAACATCAACCACTCCTTTTGTATGCCCGTGTGCTGTATCGATAATCACCGCATCCACACCGGCATTAACCAAAGCCGTAGCTCTGTCCACCGCATCTGCCGTAACACCTAAAGCAGCCGCAACTCTTAATCGCCCGAACTTGTCTTTATTTGCATTAGGTTTTTGCGTTAATTTTGTAATATCTCTGAAAGTAATTAAACCGACTAATTTATTGTCTTTGTTAACTACCGGTAGTTTTTCGATTTTATTGGCCTGTAAAATTTCTTCTGCAGTTGCTAACGTTGTTCCTTCACCAGCCGTTACCAGATTCTGAGAAGTCATTACCTCAATAATGGAACGGGCATTGTCTTTTTCAAAACGCAAATCACGATTGGTAACAATTCCTTTTAAAATCTGATTGTCATCTACAACCGGAATTCCGCCGATACTGAATTCACGCATTGCCAGTTTAGCATCACCTACAGTCGCATTAAGTGGTAAAGTAACCGGATCGATAATCATTCCTGATTCGGCACGTTTTACTTTACGAACTTCACCAGCCTGCTGCTCAATGGTCATATTTTTATGCAAAACACCAATACCGCCTTCCTGTGCCATAGCAATAGCCATTGCACTTTCGGTAACCGTATCCATCGCTGCGGAAACAACAGGAACGTTTAAAGTGATGTTTTTTGAAAATCTCGTTTTGATACTTACTTCTCTGGGAAGTATTTCTGAATAATTTGGAACTAGTAGAACATCATCGTAGGTTAGACCTTCCCCGATAATTTTAGCTGTGTGTGCTTTCATTTGCAATTTGTAGTTGAATTGCATGCAAATATAACACATTTATCCTTTTTGATAAAATGGTTTTAACGAAATATTAAAAAAACAAGCTGTTTTTCTAAAAAAAATGTATACGCTTAAAAGAATTAATGATAAACGGTGAAAATTTTCAAAGCTTCATTATAAGCACTCTCAAAACTCATCGGACTTAGTCCTGTATCTGCTTTTTGAGAAGTGAAATAGGAAAGCATCTTTTCTGTAGGCATGTTTCCGGTTAAATCGTCTTTTGCCATCGGGCAGCCGCCGAATCCCTGGATGGCACCATCAAATCTTCTGCAGCCGGCTTTGTAAGCCGCATCTACTTTTTCAAACCATTTATCGGGAGTGGTATGCAGGTGTGCACCAAATTCGATATGCGGGTATTTTGGGATCAGGTTGGAAAACAAATAAGAAATCACATCCGGTGTGGAAGAACCTACCGTATCCGAAAGCGAAAGGATTTTCACGCCCATATCCGATAATTTTTCCGTCCATTCTCCAACGATTTCCACATTCCACGGATCACCGTAAGGATTGCCGAATCCCATTGATAAATAGGCCACTACTTCTTTATTGGTAGCTTTGGCAATATCCAGAATCTCCTGCAGGGTCACTAACGATTCTGCTATGGTTTTATGGGTATTCCGCATCTGGAAGTTTTCCGATATGGAAAAAGGGAATCCCAGATATTTGATTTCCGGAAATTGGGAGGCATTTACCGCTCCCTGTGTATTTGCTATTATGGCCAGTAATTTACTTTTTGTCTGCGACAAGTCCAGTTTTGCTAAAACTTCGGCAGTATCCTGCATTTGCGGAATTGCCTTAGCCGAAACAAAACTTCCAAAATCGATGGTATCAAAACCCACACGCAACAGGGATTGTATGTACTGTACCTTCTTTTCTGTAGGAATAAACTCTTTAATGCCCTGCATGGCATCTCGCGGACATTCTATGATTTTAACGTGTTCCATAATGTTTCAAAGATAGTGGAAAGTTGACAATTTTCAAATAAGACCATGCTTCCGGAATGGTTTGCGGCTGCTTTTGTTAAGCATCCGCACCCAAAACAATCACGTTCAGCCGGTTAGCCGCTTTGAATTTTTACAGCACCACAAAGTTTAACATATCAAGGTTTGCCCTTAAATATTTCAATCCAGGATTATTGCTGATTTAGTATTTTTTTGTTTATCGCTTTTATCAGCGCCGGGCCTTCATAGATAAATCCGGTATACAATTGCACCAGACTGGCTCCTGCATTCAGTTTTTCCAGGGCATCTTCGGCAGAATGGATTCCTCCTACTCCGATAATCGGGAAGGCTTTTCCGCTTTTTTCCGAAAGAAAACGAATCACTTCGGTCGCTCGTTGCGTTAACGGCTTACCGGAAAGTCCGCCGGTTTCGGTTTTGTTTTCAGAAACCAGGCCGTCACGCGATATGGTCGTATTGGTCGCGATAACGCCGGCAATCTGTGTTACCTTAACAATATCAATAATATCCAGTAACTGATCGTTTGTTAAATCCGGTGCTATTTTCAGCAAAACAGGCTTCGGTTTTGCTTTCGTCAGGTTTTTGTTTTGCAGTGTCTGCAACAAATTGGTCAGCGGTTCTTTATCCTGCAGCGCTCTCAGATTGGGTGTATTGGGAGAACTCACATTAACCACAAAGTAATCAACATAATCGAATAAGGCATCAAAGCAGATTTCATAATCGCTTGTCGCTTCTTCATTAGGCGTGATTTTATTTTTTCCGATGTTTCCGCCTATCAGTACCCCGTTGTTTTTTTTCAGTCTTTCAACCGCTTCCAGAACACCGCCGTTATTAAATCCCATTCTGTTAATCAGCGCACTGTCGCCCTGCAAACGGAACAATCGTTTTTTCGGATTTCCGTCCTGTGCTTTAGGTGTTAACGTACCGATTTCGATAAAACCGAATCCTAAACCGGAAAGTTCTTTATACAACCGGGCATCTTTATCAAATCCTGCTGCCAGCCCTACCGGGTTTTTGAATTTTAAGCCGAATACTTCCCGTTCAAGCCGCGGGTCATTTACCCCGTAAAGGGATTTCATTATGAACGGAAAGCCAGGGATTTTATTAGCAAAACGTATTGCCGAAAAGGTAAAATGATGGATCTTTTCCGGATCGAAACAGAAAAGAACAGGTCTGATAATTGATTTGTACATAAGTGTTGTGTTGTTGTGCAAAAATAGAAAATATTTGCGATGCACAAGAAATTAAACGACGGCTTCAAAAACTATGGCTTTCTATTTTATTTTAAAAAGAATGGGACTATATTTGCTAAAAATCGAATTTTATGAATGCCTTACAGTCTATAATTGAGCAAGCATGGGAAAACCGTGCGTTATTACAGGAAGAAAAAACCACCAACGCTATCCGGGAAGTTATCGAATTACTGGATTCCGGAAAACTACGAGTTGCCGAGCCTGTAACGGAGGGATGGCAGGTAAACGAGTGGGTAAAAAAAGCTGTAGTAATGTACTTCCCGATCCAGAAAATGGAGACTTTGGAGGCAGGAATATTTGAATATCACGACAAAATGCCTTTAAAAAGAGGGTATGCCGAAAAAGGAATCCGTGTGGTTCCGAATGCCGTAGCCAGACACGGTGCCTATATTTCCAGTGGTGTTATTTTAATGCCGAGTTATGTTAATATTGGTGCTTATGTAGATGAAGGAACGATGGTAGATACCTGGGCAACCGTTGGAAGCTGTGCCCAAATCGGGAAACACGTCCACCTGAGCGGCGGTGTTGGTATTGGCGGTGTATTAGAACCGTTACAGGCAGCTCCGGTAATCATTGAAGACGGTGCTTTTATCGGCTCCAGATGTATTGTTGTAGAAGGCGTTCGCGTGGAAAAAGAAGCGGTATTAGGCGCTAACGTATGCCTGACAGCATCTACCAAAATTATCGATGTTACCGGTGAAACACCCGTAGAAATGAAAGGTGTGGTTCCGGCGCGTTCGGTTGTGATTCCGGGTAGTTATACCAAAAAATTTGCAGCCGGCGAATACCAGGTTCCCTGCGCTTTAATCATCGGAACAAGAAAACCTTCAACAGATTTAAAAACATCATTGAACAACGCCCTTAGAGAGTACGACGTTGCTATATAATGAAATGAATGTTAACCCAAAAATATCGGCGTTAGCCATAATTTTAAATGAAGAAGACAATATTCGGGATTACCTCCACAATATGTCTTTTGCAGATGAAATAATTGTAGTTGACTCCTACAGCAGCGATAAAACCTTAAGCATAATTGCCGAAGATTTTCCGCATGTTAAGGTCGTACAGCGCGAATTCGATGATTTTTCAAGTCAGCGTAATTTTGCTATTGGCTTAGCTTCAAACGACTGGATTACCTTTTTTGATGCCGATGAACGCGTTACCGAAAACGGAATCCGGGAAATTAAAGCTATCGTTGCTTCCGGTACGGAAGAAGTTGCCTTTTGGGTAAAAAGAACGTTTTATTATTCTGAAAAGCCCATGTTTTACGGCGGTCAGAATCAGGATAAAGCCATTCGTTTATTTAAAAAATCAAAGTGTAAATATTCCGATAAATTAGTGCACGAGCAACTGATTTCAAACGGAAAAACCGGTATTTTAAAAGAGATCATCCATCATTATTCTTTTAAAAATAAAGAAAACTTTTTAGGAAAGCGGCTGCAATACTCCAGGCTGAGAGCGCAGGAGCTTTTCCTGAGAGATAAAAAACCGAATGCTTTCCATTTTTATATCAAACCGGCTTTTCGTTTTTTTAAACATTATATAATCGAGTTTGGTTTTTTAAATGGAGCCCAGGGAATATCTTTGGCAAAAATAATGTCACAGCACGTTTATATGCGCTATGTTTATTTACAGCAACTGCACGAAAAACTGTCGGCTCGGTCCGGCGGAAAGCTTGCTATCGGATATGAAGCCAAACGTGTTTTTCACAACCGGACAGGTTTAGGCAACTACAGCCGGGATTTGGTGCGTATTCTGAGTCATTTTTACCCGGAAAACAGCTATTTCCTTTACAACCCGAAACCCGCCGGAAAAAAGCTTTTCACTACAGAAGCCGAGAATATTTCCGAAAAATTGCCGACAGGCTGGTTCAACCGCAAATTTTATAATATCTGGCGGCAGTTTACCATTGTTTCCGATCTGAAAAAAGACGGGATCAGAATATTTCACGGACTGTCCGGTGAATTACCATCCGGCCTCAAAAAAGCGGGTATTAAAAGTACGGTAACCATTCATGATTTAATTTTCATGCGTTATCCGGAGTTTTACTCCTACTTTGACCGGAAAATACATTTTTATAAGTTCAAAAAGGCGGCTAAAAATGCCGACAGGGTAATTGCCATCAGTGAGCAGACAAAGGAGGATATTATCCGTTTCCTGTCTGTCCCGGCGTCCAAAATAGACGTTATCTATCAGGGCTGCCAGGATGTCTTTAAAGAAAGCTTTACCGAAACGGAAAAACAGGCAGTAGCGGAGAAATTCCATTTACCCAAACAGTTTGTGCTGAATGTCGGTACGGTGGAAGCCCGGAAAAATGTCCTTATCGCTGTAAAAGCCATTAAAAATATCGATACGCATCTGGTTATTATCGGCGGCGAAACGGCCTATACCAAAGAAGTCAAAAAATATATCGAAACACATCAGCTCCAGGAAAAAGTTATTTTCCTGAAAGGGTTAAGCAGCAAAGAATTAGCCATTACTTACCAGCTGGCTACCATTTTTATTTACCCGTCCCTATTTGAAGGCTTCGGAATCCCGATTGTAGAGGCTTTATATTCCAGAACACCTGTTATTACTACTAATTCCGGTGTTTTCCCGGAAGCAGGTGGCCCTGACAGTATTTATGCTGATCCGACAAATAGTGCCGAAATAGCCTCAAAAATAGAATTACTTTTAAATGATGCCGAATTAAGAAAAGAGATAACGGAAAAAGGTTATATGTTTGTACAGAAATTTAACGATTCCGTGATTGCTGATAAAATAATAACGTTGTATAATTCTCTTTAAAAAAAAATCAATAGTTTCGTTTTACAGAACGAATCATAAACAGAAAAAAATCCCCCCACATGAAAGTCGCCGGTTTTACTTTTATCCGCAATGCGGTCCAAAACGATTACTCCATTGTAGAGGCCATCACGTCTATATTGCCAATTTGTGATGAATTCGTTGTAGCACATGGAAATTCCACTGATACTACACTAGATCTGATTAAAAGTATCAACTCCCCTAAAATCAGAATCATCCAGACTGTTTGGGATGATACGGTTCGTGAAGGCGGAAAAACGTTTGCTCTGGAAACCGATAAGGCTTTTCACGCAATTAGTCCGGATATGGACTGGGCATTTTATATTCAGGGTGACGAATGTGTACATGAAAAATACCTGGATACCATTAAAAAAGAGATGGAGATCTGCCTGAATGACGATCAGGTGCAAGGATTATTATTCAATTACACCCATTTTTACGGTTCTTACGATTATTATGCCCACTCCAGAAGATGGTACCGCAGAGAGATCAGGGTGATCCGGAATTTACCCGGAATGCAGTCTTATAAAGACGCACAGGGATTCCGCTATAAAGGAGAAAAATTAAAAGTAAAGCATATTGACGCATCCATTTATCACTATGGCTGGGTAAAACCGCCAAGCGGCCTGAAAACCAAAGTAAAAAATACCGGTCGTTTTTATAACAGCGATGATGAATGGATTGACAAAACCTATAATGAAAATTATCAATTTGACTATGGAAATGCCGAAAGGTTATTAAACTTTAAAGGCACCCATCCAAAAGTTTTTCAGGACAGGGTTTCCCGCAGCAACTGGAAATTTTCATTTGATCCGACAAAATTAAGCAGCAATTTAAACTTCAGAAGAAAATTTTTAGCTAAAATTGAAGATTTAACCGGTATGCGTTTGTTTGAATACAAAAACTATATCATCGTAAAAAGAAGTTAAATAACATTGTAATGTCACAAAACAATAACGTCAAGATCAGTGGTTTGATAATCACCTTCAACGAAGAGAAAAACATTCGGGAAGTTATCGAATGTCTGGATTTCGTAGAGGAAATTATTGTACTGGATTCTTTCAGCAGTGACCGTACTGTTGAAATTGCTGCCTCTTATCCAAAAGTAAAAGTCATTCAGAACAAATTTTTAGACTATACTTCGCAGCGGAATCTGGCTCTTAAAAATGCTTCCAACAACTGGGTCTTATTTTTAGATGCCGATGAAAGAATTACTCCGGAATTAAAAGAAGAAATCCTGAATGAGGTAAACAAACCGGAAACCAGGGATGCTTATTTTTTCCTGAGAAAATTCTATTTTAACCAAAAACCGATACATTTTTCCGGTACTCAAACCGATAAAAATTACAGACTCTTTAAAAAGGAAAAAGCCCATTATATCCCTGAAAGGCTGGTACATGAAACCTTAAAAGTGGACGGAACAGTAGGCATATTGAAAAACAAACTACTGCATTATTCCTACGACAACTATGAGGTTTATAAAAAGAAAATGATTAATTACGGTGTATTAAAAGGGAAAGAGCTTTTCCTGAAAGGAAAAAAATACAGCATTTTCACGCATTACCTGAAAACCGTTTTTAAATTCATAAGAGCATATCTGCTCCGTCTGGGAATTTTAGACGGGAAAAGCGGGTTTATTCTTTCCTATTTACAGGCTTTAAGTGTACACCACACCTATAAATCGTTAAAAATAACCCAAAAACAAAATATATAACTGATTCTCACGATATAAGTCATAGATAATAAAACTTTTATTTTTTTAATTAACATACCCTGATGAACAAAAAAATTTGTTTGATAAGCTTCGATAACTGGCAGTATGACAAATACATTATCAAGTCATTACAGCATAAAAATATTGATGCCTATCATATCAATCTAGGAAGTTATAAACATGCCAATTTATTATCTAGGGTCATTAACTCATTCTCTAAAATATTCCTGAGAATAAACTTAAAGACAAAGAAAAAACAGGAACATATCCTTGCCGAACTTCAGAAAAACGGCATGCATGATATTATCCTGGTTATCAATCCCGATGTTATTGAACTGGCTTATCACCAACAAATTAAACAGCATACCAAAAAATATATCGCTTATTTATACGACAGCCTGCACCGGTGTCCTGTAGATCATTTGCTGAAAGCCGATTTATTTGATGAGATTTATTCTTTTGATGAAGAAGATGCGAAAGCCAACAACTTCACCAAAATGAATAACTACATCTATTTTGACAAGCAGGAAATTCCTGCCGAAAAACCAAAATACAAAGCGATAACCGTTTCTTCTTTCGATAAACGCTTCCCGGTATACAATGCTATTGCGAACCAGCTGGAAAAAATGCAGTATCCGTTCAATTTCATTTTTGTGAGCCATAATATGCGGTTTAAAAAGCTGAAATTCAATTCTAAAGCAGCAGCAGATCTGAAAACCAACAAGCTTTTAAAATTCCAGTCTAAAAAAATCAGACTGAAACAGCTGTTAAAACTATATGCCGAAGCCGAAGTTATTTTTGACATTGTCCAAAACAGGCAAACCGGACTGAGTTTCAGGGTTTTTGAAGCCATGGGAATGCAGAAAAAACTGATTACGGATAATAAATCCATCACCAAATATCCGTTTTACAATCCGCAGAACATCCTGATTGTGGACAGAGATAATCCGGTTATTGAAAAAGATTTTTTAGAAACGCCCTATCAGCCTATACCCGATGAGATCTACAATCAATACACTATAGATACCTGGGTTAATAAAATTTTTAAACTGTAATTCAACTATATGAACATCCTGATCCTCACAAGAGAATACAAGCACCCTTTATTGCCACCCTGCGGCGGAACCGGTAATTTCAATGCATTACTGGCCAAAGAACTGGTTAAAAGAGGGCACAAGGTTCAGGTATTCGGTGTGTTGAAGACCAATATCGATTTTGAAGACGAAGGGGTTCAGGTACATTATATCAAAAGCCTGTTTAAAAGGAATGTTTTTTTAAATTTCCTGAGATCCATTACCCAGAAAATTCCTTTTCTGATGCCGTATCACTTTCAGTTACATGAAAGAGAGAAAAAGGACATCAGCAAAAAGCTCTATTCTTTTATAAAGAAACAGCAGCTCTCCGTTGATATCATTGAAAATCATGACTTTGAAGGACTTTCGTTATTTCTGGACAGCTCCATTCCCTATGTTGTAAGATGCCACGGTTCTTTTTCGGTACTGGAAAAATATTTCCATTACAAGGTGGAAGCCGGGCGGAAACATTGCGAAAGAGAGGCCTTTAAAAAGGCTAAAAACGTAATTGCCGTTTCAAAATTCTCGGAGCAGGTCAACCGGGAACTATTTGGTGTTCCGGATTTCAAACTGATTTACAACGGGATCAATGTTCAGGAATTTCAACGGGATACGACTGTAAATACAATCCCCTATTCCCTGTTTTATATGGGAAACTGTTCGGTCGAAAAAGGAGCCGATACGGCTTTTAAAGTGTTTCAGATTCTGGCAAAGCAGTTTCCGGAAGCCACTTTACATTATGTTGGCAGAGCGACACCTTATCAGGAAGAACTGCAGCAGGATATTAAAGCGGCCGCTTTAACCGAAAAAGTTATTTTCCACGGCTATCAGCCCAAAGAAAGCATTATCAGACTGCTCAGCAGTGCCAACGTGATTATCTGTCCTTCCAAAGGGGAGAATTTCAGTCTGGCATTACTGGAAGCTCTGGCGCTGTCCAAACCGGTCGTTACTTCGGGTATCGATTCTTTTAAAGAAGTAATTGTTTCGGGGAATAACGGTTTTATCTGTGAAACCGAAAACGATTATGTAACACATATCAGCGATTTGTTCAAAAATCCGGCGCTGGCTGGCGAAATAGCAGAAAATGCCCGAAAAACAGTAGTGGAAAACTTCAGTATCGAAAAGATGATGACCGAAACGGAAGACTACTATACAGCTGTAATTCAAAAACATTCTTAACTTTCCAAAACGAACCTTTCTTTTACCTACCATGACAAAGCCAACACTATCCGTAATTATGCCGGTTTTCAATGCCGAAAAATACCTGCAGGAAGCCATTGACAGTATCCTGAATCAGACATTTTCCGATTTTGAACTCCTGATCCTGAACGATAAATCGACCGACAACAGTAAAGCGATTATTGAAAAGAATGCGGCCAAAGACCCGCGTATTGTTTTTATTGATAAGGTTGTAAATGTTGGCCCTGCCAATTTAAGAAATGAAGGTTTTGAAACGGCACAAGGTACATTTGTTGCGTTAATGGATGCCGACGATATTTCCAAACCGGATCGTTTTGCCAAACAGATAGACGCTTTAACCCAAAATCCTGAAATTGGGGTTTGCGCAACTTTTTATACGCTTTTCAGAGAAAACGGAAAACGCCAGTTAATCAGTGTGCCAACGCAGCATGCCGACATTAAAAGGGCTTTCCTTTTCTACAATCCTATTGGAAATCCAACAATTATGCTTCGAAAAGAGGCGTTAAAAGATTTCCGTTTTGACAATGATTTCGTTCCTATCGAAGACTATGAGCTTTGGAACCGACTGCTTGATGAAACCACATACATAAACCTGCCGGAATCTCTGTTGGATTACCGCTGGCATGACACGAATATCAGTCAGACCAAAATTGACAATGTTAATCGTGCCTTACAGAAAATCCGCCTGGCACAGCTGGAAAAGAATTTTGGCATTGCCGCTACCCATCCCAACATTAACGGTTTTTTGAATGCCCTTGATTTTAAAAGAGGTTTAGCGCCTGAAGCGATCATCGGTACCATTGAAGCTGCCAAAGCCTTGTTTGCCATTAACAACAGGGAGCATCTTTACAACGAAAAAGCATTTGAGAAGCAGATTACCCAAATTGTAGTGCGAACTATCCGGAAATCTAAAGAATACAACAAATCGTTCCTGAACTATCTGAAAACCGACGGTAAGGTTTTCTATCAGAAAGTAAAATGGATCGACAGAATAGTGATTATGTTGAAATCGTTACGTTAGCTTTTATTGTCCGGAGAATTTTTTGACATAATATCTTGCTTTTCTCCAGATTCGGCTTGCCCGTATCCGTTTTCCTCTGTAAGTACCTCCCGCAATATTAATCGGCTCATAGTATTTATAATCGAATCCAAAGCTCTCATTCCAATAACCATATTTTAAAGTCGCTTCTTTATCAATCATCGGAAAAACAAAATTATCATCGTTGATAGCGGAAATTACTTCTTCATGGTTTTTAGGAATAAAAACACAATTTAGCTTTTCATAGGCTGCATGCCCTAATAATATCACATTTTTACCGGCAAATGCAGCTTCTGCTCCTACAGTAGAACCAAATACGATTATGATATCACTTTTATTAATCAGTGCATAAGTATCAATACTGTCTTCTGCTTTTATAATTTCTATTGAAGGGTATTTTTTCTCAATCTCGTTTTCTATAAATCGATTTTGACTATTATCCAGGCCTTTTAAATTAGGATGTACACGCAAATATAACTTTACCTTATCATTGTCCTTCAGGCTTTCACATATCCTTTTTATACCTTCATTATCATTGGGGTAAAAATAGGGTCCGAAACCTTCAAGGCCTTCATATTCATCTAATGACGAGTTAAAAATCGTTACAATTTTCCTGTCGGTATTAATACTCGCGGGCAGATTCCCTTCCTGTTGTTCCTTTGTAAAGGAATACCAGGCATCTTCTACTCTTTTTATTCTATTCAAATAGAACATTTTACCAATTTCGACTTTATCATCGATGGCGTTCTCCCACAAGTATTCCATTTCCTCAGAAACGGTTTGTATGGAATGCGGTATGGAATTGACTCTAAATAGAAATCTATTTATTTTCCCTCCTCTTTCATGAGTTGCATAGTCCAGTTTTCTTTCCTGGCATACTCTCAGAAGCGGCCTGTTTTCTATAAATCTTCCATTAAAGAAGATGACCAGATCCGGTTTAATCTTATCAATAACTAATTGAAATGTTTCATATAAATAGGCTCCGGTTAAAAGGCCTCTAAAAATAAAATCCTTATGTTCTTTTATATCCGGTTCATGGTTTCTTGTATATGAAACCAAAGACGAAGCAGTAGCCATTCCGGAATCGTATGTTTTGAATGTGAATTTTTTTAATGACTGAATATCTTCAAAAGTATCAGGTGCATGGAATTGTTTCGTTTTAAACGCTTCCATATTTAAAAAATCTTTATAGTGAAGAACATGTAGATTTTCTCCTTTCTGATTTATCTTCTGTATAAATTTAGAGCTGTTTAAAACTCTGGAATAGCAAACTTTACAATCAACACCAATATGTTTGGGGTTTTCAAAACATACTTTAAAATCGCTTTTACAGATAAGCCAATATATCGTATTTCCTTGTTCTAAAAGCCGTTCTACGATTTCCATCTCCGTTTCTAAATGCGGCGTAGGATGATAGGTAGTCTGTACAAGGATTGTTTTATTGAAAATAGAATCTATATTGGTCATTCGAAAAGATATTGAAATGTAATTTTATTTATTGTCTGCAAAATTTAATTGCATAGGTGTTCCTTTAGCTAAATCAACCAAAGCTTTTGTTCCGATTAATTCATTATAATATTTTGGATGTACTCCAAAACCCGGACGAACGGAACGCAGGTTTTTAGCCGTAAAAACGTCTCCGGCTTTTATATCTTCTGCAATATATAAAGAACGGCTGAACTCTCTTCCTTTAACTTGTTTTTCGGTTAATTCATAATCTACCGTACCGGAAGCTTTTTCAGCTTCCCTAACCGCTTTTACCATTGCGGTAAACTCTTCTTCATTCATTGAGAACGAAGCATCCGGTCCTCCGATGGCACGATCAATTATAAAGTGTTTCTCTATGATTTTTGCGCCAAAAACCGTTGCTACAATAGGAACCGTACTTCCCATGGTGTGATCCGAAAGACCGCTGATCACGCCGTATCTTTCGCTTAAATCCTTAACCATACACATGTTTGCCTCTTCTATTGGAGCTGGATAACTGGAAGTACATTTCAATAAGGCAACCTGTGTATTTCCTTTTCTTTTACAGGCATCCAAAGCTAACTCAATGTCTTCCTGTACAGCAATTCCCGTTGAAATTATAACGGGTTTTCCCTTTGATGCTACATACTCAATTAATGGAATGTCTGTAATTTCAAAAGAAGCAATTTTATAAGCCGGTGTATTCAGTTCTTCCAGTAAATCTACCGAACTGAAATCGAAAGGAGATGAAAAACAAATCAAGCCTTCTTTTTTAGCTGCTTCAAATATTTCCTTATGCCATTCCCAGGGTGTGTAAGCTTCCTTGTATAGATCATAAAGGTATTTTCCATCCCAGATAGTTCCTTGTTTTAAACGAAAATCATCCGTTTTAACATCTAAAGTTATTGTATCGGCTGTATAAGTCTGTAATTTGATGGCATCCGCACCCGCTCTTTTGGCTGCTTTTACTGTTGCCAATGCGTTATCCAGGCTGCCATTATGGTTTGCAGACAACTCTGCAATAATAAAAACCGGGCTTTTTTCATCAATGTGAAAAGTGTCTATATGGAATGACTTTGTCATGATTATTCAATTGAAATTTCAAATTTACTATTTTCTTTGTCTTCAGTTTCTAAAAAACCTAATGCCCTGAAGGCTTTTAAAGACGGAATATTATCCTTGATAACAAAACCAATAATTGTATTACCCGATAATCCTGTTTCTGAAACAAGCTGTTTCAGATAATCTACTCCTTTTTTAAGGATTTCTTTACCCAATCCATATCCGTGATAATCCGTTCCCAATAAATAGCTTATAACAAAATTTCCCGCTACACGATCAAACCGTATCGATCCTACGGGTTTATTTGCTATTTCTGCTATCAGATATATACATTCCGGATTATTAACCTTCGATTGGAACCACGCGACATGTTCTTCCCGCAAAATTTCATTTTTATTAAATGAAAACCGACGTATTTCCGGATCTTTTGCCCATAAAAAAGTAGTTTCAGCGTCTTCAATCGTTGCCAGGCGCAAATTCATTCCCTTATGCATCTTTATCCTTTTAAAGATCTTTAAAAGCCTTTCACCAGATAATCCATCTATAACATTTTTATTCAAAGGTACCCTGTTTACTGCCTTTTGAACAGCTTCGTTTAATTCCTTTGGTTCAAAATCATGGGCATCATAAAAACAATTTTCATTTTTATATGCACTATAGATAAATTTCTGATTTTCAACATAAGTCCCGGAAATCACATTGCAGCCTACCGAAAGCACTTCATTTAAAATTCCACTTGAAGGTACAACTGCCAAATCTGATGCCACCATAAGCTCCATTATCTTTCTCTCATCAATACCGTGAAAATGTTCAATTCTTTTATCAGAATCAATAACGGTTTTCAGCTTGTTTATCTGTTCAAATGCAACTCCGGTAACAACAATAATCCGTTTAAAAACAGGAAATGCCGTTATTGTAGCGACTGTCTTTTCCGTAAGATTTTTAAAGTCTGAACCTCCGAAACAGATAAAAACGGTTTCCAGGTTTGCAACCGCTTTCTTATTTCTTGCCTGCTCTAAAAACAACGGTCTTAATAGGGCATATTCCGGTCCTAATGCAAATTGAGTCGTTACAAGTGCATTATAGTTACCCGGGTTAACATTAGGCGCATGATTAATGATAAGGTCTGCAACATACTCTTTATCAAACAGATCATCAATGCAAACTAATGTTGCCGCTGTATTTTTTATACTTTCCTGATATGCTAAATCAAAATGATAACCATCCAGAACAACAATGTCATTCTTTGTTGGTAAACTCAAAAAAACGGCTTCATTTTCAATTTCCAGCAATTGAAAACGCGCCTCTTCCAGATCCTTTTTTATTTTATCCGGAATACATCTACACACAAAAGTGATTGAAAAATCGGATTGAAGCATTTGTGCCAATGCAAAACACCGTATTAAGTGCCCCAATCCTATTTGCGAATTTCCATCAACTCTTATATAGATATTCATATTTATAATGTTTTTCTGAAAACAGCTTTTGCAGGATTACCAATCAAAAATTGTTCGTATCCTTCTTTTAATGCCTGTTTGTATATTTCCAATGATTCTCCAAAGGCTTTAGCAAAGTAATACACATCGTCTTCTGTATGAGAAAAGCAGGGTACGAATGCCCCCTGGAACAATACTCCTCTTTTTATCATTTCCTGCATAAAAAGTGTTCTATATCCCTGGCTGAATACTTTGTTATTATCTTTAAAAACAAAAAATGGCATCCAATCTGCTGCTACAACTTCTACATAATCCGTTAATTCATTTTCGATCACCAATTGTTTGCATAAATCGGATAGTTTCTTTCCAATTTGATGGTTGTGTGCAATTACATCTTTTTCCCGGTATTCTTTTATTGTGGCTATTGCAGCGGCCAAACCATGTGTTTCGCCACCATGCGTAGTCGATATTAAAAATACTTTTTCTTCTCCTTCGCGTGTAATGCCTCCTAATTCCATAACCTCTTTGGTTCCGGTCAAGGCACAAAATGAAAATCCATTTGCGATCCCTTTCCCCCAGGTAGCCATATCGGGTACAAGGTTGAATTTTGTAATTGTTCCCGGAAAATCGGTTTTAAAACCGGTTACCATCTCATCGGCAATAAATAATGCTCCATTGGCATGACAAAGTTCAATGGCTTCTTTTAAAAAGGTTTCTACTTTAAAATCCGGATTATTCAAATGTGGATAGTTTCCTTTTTCCGGTTCGGTAATAACACAGGCAATTTGATTCGGGTATTGCTCAAACAGCCTTTTTAAGGATTCTATATTAAACGATTCAAACGTTACAGACAGTTTAGAAATATCTTCCGGTATTCCTTTGTTGCAAGCTGTAGAACCAATAAACCAATCATCATAACTATAAAACGGGTGATCACCGGGAAACGCTATTAGGTTCCGTCCTGTTTTTGCTCTTGCAAGTTTAACTGCTGCAGTCGTAACAATAGATCCGTTTTTTGAAAACTTAATCATGTCATGCCCGGGAACCAATTCTAAAAAGGTTTCGGCCATTTCTTTTTCTAAAGCAGAAGGACGTTGAAAATTGACTCCGTTTTCCAATTCTTCCTTAACGGCATCAAGTACCGGGCTATAGGCATGACCTAAGCTAACACTGGTTAATCCCATTGAGCAATCTAAAAACTCATTTCCGTCTACATCCCATATATGCGAGCCTTTGCCTCTTGCAATGGCTGCTGGCGATAAAATCGGGAACTGATCGTCTCCTTTCGAATAAGTATGACTTCCTCCGGGAATCAGCTTGTGAATTGCTTTTCTATATTCATCTGAAGCTTTGAAATTTGTAATATTTCTTAGCGCTATTTCGTTAAATTTACTTTTCATATAACCTTCGTTTCTAAAAATAGAATGATTAATATTCTGAATTGTTTTATGTTGTACTAAATAATCCGCATAGGTCTGCCATGGCAAATCGGATCCTAAAGTTTCTATTAAATGTCTGACCACCTCAAAATCGGATGGCTCATCAACAGTGATTCGCAATGAAGCATACGCTTTATCGATATTTTCATTGGCAATTTTAGTTTGTGTATTTCTTCTGATGTATGGCGTTACATGTTCTCTGTCTGCAATAGCAGTAGCTAACTCCCAGGCTTCTTCCAGTGCTTTAAAACTAAAAACCTCAACGTCCAGTCCGTCCGGATAAGCTTCCTGAGATTGATTTGAATGATAATCCAGTTTGTTTTCCAAACAAAACCGGATGGTTTCATCTATTAGAACCGGATCAATCAACGGACAATCGGAAGTGATCCGAACGACATAATCAGGTTTTTCATCTTTTACAGCGCTATAAAACCTGTCCAGAACATCGTTTAAACTTCCTTTATAGCTTTCAATATTCAGATTTGCCGCAATATTACAAATCGCATCTGATCCCTCTTCATTTGTTGTCGCGACCAACCATTTGTTGACCAATACTGATTTTCCAGCACGTGTTAAATGATAGGCTAATAAGGGTATATCGTTTATGGTCAGTAATACTTTTCCAGGCAAACGCGAAGAGCCGATTCTTGCTTGTGTTACTCCGATTATTTTCACCAGTTAACAGGATTTAGTAATGTTTTATTTTTAATCGCAATCGTTTCTATCCTTGCAAACAGGTCGTTTTCCGGACGCCAATCTGAAACTGCCCGGATATTTTCTTTTAATTGAGCAGTGGTATCAACGCCAATAACAACCTGGTCTATAAACGGGTTTGCAACAGCATAATTCAAAGCTACATCGCTAACGGTTACATTATTTTCTTTACAGATATTATGTAATTCCAGTAATGCCGGTTTTAAATCGCTCAGTTTTTCCGGCAATCCTTCCGGATCCATAAAGTATAATCCCTGTAAAAAAACGGAACGAACATGAATTTCTGTCCCAAATCCTTTTAATACCTGAAATTTATTCGCAAACTTTCTATCCAGAATGCTATACGGCAGCTGTACGATATCCGGAATACAATTTAGTGCTATAAGGCGCTCCAACTGCTCCGGACTGTAAAGTGAAAATCCTATTTTATTAATTTTCTTTTCCGCTTTTGCCTTTAATAACGTTTCCCATAAAAAAGGATTTTCGATTAATGTATCAGCGTTATGAGCCAGATAACCATAAACGGCTGAACAGTTTAACTTATCTAAAGACAGCGAAAGAACATTCTGCAATTCATCATTTGTTTTTACAGCCGGGAATTTTGTGATGATATTAAACCTGTTTTCTGAAAATAGCCCAAGACGTTCCTCTGCATTACCATAAGCATGCGCAGTATCCAAATAGTTGATATCATGTTCCTTTGCTATTGCAAGAATACTTTTCAGTTCTTCATCTGCCGGTACACCATGTGTATTTGCAATACCATAATTGATACCGAATTGAACCGTTCCGAGTGTTATTTTCAAAATTATTTTGTAAAATATGTTGCTATTTTATCAATCACAAAAGATTGCTCCTCATCTGTTAATGTGGGATACATCGGCAGACTTATACACTGCTTATAATACTGTTCTGCCAAAGGCATGTCCTGCTCTTTCCATCCCAAAGCTCTGTAATATGGCATTAAATGGCATGGTATATAATGAATCTGAGCAAAAATATTATGCGTTCTTAAGTAATTATACAAACCTAAACGATCTTCAACTTCAATAACATACAAATGATAGGCATGTCCGTCTATAGTATCTGATTGTCCTTTAATATAACTTTTACCCTCAAAAGCTTCTTTATATCTTTTTGCAATCGCTCTTCTTCTTTCAAGTCCCTCGTCTGCTCTGGACAACTGACTGATTCCTAAAGCCGCCTGAAAATCTGTAAAACGATAATTATATCCCAGATGCTGCATTTCCATATACCAGCCCGGATAACTCTCCCCTTCCGGAACTGGCTGACCGGCTGCAAACGCTACTGAATTCTCAAAGCTCGCCGCCTCTCTTGTGATACCGTGTGTACGAAGCGCTACTATTTTTTTATACAGCTTTTCATCATTTGTTGTAATCATCCCGCCTTCTCCTGTAGCAATATGTTTTACCGGATGAAACGAAAAAATGGCTAAATCGGCATAATTTCCGTTTCCACAATTTTGTTTTGTACCCTTGCTGTCAATAAAATACCCACCGGGAGCATGGCATGCATCTTCAATAATCCACAAACCATATTCATCGGCTAATTTTCTAAAAGCTTCCAGATTAACGGCTCTTCCGGCAAAATCTACCGGAATAATTCCCTGATAAGTTCCTTTAGGAGACGCTTGCAGCAATTTTTCAACTTTCTCAATATCCAGCAAATAGCTTTCTTCGTCTATATCGGAAAAAACCACTTCACCACCGCAATATCTCACACAATTTGCGGAAGCAGCAAAAGTAATTGGTGCTGTTATTACCTTTTGTCCCTGCGCTACATTAAGTGCTAATGCCGATAAATGTAATGCGGCTGTTCCATTTGAAACAGCAACAGCATATTGACAACCAATGTATGCTGCAAAAGCTTTCTCAAATTCTAATATTTTAGGTCCCTGTGTAAGGAAATCTCCTTTTAAAGCCTCACTTACAACCTTAATATCTTCTTCTGTTATATTTTGTTTTCCGTATGGTATCATCGTTATACTTTAAAATCAGGGTATAAGTGTTCTTTTATCAATTCTCTCAGACTCTCTACTGTTTCCCATTCTTCATTATCACCCGAGGTATAATTAAATCCTAAAGGAACCTGCTTTGCATTAAACGCTGTTTTATACTCATCCAGATCCCAATTGGTTACCTGAGGAAGGATCACATAGTATTTCCCCAAATCATAAGTGGTAAAAGAATCGGAAGCGGTAATCATTTCTTCGTGAATTTTTTCACCCGGACGTATTCCGCAAATCTTATGTTCACATTCCGGACCGATTGCCTGTGCAACATCTAAAATTCTGTATGACGGTATTTTAGGCACAAATAATTCTCCGCCCCAGGCTGTATCTAAAGCGTGAAGAACCATTGCAACTCCATCCTGAAGCGAAATATTAAAACGGGTCATATTGACATCCGTGATAGGCAAAATTCCTTCTTTTCTTTTATTCATAAAAAATGGAATCACAGACCCGTTAGATCCCATTACATTACCATATCGCACAACAGAGAATTTAATATCCTGCTGTCCTTTTATATTATTAGCCGCTATAAAAAGTTTATCGGAAGTAAGTTTCGTTGCTCCATATAAATTAATTGGCGCGCAGGCTTTATCTGTAGATAGGGCAACTACTTTAGTTACATTAGACGACAAACATGCTTTTATTACATTTTCGGCTCCGCCAATATTTGTTTTGACACATTCATCCGGATTATATTCTGCGATGTGCACATGCTTCATTGCTGCTGCATGAATTACATAATCAATCCCGTTAAAAGCTCTCTTCAATCGTTCTAAATCTCTAACATCACCAATGAAGTATCTGATTGCAGGATATTCTGATTCCGGAAATTCTTGTGCCATCTGAAATTGTTTTTGCTCGTCTCTTGAGTAAATAACAAGTCTCTTAACATCTGGCCATTTTTGTAAGATTGTTTTCGTAAGCTCCTTCCCTAAAGATCCTGTACCTCCGGTGATTAATATTGATTTATTATTCAGCATTTGTTTTTCTTTTTATGAATGCAAATATAATAATTAAACGATAGTTAAAATACCGTTTTTATCTCACAACTTTTAAGCCCTTAATAAACATTTTTAAAAGTATCGCTTTCTGTTTTTTTCATTGCCTATATGTATGTTATTCTCATTTTTAAAAAAAATGAGCAATGCAATCCGTCAGGTATTTAAAACCCTCCCAAACAGTTGATTCAAATCGTCTCTTAACAAAAAACAGCTTATGCATTACGCCCGCTGCCTGTTAATCCTTTTTTATCCCGGTTATCAGACAACTGCAATAATACCGTCGCTAACAATATTTTCTTTAATAATAGCCGGTTTAAAAAAAATCAGATCAAATAACCTATAGTATTTACGTAATGCATGGAATAATGTTATATATAATTTTTAATTTTGCGACCGGAATAGAAAACATTCCGACACATACCTTACAATGAATATTGGGCTGTAATTGCATCAACAATTTTTCCTTTGATCTTGATATGCCAATCGGGCTGTCTTTTCATCGAAATGCCTTTTATGATAATGAGTAAAAAAACAGAGTAGTCAAAATAAAATCAGTGTACATGATGCAGGAAGAAATACATAAAGCATACGAAATCATCAAAAACGGGGGCATCATCTTATACCCTACCGATACCGTTTGGGGTATTGGCTGCGATGCGACCAATCCCGAAGCCGTAAAAAAAATATACGAACTGAAACAACGGGAAGAAAGCAAAAGCATGATCGTTTTGATGAATGGCGATAAAATGATGTACAATGTATTTAAGGATATTCCTGAAGTGGCCTGGCAAATTCTGGATTTATCGGAAAAACCGACTACGCTGATACTTGACAATCCGAGAAATGTAGCCAAAAACATTATCGCTCCCGACAATACGTTAGGCGTTCGCATCGTGAAAGAGCCGTTTTGTTTTAAACTGATTGAACGCATGAAAGTGCCGTTGGTTTCCACGTCGGCTAATATCAGCGGAGAACCCACTCCAAAATCATTTAAAGAAATAAGCCCGGCAATTTTGCAAGGCGTTGACTATGTTGTAAATTTGCAGCACGATAAAGTTGCAGGAAAACCCTCCACTATTATCAAACTGTCGTCAGACAGTCAGGTAAAAATCATACGAAAATAATACAGGCCACCTACCTGCGAATGGTAGATTCAAATTAATGAAAAAGCAAGATTCCTATAAAGAGGCATTACAATCCAAGATATTTGAAATTATTTCAGATGCTGCAAAAGAACTGAATGTTGAATCTTATGTTATCGGAGGTTTTGTCAGAGACCTTATACTTGAGCGTAATCACAAAAAAGACATTGATATTGTTGCAGTAGGTAGCGGAATCGAATTAGCCTTAAAGGTATCCGAACGTATTCCGCACAACCCGAAAGTCCAGGTTTTTAAAAACTATGGTACCGCGATGCTGCGTTATGAGGACATGGACATCGAATTTGTGGGTGCCCGTAAAGAATCTTATCATTTTGAAAGCCGGAACCCGGTAGTCGAAAACGGAACGTTGGAAGACGACCAGAACCGTCGGGACTTTACCATAAATGCTTTGGCACTTTCGTTGAATCAAGCCAATTTCGGAGCCTTAGTCGATCCGTTTAACGGATTATCCGATCTGGAAAACAAATGCATTAAAACCCCTTTAAATCCCGATATCACCTATTCTGACGATCCTTTACGCATGATGCGTGCGATCCGTTTTGCCGCACAGCTCAACTTCACGATCGAAAAAGAATCGCTGGAGGCTATCGAACGGAATAAAGACCGTATCAATATTATCTCCGGAGAACGTATCGTCGATGAGCTGAATAAGATCCTGCTTGCCGACAAACCGTCAACAGGCTTCTTATTGCTGTACCAAACCGGTCTTCTGGATATTATTCTGCCGGAACTGACCGCGCTGAACCAGGTAGAGGAAATTGAAGGACACACGCATAAAAACAATTTTTACCATACGCTGGAGGTTGTCGACAATATCTGCCCGAATACAGATGATGTATGGTTGCGCTGGTCGGCATTACTGCACGACATCGGGAAAGCCCCTACCAAGCGTTTTAATAAAAAACAGGGATGGACCTTTCACGGACATGAATTTTTGGGTGGAAAAATGGTCAAAAAAATATTTGAACGCCTGCACATGCCGTTAAACCACAAAATGAAATTTGTGCAAAAAATGGTCATGATGAGTTCCCGTCCCATCGTATTGGCTCAGGATCTGGTTACCGATTCGGCTGTTCGCCGCCTGGTTTTTGATGCCGGCGAAGATGTTGAAAACCTGATGACCTTGTGTGAAGCCGATATTACCACCAAAAACCCGAATAAGTTTAAGAAATACCATCATAATTTTAAAATTGTCCGCCAGAAGATCGTTGAAGTGGAAGAACGCGACCACGTCCGTAATTTCCAGCCGCCAATTACCGGAGAAGAGATCATGGAAATTTTCAACCTGAAACCTTCCCGTGAAATCGGTCTTTTAAAAGAAGCCATTAAGGAAGCCATACTGGAAGGAGAAATCCCTAATGAATACCAGCCGGCTTATGACTTTATGATGCAAAAAGCGGAAAAACTGGGACTGAAAAAAGTAACTGAATAATGTTTACGGAATGTTTCGGCATACTGTAACGAAATAATACAAAGACAATACGGTTGTCTTTAAAATTTGAATTCCAATATCATGAAAAAACATTTTACTTCCATCGCAAAAACGGCTCTTATTTTAGTTTATCTTGTAATTGTTGCCGGTGCACTGGTGCGTATGACCGGTTCCGGAATGGGTTGCCCCGACTGGCCGAAATGTTTTGGATATTATATTCCTCCAACGGATGTTAAAGAACTGACGTGGAGTGAAAACAGGGAATTTAAAAAAGGACAGGTAATCATTAAAGACCAAAGTCTTTTGGTTGCCAAAGATAATTTTACCACCGGAAGCACATTTGAAGCTTCCCATTGGGAAAAATACACCAAACACGATTATGCGATTTTTAATCCGACGCATACCTGGACAGAATATATTAACCGTTTAACCGGTGCTTTGGCAGGATTGGCCTGTTTTGTTATGGCTATTGCTTCTTTCTCGCTCTGGAAACAAAGTAAAAAGATCACACTGCTGTCCTGGCTGGTAGTCTTTATGATGGGATTCCAGGCGTGGCTGGGTGCTACCGTGGTCTATTCGGTACTGAATCCGGTAAAAATTACCGTTCACATGGTAATGGCTTTGGTTATTGTTGCCGTGATACTCTATATCATCCGACTGGCAAAACCGGTTAGTTCCGATAAAATATTCAATCCGATGTTCCGTACCGTATTGTGGGTTTCTTTAGGACTTACGCTGGTACAGGTGGTTTTGGGCACACAGGTGCGCCAGTTTGTAGACGAACAGGTAAAATCCGGAATTGGCAACGAAACCCTGTGGCTGAGCAACCCGGAAATCAGCTTCTATTTCCACCGGACATTCTCTTTCCTTGTTTTGTTTGCCAACCTGTTTTTATATTTAAGAAACAAACGTCTTAAATTAGGTTTTGACAAAATTAACTGGGTAATGCTGCTTTTACTGGCAGAAATAGCTTCCGGAATTGCCATGTACTACCTTCATTTCCCGTTTGGCAGCCAAACCATACACTTAGTACTGGCTTCCATCCTGTTCGGAATACAGTTTTATATGATTTTAGAAGCCCGAAAAAATAGGCTGTAGTAATCCTAACCGATCCAGTCTTTAAAATCACTGACTCTTTCCCGGCTTACAATAACTTCCTCTTCTTTAAATGTGGGTAAGATCACTTTTAAACGGGAATTGCTGTACAGGATGATTTCTTTTACCGCTTTCATCGGGATGATAAATTTACGGCTCACCCGGTAGAAATCCTTCGGGTCGAGTTCCGTTTCCAGCTGTTCTAATGTAATATCCAGCAAATAGTTACGGTTGTCAAGCGTGTGCAGATAGGTACCTTTATTCTCGCTGAAAAAGCATTCTACCTCATCAATGGGAATTACTTTTAGCTGCTGCCCGATTTTAACGGTAAACCGTTTTTTATACTGTTTATCAACAGGGTTAACCAGCATTCGTTTAATGGTTTCAAAATCGAGTGACAAATCCTGGGGTTTTGGCTGTCTTTCTTTAAATTTCCGGAGTGCTGTTTCCAGATCGTCTTCATCGATTGGTTTCAGCAGGTAATCAATACTGTTTAGTTTAAATGCTTTTAAAGCATACTCATCATAGGCCGTTGTAAAAATCACGGCACTTTTAATTTCAATCTGTTCAAAAATCTCAAATGATAAACCGTCGGAAAGCTGGATGTCCAAAAAGATCAGCTCCGGATGCGGGTTGTTGTGAAACCATTCCAATGCTTCTTCTACAGAGTGGAGCATGGTTCCTACCTTTAATCCCAGTTTTTCAACTTTTCGCTGCAGCAGTCGGGCAGCCGGTTTTTCGTCTTCAATGATAATGATATTCATTTTGTGTGCTTATAATGCTAAATTAAACAAGATTCCTTTCAGGATTATTCCCAGCGTTCTCTTTTTTCCTTTTCCATAAACGCTTTGATCTTGCGTTCTTCCCAGTTACGGCCAAAGAAAAAATCATAGCCAAAAACCCTTAACCCGTGTGCCAGAAGACCAATTCCCCAGCAAAATGCGGTAAAAAAGTTTTTAAACTGAAAATAGCTTTCGCCTTCTTTAAGATCCTGGATATTCAGAAAAACAATAAAGAGGTTAACAATAATATAAACGATTAAGTGTGAGTAAAATCCTTTGATTCTTTTTACTCTTCTCGCAGCATCCGCATAACGGTCGTCTGCGCTATAATCCTTATCCCAGGAGTCAAATCTTTTTCGCATTGGTCTTGATTTTTATTTCCAGTTTTTTTTACGTGCTTCTTCTTTTTCAATAAATTCCTGCATTTTGCGCTCCTCCCAGTCCTTACCTAAAAACGGCATATAATTAAAAACTTTCATACCGTGAATGGCTACGCCAACACCCCAGCCCAGCATCGGGTAAAAAAACCACAAATGTTCCGGTGAGGTTAACAGGTTCATTGCCATTAAAGCAAGGTTCACAGCTATATAAGCCGTCAGGTTCCCGTAAAATCCTTTTATTTCTTCTACTCTTTTTTTCGCTAACCGGTAGCGTTCTTCTTCATTATAATTACGTTCCATAACATTATTTTTTAGTTGCCTTTCGCTTTACTTCCAGTTTTTTCTGCTGTCGTTATCCTGCTTGTCCATTAATTCCCTGATTTTGCGTTCTTCCCAGCTGGCTCCATATCCGAAAACACTGAAACCGTGAATGAACAATCCCATTCCCCAGCCCAGCATCGGGAACCAGAACCACTGGAATTGTGAAGAAAAGGTCAGGTTAATAAAAACCAGTGTAGGAATCACCAGGCAGTAGGAAATCATATTCCCGTAAAACCCTTTGATGGCTTCCACTTTCTTTTTGGCTCTGTAATAAGCCGAATCATCGTGATGTTGATAGGTTTCCATAATTCCAACTTGTTTTGTTAACATTGGTAACCGCACAATAAAATCTTTATCGGTCTGCTCAATTTTCACTTTTCTGTCGGTAAGTATCGCATAACGGTTGATGATATTCTGCAATCCCACACCCTGCCTGTCCTTTAAAACTTCTTTTTTCTGAAAGTCATTCTGTACAACCAGGCAGTTGTCCTGTTCGTAAATGCGGATGTGAAGCGGCTTTTTCTCACTCACCACATTATGTTTGATCGTGTTTTCCAGTAATAACTGTAACGAAAGCGGAACCACTTTGCCGTCCGGATTTTCCAGCTGCTCCGGATGCTCATAAAAGAGGCTGTTTTCAAAACGCATTTTCAGAAGATTCATATAGGTTTTCGCAAAAGCCAGTTCTTCATCTATACTAACAAGCTCTTTGTCCCGCTGTTCCAGCACATACCGGTATATTTTCGATAAAGAGGCCGTAAACCGCTGGGCATTATCCGGATTTTCCTCTATCAGCGAACTCAGTACATTCAGGCTGTTAAACAAAAAATGCGGATCAATCTGATTTTTTAAGCTTTCAAATTTTGCCGAAGCCGTTCCGGCTATTATTTTTTGCTGCTTGACCCTGTTTTCCTGGTAAGAACGGTAAAAATAAATGGCATGTATGATGATCGTTACAATAAATGTAATCACAATTGCCACCAGGTAATTCCCTGCTTTTTCCCTTTCCAGAAACGCGTCCAGCGTGAGCTTGTTTAAAACAACTTCCTCAAAGATCCTTAGCAGGAAAATAGTTCCCAACGAAACGGCAAAAGAGCCAAAGAAACCTATAAAAATCCTTTTCGGCGAGAACCGGTCTTTTACAAAAATCCGGTCTAAGCCAATAAACACTGCCATATTTGCCATATATAAAGCAACAGAATACAACACTGTACATTCAAAAACAAGCAGCAGCTTATCATCAAAGGCTATTTTTACGCCTATAATCAATTGGATGAAAAACATCACCAGAAAGATGATCACTCCTATTATCAGTGAACGAAAAAAATGTTTCAGATATTTATTCATGCTTTAGCTTTCTTGCTTTGATTGATAATTCTCAAAGGTCATTTCAAATTTCACTTCACCGTTTGTATAGATTCCAACCGCATTCCATCCTTGTTTTGTATAGAACACTTCGGCTCTGGTGTTTGGCGCCGTGCCCAGATAAACCGTTTTCCGGGTCTGCTCAAAGTACCAGGCTAACATTAACCGGTGCAATTCTTTCCCGATTCCTTTTTCGGCATAATCAGGATGAACAAACAGTGCCCAGATATTATTTTCCTGTAAATCCACTATCGAGAAGCCAACAATTTTTTCCTCTGCGATACAAACCCAGCCTTTGCCTTTTTCGGTGATATAAAAAAGGACGTCTTTATCCGGAACAATATTGGGATTGCTCAGCCGGTTCTCTTTTACGGCATTCCGGACGATCTGAATTTGTGCGATATCATCGCTGTGGGCTTCTCGGTATAGCATCTTATTTCGGGCAGTTTTTTAATACTTCCTGCGCTCTTTCCAATCCCCAGTTTGGGTGAAAAGGCGATTCTGGTTTAAAAGTAGCAAAAAGTTCTATTGCTTTTTCAATCTGTGCACACATTGGCTTGGTATCTTTTCCAAAATATTTAGCCCCACCAATTTCAAATTCCGCTTTTGAGAAAACCACCCGTGGATTATTTGGCGCGATAGCCAGTGCCTTATAATATTGTTCCATCGTTTTACCGGACAGAGTCATCCCGTTTACCTGAGGGTCATAAACAATCCAGGCGGTATAAATCAACGCTTGTGTAACCATCAATTCCGGGTTATTCGGACTTAAAGCTGTAGCCTCGTTCTGGGCTTTTTGGGCTTTCTCCAAAAGAGCCGGAAGATTTCCCCTGTTTTTTTCAATGGCTGCAAAAGCTTCTGTAGTGTTTATCAGCGCGATATAATAGTCCGGCAGCCAGTTGTCTTTTTCTACCAGGGCAATTCTTTCAAACATAGCCGATGCTTCTGCCGGTTTTCCTTCTCCCCAAAGCCCTAACGCTTTGCCCATTCCTTTTTCATACTGCGTCTGAGCAAATGTCATACTACAAACGAATAATGCTAATGCGGTGATAATTTTTGTCATTTTTAGATTTTTTTAGTTATTGGTTACTATTTAGATTGATGATTAAAACTTCTTTATTTACAGTTCAAAAGTAGCCCTGTTTTAACACCCGGAAAACTTATCGTTACCCAACTGTTGTTTTTCGGGGATGAATTGTTACAGGTTATCCAATTGGTTTGATTTCTTGTCCTGGCTGATCGTCCAGAAGAAGCCCACAAAGAAAAAACGGTCTGCCGGCTGCGTAATCGCCTGACGCTGGAACTGCCCGCTCATATCCGGTGAATTGGCATATTGGTAACCAAAAACATTGTCATTCCCCAATACGTTGGAAACAGAAAAGAACAAAATCTTTTGCTGTGACAACAAATAGGCCCAGCTCACACTCAGGCTATTATAGCTTTTGGTTTTGCCATTCATAAAAAGTGTTTCATTAGGATTATTGTATGGTCTTCCGGTTGCAAAACTGTTGGTTACACTCAGCTGGGAACGCAAATCGTCAATCCAGTATTTCCCAACCACCGAAAGTGTATGCTTTGCCACAAAACCCGGTGTAACCGAAGCGGTATAGTTTTTATAATCCCTTTTGCTATCAATATAGGAATAGGAAACCCAGTAATCCAGGCTTTTAATCGATTTACTGTCTCTCCAGAAAATATCCAGTCCTTTGGCAAAACCGCTACCGTTGTTATTGTAAACACTGTTGTATTGCGGTAAGTCGGTATTGTATTTTACCAGATTTTCGTAATCTTTATAAAAAAGCTCCGCTCTTAGGGTTTGCCCGTTCGCCGCATAGTTATAATTCAGCAGATAATGTGCTGTTTTTTCCGGTTCGAAACCCGACGTATATTTCAGATAATCCTGTTTTGGCAGCTGATGAAAATCTCCGTAAGCAACAGAAAGCTGTCCGTTTTTACTGGTCTTGTAAGCAAATGAGATCCGGGGATCGATCGTGCTTTTTTCCAATAAATCACTGTACATCCCGCGTACCCCAACTTTAGCGACAAAGTCTTTAGACAATACAATATCCGATTCGGCATACAAGGCACCAATACTACTGGTGTAGCCGCTTTGAAAGGCATTCACATCCTGGAAAAAATGCTCTTTAAAATCGGTCAGGAAATAATCCCCGCCAAAAGTGAAACGCACTTTATTTGAAAACTTCTTGGACAATTTTAATTTCAGGTGCGCTGCATTTTCCCTGTTTTTTAGAAAATCGGCATTCAGATCCGTTTTATTCTGACTGTATCCTAATCCCACTCCGGTCTGGATGGTCCAGTTTGCTCCAAAATTGCCTTTATAGGACGAGTTCAGGTAAAAATTACTGTTCTTCATGTCTACCCGAACCGGATCGGCATAGTTCACATCTTTTTGGTTCAGGTCAAAACTTGCATGGTCAAAAGCCGCATAAAACTTAAACAGCCCGTTTTCAAAATGACGGCGGTACACCATTTCTCCCGACATGGACTGGTACGGCTTGTTCCAGTCTACATTTTGTTTGATCAGCTTCTGATACGGTTCCAGGTTAATATAGTTCACGTTAAAACTCAGCGAGCTTTTTTCCCATTTTTGGGTATTTCCCACGCCCAGACCAACGGTCATAAAAGCAACATCTGTTTTTTCCTGATCGGGATCGTTAATGGTACTCAAAAGCAATACACTCGATAAGGCATCGCCATATTCGGCAGAATAACCACCGGTAGAAAAAGAGATTCCGCTAAATAAAAAAGGTGAAAAACGCCCTCTGGTAGGCAAGTTGTTTGCCGATGCGCCATAAGGCTGTGCCACACGAATACCGTCAATATAGGTTTGCGTTTCATCCGATTCTCCGCCTCTCACGAATAAACGTCCGCTTTCGCCAACAATCTGTGCACCCGGTAAGGTTTGCAGCGCTCCGATGATGTTCCCGGCAGAACCCGCTGTGGTAACGATATCCAACGGTTTTAGCACTGCTGCCTTTGCATTGCTGCCCGCCTGGAAAGTTCCTGCCGAAATAACCACAGCATCCAGCGCATTCACGCTTTCTTTCAGCTTAAACGATCTTGGCTGGTAGCTTTCCACTACAATCGCTTCTTTTGTGGTTTCAAAAGTCAGAAAACTAATTAAAAGTGTCTGGTTTCCTTTCGCATCCGTTTCAAAGGTAAAAGCGCCGCTAGCATCAGAGGAAGCCCCGTCATAGGTTCCTTCAATAAACACGTTCGCCCCTTCAAGCGGTTTCCCTTTCTGATCGACCACCTTACCGGAAATTTTGGTTTGTGACTGGATAGCCAGACAACTTAAAAAGCAAAAAATAGTAATTATTGTTTTCATTATTTCTGTATTTTGATAGGACAAATTTGCAGCACCTGACTGCCGTATCATAAAAAAGAATACTGAATTGTAAAATATAGCGGACGAACTGTAAATTAAAATAAGACATACTGCTTTTAAAACTGCAAAATGACGTAACTTAGCCTGAACACCTAAAAAAAACAGTATGGATATTACTGAATTACAAATACTTTGCACTTCTTTTCCGGGTGTCACAGAAGACATCAAATGGGGAGATGATTTGTGTTTTCATATCGGAAACAAAATGTTTTGTGTAATTGCCCTCAATACGGTTCCGGTTACCGCATCGTTTAAAGTAACAGCCGAAGAATTTTCAGAACTCATTCATAGAAAAGGAATCAAGCCGGCGCCTTATGTCGCCCGTTACAAATGGGTTTTGGTTGAAGATATTGCGCTGTTATCGTCAAAAGAATGGCAGCATTATATACAGCAGTCGTATCACTTGGTCAAAGACAAATTACCGGCGAAAGTCAAAAAGGAATTGCAATAACTCAAAATCAGGTCATCATGAAAATCCCAGATCAGTATCTTCCGGTTATGCCCTATATCATTATTGAAGAAGCCGAAGCTTTTTTAAGCTTTACCAAAAAAGTACTGGATGCACAGGAACAGCTTATCATTCCCGGTGAAGGCAGCAGAACCATCATGCATGGCGAAATCAGGATTTTTGACGCCGTGATTATGTTTACCCAGAAACCCGACGGTTTTGATGTGCGGCCCTGCGGAATGTTTATCTATATTGACAATGTGGACCTTGTTTATAAAAAGGCTATCGAAAACAAAGCCGTTTCCTTAATGCCGCCTGTACAGCAGGATTATGGTTATACTGCTGGTTTTGAAGATCCTTTCGGCAACCAGTGGTGGATTGTAAATGCCTAATTTTAACTTTTTCAATACTATTTTTAGTATCGCAATAACTACTTTTGTAAATCTAAATCAGTTTGCGAACTTCTCCCAATGAAAAAAATGTCCTTAATCAAGAAGAATCATCGCTGGATTATTCTTCAGAAATTGATTATCACCTCAGCCATAATAGGCTTTTTAAGTGCCTTATTAGGGAACACTTTAAAAAAAATAACGGAACATTATGAAGAAATTTTCTTCGCTCTGGCAAAAAACAACTGGATGTTGTACCTGCTGTTTCCGATCCTGAGTTTTTCAATCATTTATTTTTTAAGGCAAACGTTATTCAAGAAAAAGGAGAACAAGGGTATCAAGGAGATTTATGAAAGTACCGATTCCAAAACCAAAAACCTCCCGGCCTATAAAGTTTCCTCTCATTTCCTTAACGGATTAATTACCGTTATTTTTGGCGGTTCTACCGGGATTGAGGTTTCTACCGTTGTCGCTTCAGCAGCAATCGGTTCGGTGGTACAGCAAAAGGAAAATGTTTTCAAACGTTATAAAACACAGCTCATCTGCGCCGGAATTGCCTCCGGAATCACCGCTTTATTCGGCAGTCCGATAGCCGGGCTGATTTTTGCCTATGAAGTGATTTCCGGAAAGTTTTCCAGATCTTTTTTACTGACCAACGGAATTGCCGTAGCTGTTGCTTTCACCTTCACTCATTTTGTAGACAGCCAGCCCATGTTTAACATCGCGGTTTTACCCTGGCACCTGCACGCTTTGCCATACATGATTTTGTTAGGCATAATAGCCGGCGTGAATGCGGTGTATTTAAACCGCTGCGTTTTACTTTTCAAACAAAAATTTGCGACAATAGACAAACAGCATTTAAGAATTTTAATCGGTGCCGGTTTCGTCAGCTTGGCATTATTGCTGTTACCGCAGTTATACGGAGAAGGATATCATGCTGTAAAGCAACTGATACACTATTCCAGTAATCTGAAATTAACACTATCCTTTGCCCTGACCTTAATTATGGTAATCCTGATCAAACCGATTGTCACTTCGCTTACTCTGGTTTCCGGTGGTGACGGCGGTGTGTTTGCGCCAAGTCTTTTTATCGGCGCCTTTTTAGGATTGCTGACCGCTTCCGTTCTGAATACTTTTTTTAATGCCGGTGTATTGCCTATCAATTTTATGGTAATCGGAATGGCGGCCATGTTGAGCGCCAGTATCCATGCACCGTTTACCGCCTTATTTTTAGTTTGTGAAGCCATAAACGATTATACGTTGTTTGTACCGATCCTGATCGTGTGCTTAATTTCAAAATATACAGCCAAACTGATTTACCCATATACTGTTTACAGTTATTCGCGAGTATAATATGCCTACAAAAAAAATAAAACGGAATTACCGCAAAGCCAAATATGTCCTTTACAAAGAGACTTTAGTCGATTTCAAGGAGCACTTTTGGGCATTTACCGGTTCATTCGTCGGATTGGGAATTATCAGCTACCTGCAATACGGTTTGTACTCCGTTCAGGATTATGTTTTCCTGATCGGTTCATTCGGTGCCTCCTGTGTACTGGTTTATGGCGTGATTCAAAGTCCGCTGGCACAACCGCGTAATCTGGTGGGTGGTCATCTTATTTCTGCCATAATTGGCGTGACCATTCAAAAACTGATCCCCGATGTGATCTGGATTGCTGCCCCGCTGGCCGTTTCCCTGTCCATTGTTTTTATGCAGATTACCAAAACACTTCATCCGCCCGGCGGTGCCACTGCCCTGATTGCGGTTACCGGATCGGCAGATATTAAAGCCCTGGGATACTGGTATGTTATTTCTCCGGTGTTAAGCGGTGCCCTGATCCTTCTGGCGGTAGCGCTGTTGTTCAATAATATGACGTCCAACAGGCAGTATCCGTCGCATCAAAAGTTTACCCATTTTAGAAAAAGGATAAAAGAGCGTTTAAAAAACAACTAGCAATATGCCGCACGTTTTAGCCACTTTAAAAAAGGTTCTTTTTGAGGACATCCGGAAGCCAGCCTGCCGGAAATGATTTACCTGCGCTAAATAGTATCGCTCCATAATTCTGAAAAAACGAGAATAAATAACAAAAAGATATCAATATTTTAATTACTGCTAAAATATTATAATTATTACATTAAATTTCTTAGTATTGCAAATACAAATATTAACTACCTAAAATTATGAAATACTTTAAATCTTTATTAGTTATCGTTGCTTTATTTGCGATAAATTCAATTTCAGCACAATCAATTTCTGATAAATGGCCTCAAATGAGAGATTATCAGGATTTATTGACTAAAACTTACCGTGATGCTTTAAAAGGTGACCTGAAGCCTATTAAAGGAAATGCCGAAACACTGGTTCAGTTTTCAGAAGCACTTAACGAATACAAATTCCCGGATCATATTGCCAGAACAGAAGAATTAGCTAATAAAATCATTGCTTTAAAAAATGATACCAAAGCGCTTAATGATATCATCAACAGCAAAGGTACAAACGATGCGATCATGAAAGCTTTCAATAAACTGAATGCGACGAACAAAGCGTTAAACGCTCCAAGTAGCAAACCAGCAAAAAAATAATAAAAAAAGCCTAGTTAACTAGGCTTTTTTTATGCTTCTAAATGACATCCCATGCTTAGCCTCAACAAAGTGCATCACATTGCCCTGATTTGTTCCGATTATAAAAGATCCAAACATTTCTACACCGAAATCCTGGGTTTAACCGTCCTGCAGGAAGTTTACAGAGCCGAACGGCAATCGTATAAACTGGATTTAGCCATCAACGGTAATTACTGCCTGGAACTCTTCTCTTTCCCGGATCCGCCGCTACGTCCTTCCCGGCCGGAAGCTGCCGGACTGCGCCATCTTGCTTTTGAAGTAAATGACATTCACGATACCCACGAATACTTAACACAAAAAGAAATCGATTGTGAAGCGATCAGAGTCGATGAATATACCGGAAAACGCTTTTTCTTTATTGCCGATCCTGATTTACTGCCGGTTGAGTTTTACGAAAAATAAATAAAAATCCGTTTTTACCGAATTTTACATACAAAAACCTTATAATTGTAAACCAAAATTCAATAAAAACGCATTAATGAAACTAAAAATACATTTCCCGGCTGTACTGTTATTGCTGTTCTATACGGCTGTTCATGCCCAGAATGAATCCCGAAACATCCTGTTTGTCGGTAATAGCATTACTTACTTTAACGATATGCCGGTATTGTTTAAAGATATCGCTAACAATAAAGGAAAAAATGTAACCACACAAATGCATGCCGTTGGCGGTGCCGGATTTGCAGATCATGCTGCCAATGCTGCCGTGTACAATCTTTTCCGGGAAAAAGTATGGCATGCGGTAGTGCTGCAACCGGGTTCCGGCGAATCGGCCGGTGCCACTGCATCTGTAAACCAGACCATCCAAAGAGGCCGGATGCTGATCGATTCCATAAAAAAATACAGTCCCTGTGCCAAAGTACTGTTATATGAAATCCCGTATGGCGTTCCTTCCGCTAACAACTACGCAACCTATTTTACCATTCAGACCCGCATCAAAGATTCGCTTACCAAAATGGCCGATAACCTGCACGTTCCGTTTGTTCCGGCTGGAGAAAGTGCCCGGATGCATTATACCGCCCAGCAGGATCTGCTTTTGCACGGAACGTACAATGATATCCACCCGAATCTGAACGGCTCTTATCTTGTTGCAGCAACCATGTTTGCCGCCATTTTCCAGGAACCGGTAACCGGAACCATTGCCTTTGGTAATGTAACCCCTAATACTGCTACCTATTTTCACAATATTGCCGATCAGGTTGTGTTACCGAATAAACCGCAATGGCGCATCAATACGTTCGACCTTCACGCTAATTTTGAATACCAGCACAATAACAATACGGTACATTTCACCAATACTGCCGCAAACTTTACAGCACTCGAATGGGATTTCGGAGACGGAACAACCTCATCCGAAAACAATCCGGTGCACCTTTTTACAAGCAGCGGACAGAAAACCGTCACCTTAAAAGCGTTTCGTAACGGTTGTGTGGAAATCATCGAAAAACAAATCGACCTGGGAACCTTAACCTCTGCTGCATTTACCACAGCCGGGCTTATGCTCTATCCCAATCCTGCCGGAACGGTACTGAACATTACCAATAACGAACCGGCTTCCGGCATTCGTATTGTGAATACTGTCGGACAGGAAATGTACCGCAATGCCCAACAGCAGCACAACTGGAAAATTGACGTTTCCGGATATGCCACCGGAATTTATTTTATAATTACCGATAATCAGGCTGTGTATAAATTTATTAAGTCGTAAACCCTTTCTTTTCCTTTTGTACCGGCTCATCCCCTTTAGCCAATAAAGCACTGTAAACAAGAAACTTATAAAACTTAACTAAAAAATTATCAACACTAATTGGATTAAAAAGGATTAAACGTAACTTTGGCTTTTTAAAAAACAAAAAAGGTTATGGTTTATAAATTCAGAGTAATACTCGATGCTGAGGAAGATATATTCAGAGATATTGCGATCCTTGAAGATAATTCTTTAGAGGATTTACACAACGCTATTGTTAATGCCTTTGGCTTTGACGGAATGGAAATTGCTTCTTTTTACACCTGTGATGACGAATGGACACAGGAAGATGAAATTCCATTATTTGATACCGGAGATGTTCCCGGTGAACAAAAAACCATGGCTGATTACCCGCTTTCTTCTATTTTAGATGAAAACAGTACTAAAATCATTTACGTTTACGATTTCCTTAATATGTGGACATTCTTTGTGGAACTGGCTGCTGTTGAAGACGAAGAAAACGGTGTGACGTATCCTGATTTATTATTCGCTCACGGAGAACTTCCAACAGATGCTCCTACAAAAGATTTTAATTCGCCAATTGTATCCAACGATGATATGTATGGAGAATTTGAAGATGATTTTGACGACGAAGATTTCGACATGTTCGACGGAGACGACAGTTTCAACGATATGGGGTTTGAAGAAAACTGGAACTAATTTCACTGCGGCCTGTAAGCTTGTTTCCAAACGATAACCGGTCGCTTTCCGAAATTCGAATGCCGTTATGGCGGCATATATTATTATAACAAATCTCAATTCAGCAAAATACACAGCGTAAGCGGCATGCTATTTTCATGCTTCGATGAGTACGGAAATAACAACCGTTATTTTCTGACCTGATTCCGTTTGCCCTGTACCAAATTTAACAACAATGATAAACTTATTCAACACCCACATCGACAATCTTTCTATTCACAGAGTAGGAAATAAAAGCCGTAACGAAGCCATCTTTTTATCCGAAACACCTTATGGTATTGATGACGAGATCATGCCTTTACTAAAGGAATATTTCTTTAAACCATTCCGGGAAAAAGAAGAAAATTATTTTCAGTTTGCCCATGATGTTGATTTGGATTATAATGAAATGTTCAATTTTTCCAACGAGATTTTCACTAATCCGGGAAGCATACACGACGTTTCTAAAAAAATAACAAGACACTTATTTGAACAGTCCAACCACCCGCACATTAAAAACGGTGAGGTATATGTAACGTATTTAACCAATGTATCCATCGATAACAATGTGGTGGATGCTATCGGTATTTTCAAAAGTGAGTTAAAAGCCGATTTCCTTCAGTTTGAAGAAAGAGAATCTACTCTGGAGATGATACTGCAACAAGGTATCAACCTGAACAAACTGGATAAAGGCTGTATCATTTTCAACTACAAAAAAGAAGAAGGATACAAAATCCTGACCATAGACAGCAACCGTTATGATGCGCGTTACTGGCTGGAGCATTTCCTTTCTGTAGATGCGTTTCAGGATGAAAACTTCAAGACTAAAAAATACCTGAAATTCTGCCAGGATTTTGCGAAAGAAGTAGTACTTCCGGCAGAAGACAAAAAAGAAGAGGTAATGTTCATGAACCGTTCGGTAAACTACTTCGCTAAAAATGACGAGTTTGAAGAAACCAACTTTTTAAATGAAGTAATTGACAATCCCGATTTGATTTCGGAGTTCAAAAACTACAAAGTAGACAAAGGGGAAAAATACAGTATTGAAGACCTGACCAATTTCCCGATTGCGAATGCAGCGGTTTCCGATGCCCGTAAAAAAATGAAAAACACTATCCAGCTGGATACCAACATTCAAATCAAACTGGATTTCATTAATCCGGAAAGTGCTGAAAAATTTGTAGAAAAAGGCTGGGACGAAGAAAAACAGATGTATTACTACCTTGTTTACTTCAATAAAGAACAAAAAAGCTAAAAATAAAGAGGTCGGATTCGGCCTCTTTTTTATTTCCCGCATAACAACATTCATTTTTTTTCGTTCATAAATTTATTTTTATATCTTTAAATATAGGTTTTTCTGCAAATGTTAAAAAAAACACTCCCTATCCTATTCCTCTTTTTTGTGCTGCTGCCACAAGGTTATGCTCAGGACACAAAAACCAAAGTAGACTCTTCCAAGGCTATTTACCAGGATATTGAGAAGTTTTCCAAAAAGAAAAAATTTACCCGTTTTATACACCGGCTGATCTTCCGGCCAACCCGAAGCGTTACCACGCCCAGAAAAGAAATCAAAGCCGCACCGCCGGCTAAACCGATGTCTTACCTGCCGTTTGAAGGAAAAGTTATCCGCAAGATCAGGATTGAAACACTGGATCCTTTCGGCTATTCAGTTACCAATGAGGATGAAACGCCCAATAAATGGATTGAACGTTTTGGTAACAGGATTCACATTAAAACCAAAAACTGGACGGTTCGCAACCTGTTGCTTTTTAAAAAATATGAAACTGTCGATTCCCTTAAAATGCGGGAATCGGAACGTTTGGTTCGTCGTCAGCGGTACGTGAGAAGCGTTACGATCAAACCGGTTGCCACCAACAGCCCCGATTCTATTGACGTGGTTGTACGCGTACTCGATTCCTGGAGTTTTATCCCTACCGGAGCCTTTACCGGTTCCCAGAGCAATCTGGAAATAACCGAGCGAAACTTTTTAGGCCTCGGACATGAATTTGAGAACAACTTCAAGCAGCGTTTTTCCGATAATAAAAGTGCTTACAGTGCGAAATATACGATTCCCAATATCCGGAATACCTATATCAATACGGTATTGCGCTATGAATACGGACTGGAGGACGACTACATCAAGGGGTTTGCCGTAGAACGTAGTTTTTTCTCCCCGTTAACGCGCTGGGCAGGCGGTTACAGCTTCGAACAGAACTTCCACAAGGAAGAGTTCAAAGACGGTACTTTTGATGAAAACGGTACGGCAAATACCATTTTTCAAAACTTTAAAACCGAATCCCAAAATTTCTGGGGCGGACATGCTTTCCGGATCTTTAAAGGACGATCGGAAGACAACCGCATTACCAACCTGGTCACGACCGCCCGTTTTTACAATTCAAAATTTATTGAGAAACCCGATGTAAAATACGATTCCATCAACTATTTTGCCAATACCAAATTGTACCTTACCAGTATCGGTATCACAACCCGAAGCTTCGTACAGGAACGCTATCTGTTTAACTATGGTATTATTGAAGACGTTCCGGTTGGAAGAGTCTATTCGATCACGACCGGTATACATCAGAAAAACGGCCTTAAAAGATTGTACCTGGGATCGCGGGTATCCTTTGGCGACTACCATGATTTCGGCTTTTTAGGCACCACTGTGGAATGGGGCGGGTATTTTAACGGTTCACTGACCCAGCAGAGTGTTTTTCGTTTTGAAGTCAACTATTTCACAAAACTCATCGAATACGGCAGCTGGAAATTCCGGCAGTTCATCAAACCCGAATTTATCATCGGCAGCCACCGTTTGCAAACGGACCGCGATTTGCTGACGCTTTCCGGAAACAACGGTATTCAGGGATTTGACAGTGTTGATTTTTACGGAAACCGGAAAATCCAGATGACCTTCCAAACCCAGTCCTATATGCCGGGCAGCTGGTACGGCTTCCGTTTCAGCCCTTTTGCGAACTTCTCATTCGGAATGCTGGGGGATCAGGACCACCTTTTTTCCAACCGTTTGTACTCCAAATTCGGACTGGGCGTTTTGATCAGTAACGACTACCTTGTTTTTAACAGCTTTCAGCTGTCGTTTGCCTTTTACCCAAGTATTCCGGGTGCCGGCGACAATATTTTCAAAACCAATTCTTTTAAGAATAATGATTTTGGACTGCAGAATTTCCAGATCGGAAATCCTTCAGTAATTCCTTACCAATAATATCTTACTTTTTTAAGTAACAAATTGCAAAGTGCCTCGTCTTATCTCTAATCAATCAAAAAAGCACCATTTTGGAAACAATACTTACCATTGAAAATTTAGACAAACGCTACGGCAGTGTACATGCTGTTAAAAACGTTTCTTTCGAAATTAAAAAGGGAAATGTTTACGGCATTTTAGGACCTAACGGCAGCGGAAAATCCACAACCCTGGGAATCATCCTGAATGTTGTCAACAAAACCTCCGGCAGCTACAAATGGTTTGACGGAAAATTAGATACGCACCACGCATTAAAAAAAGTAGGCGCTATAATCGAACGTCCGAACTTCTATCCGTACCTGACCGCTGAAGAAAACCTGAAACTGGTTTGCAAGATAAAAGACATTCATTATGACAAAGTAAAAGAAAAACTGGAAGTCGTGGGACTACTGGAGCGAAAAGACAGCAAATTCAGAACGTTCTCTCTGGGTATGAAACAGCGGCTTGCCATTGCTTCGGCCTTATTGAACGATCCGGAAATCCTGATCCTGGACGAACCAACAAACGGATTGGATCCGCAGGGAATCCGCCAGATCAGGGATATTATCAAATTTATTGCTGCTAACGGCACCACCATTCTCTTAGCCTCTCACCTTTTGGACGAAGTGGAAAAAGTATGTTCGCATGTAGTGGTTCTTCGCAAAGGGGAAATACTATATACCGGAACGGTTGACGGAATTATTTCCAATGAAGGCTTTTTCGAATTACAGTCTGAAAACAACAGCGCATTAAAACTTGTTTTAGAAAAAATTGATGCCGTTGAAAAAATTGATGAAGAAGACGGAAAACTTTTTGTTTACCTGAAAGCTCCGCTGGAAGCTTCGGCACTTAACCAGCATTTATTTCAAAACAACATTGTACTGAACCACCTGGTTAAACGCAAACACAGTCTTGAAGAACAGTTTTTACAACTAACCAACAACCGTTAATCATCAATCAACAAATCAACATTATGAAACGTCTTTTAGATATCGAACTTCAAAAACTATGGAAAAATAAAGCCAGCAGGGTTTTAATATTGTGCTACTTTATTCTGCTTTCCTTTATAGCCCTGATTGCTACGATAAAATTTGAATTTGGGAATTTCAAATTGCATATTGCCGAACAGGGTATTTTTAATTTCCCTTATATCTGGCACTTCAACACCTGGATTGCCTCCATTTTAAAGCTGTTTTTAGCTATTGTAATCGTTTCCATGATGGCAAACGAATACAGCTACGGTACGTTAAAACAAAACCTCATCGATGGTTTAAGCAAAAAAGAATTCATCAAATCCAAATTCCTGACCGTACTGCTTTTTGCTTTCGGCTCGACTGTTTTTGTGTTTGTACTGTCGCTTATTTTGGGATACAGCTATTCTTCCTACAATGAGTTTAGCATTGTTTTTTCAGACATGGAATATCTTTTTGCCTACTTCATCCGGCTGACCGCTTTCTTTTCTTTCTGTTTATTCTTAGGAATACTGGTAAAACGTTCCGCTTTTGCCTTGGGTTTCCTGCTGGTTTGGAGCATCATCGAA
This sequence comes from Flavobacterium sp. 40-81, assembly GCF_001898245.1. Classification (NCBI taxonomy): domain Bacteria; kingdom Pseudomonadati; phylum Bacteroidota; class Flavobacteriia; order Flavobacteriales; family Flavobacteriaceae; genus Flavobacterium; species Flavobacterium sp. 40-81. Next base: position 104,169 of record NZ_MKTM01000041.1, read on the forward strand.
TCCATAGCGATCGGGTTAATGCGATGGCAAATCTTTAAGGGTACCGATATTTACGAAAAAGTAAGCCGTTTTTTCCCGTTGGAATCCATGAGCAACCTGATCAAAGAACCGTTTACCAGGCTTTCCGTAATCAACCAGTTAGGAGCAACAATAAGCGGGGCAAATCTTGAAAAAGACTATAGCGTGCAAATCGGCGACATTATCATTGTGATTACCTGGACCGTTATTTTTATGTTAATGTCCTATAAAATTCTGAAAAAACGAGATTTATAGTATCTTTGCGGTTACTATGCATGTATATATAAACCGCTACTTAACAGCACTTTTACTGTTGTTTTCAACAACAATTTTTGCTCAATATATTCAGGTAACTGAAAATTACACAGACGACCAGTTAGTCCGGGACAAGCTTTTTAACAGTTCTTGTGCCCAGGTATCCAATATTTCCATAAACGGTTACACGTTTAATGACGGAAAAAAAAGTTACGGCTATTTCCAGGGAGTCAATGGTTTCCCGTTCAATGACGGTATTATCATTACTACCGGAAAAGCAGTTTCGGCTGTTGGCCCTAATGCTTCTATTCTGAGCGAAGGGCCTTCCGGTTGGGCAGGTGATCAGGATCTGGAGCAGGCTATTGGCGAAAACAACACGATTAATGCTACGGTATTGGAGTTTGATTTTATTCCGATTTCCAATAAAATGAGTTTCGACTATGTTTTTGCATCCGAACAGTATTTAACCAGCCCGAGTCCGAATCAATGTAATTATTCCGATGGTTTTGCTTTCCTGTTAAAAGAAACCGGAGCCCAGCAATACCAGAACTTAGCAGTTGTACCGGGTACGAGTATTCCGGTAAAAGTAACCACCGTTCGCGGTCCCGGAACCATTTGCCCGGAAGCCAATGCCCAGTATTTTGGCGGCTTCAACCAGGTGCAGAGTCCTACTAACTACAACGGCCAGACAGCAACCCTAAGAGCGGAAGCAACCGTAATTCCCGGAAACACCTATCACATCAAGCTTGTAATAGCCGATCAGGGAAATCAATACTATGACTCGGCTATCTTCCTGAAAGGCGGTAGTTTTAATATTGAAACCGATTTGGGTCCGGATCGCTTAATCGCAACCGGAAATCCGGTTTGTCACGGCGAAAATGTCACTATAGATGCAACCCAAACCGGAGTAAACGCTTACCAGTGGTATACCGTTCAGAATAATGTTGCAACCATCATTCCCGGAGCAACCAACCCTACTTATACCGTAACGCAGCCGGGAACATACCGCGTGGAAACTGCCATTACAACAGCAGGTGGCAACTGTACTTCCAGCAGCCAGATTGTCATTGAATATACCGACCCGTTAACCCCGAATAATGCCACTTTAATACAATGTGACGATGCTACCCAGAACGGTATCACAAAATTCAATTTAACGCTTGCCGATAACGATATTAAAAGCACTATTGCTGCGGGAACAACCACATCCATAAATTATTACCCTACGCTTCAGGATGCCCAGAATTTAACCGGGTTAATTGCTAATCCTACGGCATATCAGAACACTACAGCCAACACCGACACGGTTACAGCACGAATTATCAGCCAGTATAACTGTGTGGCTTATGCCACTGTAACGCTACAGGTAGCGAACAATACAATTGCAACCTTACCGCCACAAAAACAATGTGATAACGATGGTACCCTGGATGGTAGAACCGCTTTCGACCTGAATGCCATAACGCCATTATTTACAGGATTACCGGCTGGTGCCAATGTTCAGTATTTTGCAACCATAGACAATGCCTTGTCTGTTACCAGCCCGTTAAGCTCCCCATACATCAATACCACTCCGAATCAGCAGGTTATTTATGCCCGGGTGGTTAACGGTTCCGACTGTTACGGTATTTCACCGGTAACCTTAGTTGTAAACAGTTTTAACGGTGCCAATATTCAGAATGAAACCAAAACCATCTGTCCGGGCGGTACCGTAATACTAAGCGCTCCGGCAGGATTTACATACGAATGGAATACAAATCCGGTAAAAACTACCCAGACAATCACGGTAGACCAGGCAGGAAGTTATGCCGTTAAAATCACCAATGCCGACGGTTGCAGTGTTACCAAGACCTTTACCGTGGCGGCCTCTGCTCCGGCAACGATACTTTCAATAACGGTAAATGACTTTAATTTCAACCAGAATTCGGCAACAGTTAACTACCAGGGACCGGGTTCTTATGAATTTTCATTAGATAATGCTACTTTCCAGAGTTCGCCTACATTTACCAATCTTGAACCCGGAGAATATATCGTATATATAAAAGACGCCAAAGGATGTGCTACCGTAAGCAAAACATTCTTTGTTTTAGACTATCCCCGTTTCTTCACACCCAATGGTGATGGTTATAACGACGTATGGCGAATTCCGTACCTGAGCCGGTATCCGAATGCCAAAGTGGCTATTTTTGACCGCTACGGCAAGCTGTTGTATTTCTTTAAAGGCGGCGGCGGCTGGAATGGAGTGTATAACGGACAGGATCTTCCTTCGACCGATTACTGGTTTACAATTACATTCGATACCGGAAGGGTTGTTAAAGGACATTTTTCGATGTTACGCTAAAAAAATTGTCCAAACGAGCCTGTTTTTTACTAATTTTAGTTCCAATTTAAATTCGTTTAATATGCTCGATTTGAACTTTTCCCCTTTCCCGATACTGGAAACGGAACGATTACGATTGCGACAAATCACAGAACAAGATGGCCAGGAGATGTTCCTGCTTCGTTCCAACCCGGAAACCATGCAATATATCCCCCGGGAATTGCCTAAAAATATTGATGATGCCATTGCGCATATTCAATATATGGAAGAACTGCGGCTAACCAACGAATGTTTGAACTGGGCCATTACGCTAAAAGGCGAGGATAAAGTTATCGGCCTGATCGGATACTTCCGCCCGCAGCCGGAAAATTACAGAGCAGAAATAGGTTATATGCTTTCACCGGATCATCAGCGAAAAGGGATCATTCAGGAAGCCTTGACAAAAGCAATTACCTATGGCTTTGACGACTTGAAACTGCATTCCATTATTGCCATTACCGATACGGAAAACGATGCCTCCTGGAAACTGCTTGAAAAGAACAACTTTATAAGAGAAGGTCATTTCAGGGAAGACACTTATTGGAACGGACGTTTTTCAGACAGTTATATTTATGCATTACGCAATAAATCATAAACAAAAAACCATCATAAGTATATGATGGTTTTTTTATGGATATTGTTTCTTTTGTTATTGTACCGCTAACTGTGCATTGATATTACCATAGCCGAAATTAGCATTTTTAGTTGGATAGAAACTGGAAGACTGTTTCATTTTATTCAGTACCTGATCTCTTGTCCAGCCCGGGTTTTTAGCCCAGACCAAAGCCGCAATACCCGCTGTAGTTGCTGTTGCTACCGAAGAACCGCCCACATAATTGGCCTGGTTGTTATAATAGCTCAATACCGGAACATTGTTGTTTGTTCCTGTTCGTTCCATTACAATGGTAAAATCGATTTTACCACCTTTATGACACACATCACACTCCTGAACCGTTTGCCCTTCTTTCACTCCCGTTACCGCAACTGCTTCATTCATGGAAGCCGGGAAAATAACGCCTGCAAAATTGGTAAAACTCGTGGAAGTTCCTCCGGCACAGAAAATAAGTTTGCCTTTGCCATAGGCATATTTCACACCGTCTTCAATTTTTCCAATGGAAATAATATGCCCCATAGACATGGAAATGATTTTCACATTACTGTTATTGCCTAACGCTGTAAAGGCTAATTTCACGCCTTCCTGCTCATGATAACCGTCCAGGACCACATTCGATGCCGCGCGGTACACGATCAGGCTGGAATTATAGGCTACACCCACCGGTAAACCGCTGTTGTTTCTGGGTGCTGTGGCAACAGAGGCCATACTGGTTCCGTGACCACACTGATCGTCCGGACCGTCAAATCCGGTAGACCATGGCCAAACTGAATCCACATAAACGCCAAAACGCTGTACTGTTCTTCCGGAAGAATAGCCGGTATTAAAGCTGCTGCCCATTAAAGTCTGCTGTGGCGACAATCCGGTATCCACCACACCAATGGTAACACCGCTTCCGGTACTGTAACTCCAGGCACCCGGAATATTGTGTTTGTAAAAATTCCACGGCACTCTTGCATTGGGAGCAATCGTAGTATAATCGGCTGTAGCGATCGTAGCCGAAGCAAATCCGCATCCGGAACTGGAACTCACTTCCGCGCCATAAACCGGACGTTCCTGTGCCGCATCAAAATAACGGTAATTCGCCGGTTCGATATAGCGTATATTCGCTTCTTTTAATAAAGCCTCCAGTGTTTCTCTTTTTTTGATAACCACATCAATCTGGTTCAGATCGGCATCTTCTTTAATAATTGTTTCCCGCTCCGAACGTTTTTCAGAGTCCAGAATAATATTTTTTAAACGTGTTTTGATCTCTTTTCCTTTTTTGGAGGTCTGTCCGACGAAATCATCGGCATTTTCGCCAAAACCAATGGTAACCATATTATCACCTCTGATTATAGCACTCCACAATAACTGATAGCCGCCATCTTTCCAGTGGAAGCTTCCTTTGGTACTGCTGATGGCATCAATCCGGGAATTGATCACTGCCCTTGACAGCGTGTCTTTTTGAAAGGTTAGCAAACTTTCGTCCTGTGCTGTAGAACTGGTTTCGTCTCTGGAACAGGCGGTAAAAATGATCATGCCTAATAAAGCTAACTTAAAATAGTTTTTTTTCATTATTCATTAGATTTAAGGGTTACATTCTCTAAAAATAACAATAATTTTAACACAAACATTATTGAAATGTAACAATTTTTACCAAAAAAGTATTTTAATCCAATAAAAGCTCGCGCTTTGTGAGGTTTCAACAGGCGGCACTCCTAAAATAATGCTACCTTTAACCAAAATTCGAAACCATGAAAAAATTATTCCTTTTTCTTGTATTATGCATCGTTCAGACCGGTTTTTCGCAGGATAATCCCACGACCTACTTTTTGATCCGGCATGCCGAAAAGGTCGATAATTCCAAAGATCCGGATTTATCGGAAGCCGGCAGGGAAAGAGCATTGGCCTAGCGTGCTATTTTTTCGAACATTCCGTTTAACGCCGTGTACAGTTCTGATTTTAAACGAACCAGACAGACGGCCGCACCAACGGCCGAAAAGAACAAAACAGCGATTCAGATATACAACCACAAGAACGTGGACATTGAAAAGTTTAAACAGGAAACAAAAGGTAAAACCGTTTTGGTTGTCGGCCACAGCAATTCCATACCCAATTTTGTAAACCTGCTGATCGGGGAGCAAAAATATACGGAAATTGACGAAACCATTTTTGGCAACCTCTATATGGTAACCCTGTTAAACGGTAAAGTAACACATTCCCTTCTGAAATTATAAAAAAAAGAAGACTGCCGTATGGCAGTCTTCTTGATCAAAAAACCAACTATTATATCCCGGATATTAGAACTTCATTCCAACCCCTAATCCCAATATCCAAGGATTAATTTTTACATCTGCCGGAATACTCAGCCCTGGTGCCAGGTTTGAAGCATCAACCGTTACGTCCGTTTTCAGGAACAAACGTTTTACATCGGCATTTATGAAGAAAGTATCATTCAGCATCAAGTCAAAACCAGCCTGAACCGCATACCCTAATGCATTATCATATTTTACATCTTTTACAGTATTTCCTTCTTTTACATCATAGAAGAACGTATAGTTCAATCCTGCTCCTACATAAGGTTTGAATACTTTTTCGCCCAATGGGAAAAAGTGATACTGAACAGTCAAAGTAGGTGGCAGTAAACGAACAGAACCCAAATCGACATCTGCTTTAGTCGGACCGCCAACAGCTGAAATATCCGAACCTACCGTATGTACGTCGTGTTTTGTAGTTCCTAAAATCAATTCTACAGCAATATTTTTAGTAAAGAAATATGAGAAATCCAGTTCCGGAACGATCGTATTGGAAAGCGAAACATCCCCTCCGATAATACCAATATCTGCACTTTCATTTGGCACTACTCCGATACCTCTAAGTCTAACCTGCCATTTTTTAAAATCTTGCTGTGTGTTTTCTTTTTCCTGTGCCTGCATAAAGTTTACACCAAGAAAAGTAAAGATAATTGCTAAAAAAGTTATTTTTTTCATTTCAGTGATTGTTTAATATTTACAAGACAAAATTAGCCCCATTGAATCCAATAAAAACTGACAAAAATCATAGTATAAAAATTATTTTCGAATGGAATTAAAACTTTAAAATTTTCCTGATTCGCTTTTTGTTCTTACATTTGCCATCCTATGCTAAAAACAGTCAACATACTTAATAAAAGAGCGAAATTCGACTACGAAATACTCGAAAAGTATACCGCCGGTATTGTATTAACCGGGACTGAGATCAAGTCTATTCGTTTGGGAAAAGCTTCTATTGCCGAAAGTTTCTGTGAATTTCACGGTCATGAACTTTTTGTGATCAATTCCCATATTGAAGAATACCTTTATGGCACGCACTACAACCACAAAGCAAAAAGCGAGCGCAAACTGTTATTAAACCGGAAAGAACTGAAAAGTCTTTTAAAAAGTATGCAGAATAAAGGGCTTACCATTATTCCGCTGCGTCTTTTTACCAACGAAAAAGGACTGGCCAAATTAGACATTGCCCTTTGCCGCGGTAAGAAAAACTTTGACAAGCGCGAAACGATAAAAGACCGCGACAACAAGCGTGACTTAGACCGTATTAAAAAAGTACACTAAATTTTACCGGAAAAGCTATTTCTAAATTGATATTTTATGACTAAAATTGTCATGAAATTCAACAACCATGAAAACACTTCTCAAAAACGCACGGGAACAAAAAGGCCTCAAAACACGGGAAGTGGCACAATTGCTTCATATTGACCAGGCTTTGATTAGTAAATTCGAAAACGGCCTGCGCAAACCAACACGGGAACAGCTCTCCAAACTGGCTGCCTTACTGGAAATCGATTTTGAAACCCTGCTGGTAGCATGGCTGAAAGAAAAGATCCTCTACGAGATCGGACAGGACGAATATGCCCTGAAAGCCATTCAGCTTGCCGAAGAAGAGATCAAATTCAATGCTTTCCAAAAAGCCTACCCCATTTCGGCACGGCTTCAGCTTTTACTGAATGAAATTGACAATCTGAAAGAAAAAGCAGACCGGTTCCGGCAATTTGAAACGGAAAAAGTTACCCGCATACTGGAACTGGAATACACCTTTGAAAGCAATCAGCTGGAAGGCAACACCCTTTCGCTGGACGAAACAAGTGCAGTTCTTTTCCAGGGCCTCACCATAGCCGGAAAAAGCATGCGTGAACACCTGGAAACCATCAACCATCAGGAAGCCATCCGCCATTTAAAACAGCTTGTTGAACGAAACGGCGCCCTGTCTGAAAAAGATCTTTTCTCGCTCCACAATATGATTATCAGGGGTATTCATCCGGAAGCATCCGGAAAATACCGTACCGAAGTGCTGAACACGCCGGAAAGCGCCTATATTCCTCCGGCACCGGCATTGATTCAGAAACAAATCGCCGATAGTTTTATGTGGTATGAAACCAATAAAAACAAACTGCATCCGGTGGTATTAGCCGCCAAAATGCTGGAGCAGCTGCTTTCCATCCAGCCATTCCTTAACGGAAACGGAAAAGTAGCCCGTTTGTTCATGAACTTCATTTTACTGCAAAACGGTTTTGTAGTTGCCAATATTAAAGGCAATCCGGAATACCGTATGCTGTTTGCTAAAATATGCGAAACGGCAGCGCTTACCAAAGACAAAGAACCTTTACTGGTGTTTATTGCCCTGGCCGAAAAAGAAAGCCTGGAACGCTACCTGAACGTACTGGTACAAAATTAAAACGCCCGATACTTAATCGGGCGTTTTCTATATTTTAGTTTTTATCTTCCAGTAAAGGCACGAAACGGAAATCGCCGAATTCGTGTTTTTCAAACTGTGTTTCATTTTTGCGGATCAGCAGCGTCATGACCTGAACGTCTTCGCCCAAAGGAATTACCAGCCTTCCGCCTATTTTTAACTGTGCCATTAAAGGCTGCGGAATAAACGGCGCTCCGGCAGTTACGATAATACTGTCAAAAGGTGCAAAATTAGGCAGTCCTTTATAGCCGTCGCCAAACGACAAATGTTTCGGACGCATTCCCAGTTTCGGCAGCAATAACGAAGTGGTTTTAAACAGTTCGTTCTGACGCTCCACGCTGAACACTTTGGCACCCATCGTACACAAAACAGCCGTCTGATAGCCGGAACCGGTACCGATCTCCAATACCTTATCGTCTTTTTTCACCTGTAATAATTCCGACTGAAAAGCTACCGTATAGGGCTGCGAAATCGTCTGCCCGGCACCAATCGGGAAAGCTTTGTCCTGATAGGCAAAATCTTCAAAACTGGAGTTTAAAAATAAGTGTCTCGGAATTTTCTTGATGGCATCCAATACGTTTCTGTCCGTGATACCTTTCTGTTGTAAAACGGTTACTAACTGATTACGAAGTCCTTGATGTTTGGCAGTATCTTTCAATTTTATGGCAATTAATTATCGGTAAAAATAGCAAACAAATTTACAATTTGAAATCCATCATCTGAAATTATTAACAGCCTATTTCGCTTTAAAAAATCATCCAACTTTTGAATTTGAAATATAAGATTTTAAATCTAAATGGTTTATTTTTGTTGAAAATAGATAATCATGCTAAAAGTTGGCGTATTGGGTGCCGGTCACCTTGGAAAAATACATTTGCGATTACTCAATCAATCTGAAAAATACGAATTAATAGGATTCTATGACCCGAATGCCGAGAATGCTGAAAAAGTGGCTCAGGAATTTGGTTATACAAAATTCGACTCTATAACTGCTTTAATCAACGCTGTCGATGTAGTCGATATCGTTACGCCTACCCTTTCCCACTTTGAATGTGCCAAAGAAGCCATTGAAAACGGGAAGCATGTTTTCCTGGAAAAACCCATTGCAAACACCGTGGAAGAAGCCAATGAAATCATTGTACTGGCAAACAAATACCAGGTAAAAGGTCAGGTAGGTCATGTGGAACGCTTTAATCCGGCTTTTAAAGCGGTTAAAGATAAAATCGAAAATCCGATGTTTATCGAAACCCACCGTTTAGCCGAATTTAACCCGCGCGGTACGGATGTTCCGGTGGTGCTGGATTTAATGATCCACGATATCGATGCTATTTTAAGCGTCGTGAAATCGAAGGTAAAAAACATCAGTGCGAGCGGTGTATCGGTAATTAGTGATTCTCCGGATATTGCCAATGCCCGTATTGAATTTGAAAACGGCTGTGTGGCCAATGTCACTTCCAGTCGTATCTCGATGAAAAACATGCGTAAAGCCCGTTTTTTCCAGAAAGATGCCTATATCTCTGTGGATTACCTGGACAAAGTATGTGAAGTGGTAAAAATGAAAGATGCACCGGAAATTCCGGGTGATTTCGATATGATTTTACAAAATGCAGAAGGAGTTAAAAAACAAATCTATTACGACAATCCGTCTGTAGTACAAAACAATGCTATTTTAGACGAATTGGAAACATTTGCCGATGCCATCAACAACAATACAACACCAATTGTAACGTTGGAAGACGGAACGGAAGCTTTGCGTGTAGCCCACCAGATTATCAACTGTTTTGGTAACTAAGCTAGCAGGACATGATCGATACAGTATTATCCGATACGGAAACCCTGATTCGGTTCGCTATAATTTGCGGAGCGACCCTGCTTTTTTCGTATTTTTTCAATTTGTATCTGAAAAGACTCATCCTTAAAAAATCCGGCATTATCGATAATGATCCTACCAATTATGTTTTTTTCAAACATTTTGCAACGGCGGTCATCTATCTTTTCGGTTTCGGATGGGCTTTACTAACACTGCCAATTGCCAAAACATACGGTCATTCATTACTTGCCGGAGCAGGTGTAACCACCCTGATTGCCGGTTTTGCCTCACAGCAGGCTCTGAGTAATATTGTAGGCGGAATTTTCATACTGATTTTCAAACCGTTCCGGGTAAACGATTATATTGAATTTCAGGGAAAATCCGGACGGGTTATGGAAGTCAACCTTCACGATACCATTATTCAGGATGATGCCGGCAATACAATAGTAATCCCGAACACATTACTATCCAACGGAATAATAACAAACATTAAAAAACAACCATAAAATGAAAAACATAGCTGTAATCGGAGCCGGAACAATGGGTAACGGAATTGCGCATACTTTTGCACAAAGCGGTTTTAAAGTATTATTAATTGATATTTCTGAAAAATCTTTAGAAAAAGGAATGGCAACAATCGTTGGGAATTTAGACCGAATGATTGCAAAAGGAACCATTACCGAAGCCGATAAAAAAGCAACAATTGAAAACATCATTACCTATACCGACATTGCAGACGGAGTGGTAAATGCTGATTTAGTGGTAGAAGCGGCTACAGAAAATGTAACTTTAAAGCTAAACATCTTCAAACAACTGAGTGAAGTTTGCGGTGAAAACACCATTTTAGCGTCCAATACTTCTTCTATTTCCATTACACAAATCGCTTCTGTGGTTAAAAATCCGGAGCGTGTAATCGGTATGCACTTTATGAACCCGGTGCCTATCATGAAACTGGTAGAAATCATCCGTGGTTACAACACTACAGACGAAGTGACCAAAACCATTATGGATTTATCGGTAGCTTTAGGAAAAACACCGGTTGAAGTAAACGATTATCCGGGATTTGTAGCCAACAGAATTTTAATGCCGATGATTAACGAATCCATCGAAACCTTATACAACGGTGTGGCCGGCGTACAGGAAATCGACACCGTTATGAAATTGGGAATGGCACACCCTATGGGACCATTACAATTAGCAGATTTTATCGGTCTGGATGTTTGTCTTTCAATCTTAAACGTAATGTACGACGGATTCAAAAATCCTAAATATGCCCCATGTCCTTTATTGGTAAACATGGTAATGGCAGGAAAATTAGGTGTGAAATCCGGAGAAGGATTCTATGACTATTCGGAAAGCAAAAAAGCAGAGAAAGTAGCGAAAATGTTCGCATAATCACAACGATACACTATTGACAATTGGTATCCGGCAGGTTATCAATTGTCAATTTTTAATTTAAACACAAAATGGCGATAATAAAACCTTTTAAAGCAGTTCATCCCACAGCAGACAAAGTAAGCCTGGTTACTTCCCGCTCCTACGACGATTATGGGGCTGCGGAACTGGCGGCTTACCTGGAATTCAATCCGTTTTCTTTTTTGCATATCCTGAATCCGGCTTATGTGAACCAGCAAAAGATCGGATTTGACAAACGCTTTAAAATGGTCGCCCATAAATATGCCGATTTTAAAAAAGAAGGCATTTTGGTTCAGGAAGAAACAGCTGTATTGTATGTTTACCGGATTGAAACCAAAAACCACATTTTTACCGGAATCCTGGCCGGAACCTCGGTAGAAGATTACCAGCAAAATCATATCCGCAAACACGAAGACACGCTGCAATACCGCGTGGATCTGTTTAAGGATTACCTGCATCAGACCGGATTCAATACCGAACCCGTTTTGATGACCTATCAGGACAATTCCGTTTTAAACGAATGGATAACGTCCAAAACCGCAGAACGTCCTTTACTGGAGTTCTCAACAACCAACAAGGAAAAACACACCCTTTGGAAAATTGCAGATGAAAAGGAGATTCAATGGCTGCAGGAGCAATTCGCGACGGTTGGCGATTTTTATATCGCAGACGGCCACCACCGCTCTGCCTCTGCCGAGTTATTATACGAACAGGACAAAGATTCTGGCAATGAAAACCTGAATTACTTTATGAGTTATTTAATTGCCGACAGTAATGTAAAAATATACGAATACAACCGCCTGATCCGCGATTTGAACGGTTATACCAAAGAGGATTTTATTAAAAAATTAGCCGACAATTTTGTCATCAAAAGCAAGAAACAGGAATTATGGAAACCCAAGCACAAATTTGAGTTTGGTATGTATCTTGATGGGGAGTTTTATACCCTGAAACTAAAGGAAGAAAACTTTACCTTTGATAATGCTCTTGCCGGACTGGATGCCCAGATTTTATATACAACGGTTTTACAGCCGATTTTAGGGATTGACGATTTGCGTACCGACGACCGTATTGCCTACATTGCCGGAAGTAAATCAATCACCAACATTAAAGAAATGGTAGACAGCGGCGAATTTGAAATTGGTTTTATGCTGTTTCCTACCAATATTTCGGAAATCAAGGATCTGGCCGATGCCAATCTGATCATGCCGCCAAAAAGCACCTATATTGAACCCAAGTTCAGGAGCGGACTGGTTGTTTATGAGATATAACGATTCTTTGTAAATTATAATGTTACAGCAAATGACAATAAAAGAAAACCTACTCGCTATAAAAAATTCGCTTCCGGAACCGGTTACCCTGGTAGCGGTTTCGAAAACCAAACCGGTATCGGATCTGATGGAAGCCTATGAAGCCGGGCAGCGCATTTTCGGGGAAAACAAGATCCAGGAAATGACGGAAAAATGGGAACAGCTGCCAAAAGATATTCAATGGCACATGATTGGTCACGTACAGTCCAACAAAGTCAAGTATATGGCTTCTTATGTGACCCTTGTTCACGGAGTAGACAGCTTGAAATTATTACAGGAAATCAACAAACAGGCCAAGAAACACGACCGTGTTATCGACTGCCTGCTGCAAATATATATCGCTGAGGAAGAAAGCAAATTCGGACTGGATGTAAACGAGTTAAACGAGTTGCTGCAGTCGGAAACATTTAAGGAATTACAGCACATTCGCGTGATCGGATTAATGGGAATGGCCACTTTTACCGACAGCGAAGCACAAATAAAAAAGGAGTTTCAAAATTTAAAAGCTATTTTTGACAGCACAAAAAGAATTACCGCTGCCAATTTTGATCTATCGGTATTGTCCATGGGAATGTCCGGCGACTATAAAATCGCCATTGCCTGCGGAAGCACCATGGTTCGGATAGGAAGCAGTATCTTTGGAACGCGATAATAGAAAACGTTATAAACTAAGAACAGAATTTGTACGCTATATTAGACATAGAGACAACCGGAGGGCAATTTAACGAAGAAGGAATAACGGAAATTGCCATCTATAAATTTGATGGACATGAAGTTGTCGATCAGTTTATCAGCCTTATTAATCCCGAAATACCAATTCAGCCGTTTGTTGTAAAACTTACCGGGATCAATAATGCTATGCTGCGTTCTGCTCCTAAATTTTATGAAGTTGCAAAGCGGATCATTGAAATCACTCAGGATTGCATCATCGTAGCCCATAATGCTTCTTTTGATTACCGCATCCTGCGTACGGAATTCAGACGCCTGGGATATGATTTCAACAGCAATACCATCTGTACCGTTGAATTATCTAAAAAATTAATTCCGGACCAGCCTTCCTATAGTTTAGGAAAACTGGTGCGAAGCCTTGGTATTCCTATTGCCGACAGGCACCGAGCCACCGGAGATGCGATGGCAACCGTTAAGCTTTTTAAAATGCTTTTGGCAAAAGATGTCAAAAAGGAAATTATTACAAGCTTTGTCAAAAAAGAAATAAAAACCGGAATTTCTCCGAAATTACTGGACATCGTGGAAGCGATTCCCGCCAAAACCGGTATCTATTATATTCACCGCGAAGACGGAACCATTATTTATATCGGCAAAAGCAAAAACATCAAAAAACGCGTTAACCAGCACTTTACAGGAACCTCGCGAAAAGCAAAACGAATACAGCAGGAAGTTTTTGCGGTTACTTTTGAAGAAACCGGAAACGAACTGGTTGCGCTGCTAAAAGAAAGCGAGGAAATAAAAGTAAACAAGCCTGTTTACAACAGATCACAGCGAAAAACAATTTTTCCCTGGGCTTTATATGCCGAAAAAAATGAGGAAGGTTATCTGGCCTTACGCCTCGCCAAAGCCGACGGGCGCAAAAAAGAAGTCACTTCTTTTGCTACGCTGGTTGAAGGCAAGAATTTTTTGCATAAAATAACTGCCGAATACCAGTTATGCCAGAAAATAAACGGTTTATACGACACTAAAAAAGGCTGCTTTCAGTACGATATCAAGCAATGCCACGGTGCCTGCATTGGCAAAGAAGCTGCTGCCGATTACAATGTCAGGGTTCAGGATTTCCTGAACAACCACCAGTTCCAGAATCAGAATATGGTTATTGTAGACCGGGGAAGAAGCATTGATGAAAGAAGTGCTATTTTAGTTGAAAACGGGATCTACAAAGGCTATTGCTTTTACGATCTTAACTACCAGATTAACAATATTGACATCCTTAAAAAGATCATTATCCCGATGCAGCACAACAGGGATACCCGGAATATCATTCAGAATTACCTGCGCAAAAAGAAAGTTAGCAAAGTAGTCACCTTTTAAATCCAGTGCGAGTATGAGGGTATTAAAAACCAAATACGACATTTTCAGGCAGAAAACGTATATTGTTATTTACGGTTCCAACACTTTTGGCGGACGTCTTTTTGACTTAGCACTTTTGGGTGTGATTTTGTTGAGCGTCCTTTTGGTCATGCTTGAATCGGTACAGAAACTGGATGCCAAATACCATACTTTTCTCGTGGTTTCGGAATGGATTATTACTGTTTTTTTCAGTATTGAATATGCCCTCCGGATCATTTGCAACAAGCGTCCCTTAAAATATATTTTCAGTTTTTACGGCCTGGTCGACCTGATTTCCATTTTACCGATGTATTTATCCTTTTTTATTCCGGGATCCAAAATACTATCGGTGGTAAGGGCTTTGCGTTTACTGCGTTTGTTTGGTATTTTAAACCTGGTGCATTTTACCGGACAGGAATCCCAGCTTAAACTGGCCATAAAAGCCAGCCGTACCAAAATTATTGTTTTTATCTATTTTATCCTGGTGGTTTCCATTCTTTTAGGTGCCATCATGTATGTTATTGAAAGTCCGGAAAGCGGTTTTACCAGCATTCCGGTGAGCATTTACTGGTGTGTGGTTACGCTCACGACCGTTGGTTACGGCGATATTGCCCCGGTAACAACCTTAGGGCAGATTATTGCCGCCTTTATCATGATCATGGGTTACGGCATTATTGCGGTTCCTACCGGAATAGTAACGGCCGAGTTTGCCAATGCCAAAAGAAATGCCACCGACACGGAAGGTAAAAAAGTATGTCCTTCCTGTACGACTATAATTTATAATCAAGACTCCCGCTATTGTCATCACTGCGGGGAAAAATTAAGTAATGACTAACTATTTAATCACCATAATCGGTCCGACCGCTATCGGTAAAACCGCTTTGAGCATTACACTCGCAAAGCATTTTAACTGTGAGATCCTTTCCTGCGACAGCCGTCAGTTTTTTAAAGAAATGACCATCGGGACGGCCGTGCCTTCTGCTGAAGAATTAGCGGCAGCACCGCATCATTTTATCCAGAACAAATCGGTATTTGACGACTATACGGTGGGCGATTTCGAAAGGGAAGCCGTTACTTTACTCGATACACTATTCCTGAAGAACAACATCCAGATTATGGTTGGCGGTTCCGGATTATACGTTAATGCCGTTTTAAAAGGCTTTGATGATTTTCCGGACATAGCTCCTTCCGTTCGGGAGAACATCCGGGAAAACTTCGAAAACCACGGCATAACATACCTGCAAAACGAGTTACAGCAACGCGACCCGGACTATTATACCAAAATCCTTCAGGAAAATCCGCAAACCCTGCAAAATCCCCAGCGCATGATGCGTTTTGTGGAAGTTTGCATTGGCAGCGGCAAGACCTATTCTTCTTTCCTGAATCAGAAAAAAAACAGCCGCAATTTCACGCCTATAGTGATTGGCCTGGAAGCCGACAGGGAGCTCATGTATGACCGCATTAACCAAAGAGTTGACCTCATGCTGCAGGCCGGGCTTTTAAAAGAAGCCAAATCGCTTTATGCAAATAAAGCGTTAAACGCTTTACAAACGGTGGGTTATCGCGAATTATTTAGTTACTTTGACGGCGATTTCACATTCGATTTTGCTGTTGAAGAAATAAAAAAGAATACACGCCGTTTCGCAAAACGTCAGATGACCTGGTTCAAACGGACGGAAAATGCAAAATGGTTTGATTTTAAAGCTTCGCCCGAAAACATTATCGATTATGTGAAGCAGCAAATTCAAAATTCATAATCATGCCAATAGCACCCGATTTTACTTCCGTTTATGAACACGAATGGGAGATCAACTTTACCCAATGTACTCCATACGGGCTTCTGAAATATGTAGACCTTTGTAACATACTGCAGCTAACCGCCGCCGAGCATTCCATTCATGGCGGATTGAGTTTTAACGACATGCAGGAACACGATCAGGCCTGGGTTTTAAGCCGGATCCGCGTGGAAATAACCGATACTTTACCCAAATGGATGGACAAGGTAATCGTAAAAACATGGATTGAAGATTTACAGGGCTCCCGCTCTATCCGTAATATTGAAATGTACCTGAATGGTAAAAAAATAGCCGGTGCCACCACCTATTGGGCTGTTTTTAATACCAAACTGAGAAAAGCGGAAGCGCTGGCTTTACCGCACGAGCATTTTGAAAAATATCCCGACCGCCACGCTACCGAACACAGCTTTTCACGGATTAACGTGACCCGGGAAGCCGAAAAAGTGACCAACCGGACCATTGTACTCTCCGATCTGGATATCGTTAATCACGTAAACAATGTGAAATACCTGGAATGGTGCCTTGACACCCTGGATGCCAGACAGGTCTTGAAACAGGGCCTCAAAAGTTTTGAAATGAATTTTCTGAGAGAGCTCAATTTAAACGATCAGGTAACGATTCACCGGGATCAGGAAGCAGATCAGACATATTTTTCGGTTACCAAAGACAATAAAGTAAGTTTTGCTTTATTGCTGGACTGGAAAGCATAAAAATATAAAAAGCTCCTTTACAGGAGCTTTTTTGTTTCAGAGTAGATAGGGTGTTATTCTGCAACTTTATTTTTGATTACCAAACGGAAACCTTCACCGTGGATGTTCAGAATCTCAACATCTTCGTCCTGTTTCAGGTATTTACGCAATTTGGCGATATAAACGTCCATACTTCTTGAGGTAAAGTAATTGTCGTCTCTCCAGATTTTTGTTAGTGCTAACTCTCTTGGCATTAAGTCATTTTCATGCAAAGCAAGCATTTTAAGCAATTCATTCTCTTTTGGAGATAATTTGATCGGCTCCTCATTCTGGAAAGATAAGAAACGTAATTTTGAGTTCAAATGGAATTTACCGATGATAAATTCAAACTTCGTATTATCTGTTTTAACTTCCGATGCTTTACGCTGGATAATTGCTTTGATTTTCATCAGCAATACTTCCGAATCAAAAGGTTTGTTCAAATAATCATCTGCTCCTACTTTGTATCCTTTTAACACATCCTCTTTCATGGATTTTGCCGTTAAAAAGATAATAGGCACTTCTTTATTTTTTTCGCGGATTTCTCTCGCTAGTGTATAACCATCTTTGTAAGGCATCATCACATCAAGAATGCATAAATCGAAATTATCTTTCTTGAATTTTTCGAAACCTTCCATACCATTTTTGGCTAAAGTAACTTCAAAATCGTTTATTAAAAGGTAATCTTTGAGCACTGCTCCAAAATTGGGGTCATCTTCTACTAAAAGAATTTTTTTGTTAGTCGTATCCATATCATTAATTTATTAGTGGCATTTTAATTATAAAGGTACTTCCTTTACCTTTTTCGCTTTCTACAAATATCTGACCGTTATGGTCTTCAATAATCCTTTTCACATAGGCTAATCCCAGCCCGTGTCCTTTCACATTATGTAAATCGCCTGTGTGCTCGCGGTAGAATTTTTCAAAAATTCTCTTTTGAGCGACTTTACTCATCCCGGCGCCGTTGTCTTTTATTTTAATCAACACAAAATCTTTTACGTTTTCTGTTGTAACATCGATTATCGGTGCCTCAGGCGAATATTTAATCGCATTGTCCAGTATGTTAACCATTACATTCGTAAAGTGAACATCGTTCAGCAGTATTGTTGTCCGTTTTGCATTCAGGTGTTCTTTAATAACACCGCCACGGTCTTCAACAATCAGGTTAACATGCTCGATAGCATCTTCAATTATAGTATGAACGTCTGTTGGCTCTTTACTGATCTCCAACTCTCTTTTTTCTAATTTCGAAATACGCAGTACGTTTTCAACCTGGGCATGCATTCTTTTATTCTCATCCCTGATCATTTGCAGGTATCGCTGTACTTTTTCTTTGTCGTCTATGATTTTTGGGTTTTTAATCGCATCCAAAGCAAGGTTAATCGTTGCAATGGGTGTTTTAAACTCATGGGTCATGTTGTTGATAAAATCGGTTTTAATTTCCGAAATCTGCTTTTGTTTGATCAACTGGTTCAGGGCACTAAAATAGGCCACGATGATAACCAGTGTAAAAATGATGGACAGTGAGGTAATTCCGACCAGTGACGAGAAAAGAAACTTGTTCTTTTGAGGAAAGCTCAGCAAAAGCTGATATTTGCTCTGTCCTTCGTTATCCGGGAAAACCGGAATACTGTAGGTTGAATTTTTATCGTAATTAAAATTCTCCGATTTCACTTTTGTAGCCAGCATATTGCTGTAAATCCCGAACTCAAAAGGCGTGTTCACCCCATATTGATTCAATTCATTGCGAAGCATCAGCTGCAGTTTATCTTTCGATACCCGCTCCTGAATGGGTTTCAGTCCGACGATATCCTTGAAATAGATCTCAAACTGTGCTTTGTCCAGAATGTCCAGATTCCCTTCTTTTTCAATCGTAACATCCGGCATCGGTGCTTTTTGAAAAGAAGAATTATCCACTACATTTCCATTGTAAATTTCTGTCTTTCGTTTCGCTACAAAACTTTTCAGCGAAACGGAATCCGATTTTTTATCAAAGAACGAACGATTTAAATTATAATCTTCTAAAACGATAGTATTCGAATAAATGATCTGTTCATTTGTTTTCGGGTCGCGTTTTACATAGAAATACTCTAACAAATCGCTTTGTCTCGGTACCTTACCGATACTATCCTTTAATTTATTGAACTTTTCATAGAACTCAAAATACTCCTGTTGCTGTAGTTTGTTAGCTACGCTACCGATAACTTGTTGTACGTGATACTTAAACTGTTCTTCATTATTTTTATAAGAAGTATTTATCCAGAATAATTGTACTAATATGATTCCTACCAGCGATAGGCTCATCAATATTATCAATAAGAGGAATCTCGTTTTATTCATCAAAACAAAATTAACATTTTAACATTTATTGCTTAAAAACATTAACCAAAGATTAACATCTTGACCTGTTTTTAAATTTTATTCAATTCTTTAAGAATTTTATCGACATCTTTCTTAGCAGTGGCCAAATCGGTGTTTACAACTATATAATCGCTCAAAACGGCTTTATCTTCGTCTTTCCACTGGTTTTTCATCCGGTCCAGCACCTGTTCTTTTGTCACGCCGTCCCTGCTCATAACACGCTCAATTCTAACCACTTCCGGAGCGGTAACCAGTATAATTTTATCGCATTTTTTATAGCCGCCACTTTCAAAAAGAATCGCAACTTCTTTAACAATATAACGGTGTTTTTCGTTGTTTTTTAACCAAATACCAAAATTTTCATTAACCGCAGGATGAATAATTTCATTCAGTTTTTTTAATAAATTGGGCGCAGAAAAAACCAGATCCGCAATTTTTTTGCGATTTAATTTTCCATTCTCAATAACATTCACTTCAAAAATTTCCTGAACTTTATGTATAATTTCGGGCAATTCCATAATTTTCCTTGCCTCATCATCAGCGATATATACCGGAATTCCCTGAGCAGCGATATAAGCCGCTATGGTCGATTTACCACTTCCGATACCTCCTGTAAGTCCAATTATCTTTGTCATCGTTTACTTTTTAAAGAATAATTCAGGAAATGCTTTTTCCGGTTGCTGTTTTAGCAAAATAACTTTAAAAAATGACTTAAAATAGCCCATTCCGTACCCATAAAACTGGATAAAAAAGGCAATAACGGACAAAAATCCTATTTTTAAACTGGCATTTTCAATGATTCCTGACAAAAACAGTATGGCAATATAAAGCACATAAAACTGAAACAATACCGGTATTCCAAACGCATATAATCCCAAAGCAACCAAAAAGCCCAGGCAAAACAAAGACGGAAACCAAAAGGTTATTTTCCGGTACTTCGGATACCAGGAATCCAGTATGGGCCTTGCTTTTCCAAATTTATTGACCTGTTTATAGAACTTTGACCAGTCGATTCTTCTTTTATGATATACATACGAATCTTTAAACAGTTTGGTTTGAAAACCCATTTCCCATAAGCGTATGGACAAATCCGGGTCTTCTCCGGGATGAATGTTCCCAAAACCGCCGGAAGCTTCAAATGCTTTTTTAGAAAGCCCCATATTAAAGCTGCGCGGCTGAAATTTGCCTATTTTTTCAGATCCGCCGCGAACGCCTCCCGTAGTAAGGAAAGAGGTCATTGTAAAATTAATTGCTTTCTGAATATCGGAAAAAGAGTCCAGCGCATTGTCCGGACCTCCGAAACAGTCCACATAGTTTCGTTCCAGATTCTCAGCAACTGAAGTTACGTAATTTTCCGGCAAAATGCAATCGGAATCCAAAATAATAAAATACTGTCCGATAGCTTTCCGCATTCCGTAGTTCCTGGAATCACCGGGACCGGAATTCGGCTTGTTATAATAGGAGAGAAACAGTTTCCCTTTATAGGCATTCACAATGTGCTCGCAGGGTATTGTAGAACCGTCTTCTACAACCACAACTTCAAAATCTTCGCGATAGTTTTGTTCTGTTAAGCTTTTAAGCAGCTCTTCAATTTCATCAGGCCTGTTGTAAACAGGAATTATAAATGAAAAATACATGGGTTCCTTTTTTTAACAAAGATAAACTTTATAAAAATAAAAAAACCACCTCAAATAAGGTGGTTTTCCCGAAACAGAAGATTCTGTCTTTATGATATTATTCAGCGGCTTAAAAAGCCGTTAAAGAAGTTTTACTGCTCTTTTTCCAATCCTTCTTCAAAAGCTTCCATTACTCCCTGACTTACTCCCATGTTAGAGAAACCTCCGTCATGTAATAGGTTTTGTAATGTTACTTTGCGGGTTAAATCGGAGAACATCATTACCGTATAGTTTGCACAGTCTAAAGCGGTAGCGTTTCCAAGCGGAGACATTTTATCGGCAAAAGCGATAAAACCGCCAAAACCTTTTACGCCTTGTCCGGCAGTTGTAGGTGTCGGAGACTGGGAAATCGTGTTTACCCTTACTTTTTTATCTTTTCCGAAGAAGTATCCGAAACTACGGGCAATCGACTCTAAATATGCTTTATTATCGGCCATATCGTTATAATCCGGAAATACACGTTGTGCTGCCATATACGTCAGCGCTACGATACTTCCCCATTCGCTCATGGCATCTTTTTTATACAACACCTGCATTACTTTATGAAAAGAAACCGCAGACACGTCCCATCCTTTATGGGTATAGTCATAATTCTGGTTTGTATAGTGATTTCCTTTTCTAACATTCACCGACATTCCGATTGAATGCAAAACAAAATCAATTTTACCGCCAAGGATTTCCACCGCTTTATCTACTAAATTCTCTAAATCTTCAATAGAAGTAGCATCGGCAGGAATGATCTGAGAACCTGTTTTTTCAGCCAGTTGGTTAATGGTACCCATACGCATAGCGATCGGAGCATTTGATAAAACAAAAGTTCCGCCTTCTTCATGTACACGTTCCGCTGTTTTCCAAGCAATTGAATTTTCATCTAAAGCTCCAAAAATGATTCCTCTTTTTCCTTTTAATAAATTATACATAGCTATGTTTTTAAATAAATTTCAATTTTAATTTTTCAAAAATAGTCATTTTATCTTTCACCCTATTCATATTCATCTTCATATTCTCTATAAATTGCGCTCCAAAGCCGTAGGACATGGCTTTTTTATAAAACTCATAGGATCTGATAAAATTAAATTCCATTTCGTAAATCCTTCCCAATTCGCTGTAATAAGAAGCCCCGTCTGCATTTTCCAGATGCTTCAGCGTTTCGTCAATATGCTCTTTTGCTTCCTCCAGCCTGCGCAGGTCTACCAAAAGATAAGCATAGTTCAGATAGGACGCCGGGTATTTAGGGTCAAACCGCATCGCCAGCTTATAATGATAAATTCCTTTTTCATAATTGCTCAGCTTGGTATAATAGATCCACCCTAAGTGGTTGTGTGCTTTTCCAAAATCCGGATATTGCGTCAGAATTTCTTCAAGAATTTCTTTTGCCTCCGAAACATTCCCGTCAGATATCAAAGCATCAGCCCTGATAAACTGGTTTTCATAATAACTGATATTCTCTTCCAAAACAATTCTTTTTATTCAATTAATAATGATTTTGCATGGTTAAGAGCCGAATCGGATATATCTTTTCCAGACAGCATTTCTGCGATCTCTACAATTCGCTCTTCATTCCCTAACAATTTTAATTCCGAAACAGTGTTTTCACCCTGAGTGGATTTAAACACTTTATAGTGCTGGTTTCCTTTCGCGGCAATCTGCGGTAAATGGGTAATGGCAAAAACCTGCATCTGCTTGCTCATTTTCTTCATGATATCGCCCATTTTATGAGCAATTTCACCCGAAACTCCGGTGTCGATCTCATCAAAGATAATCGTTGGCAGTTTGGTATAATTTGCCAGAATGGCTTTTACAGCAAGCATAATACGGGACATTTCCCCTCCGGAAGCTACTTTTTTCAGCAAACCGAAGCTGGTTCCCTTATTGGCCGAAAACAGTAATTGTACTTCGTCTTTCCCGGACAGCAAATAGGTGTCCGTTTGTTTTATTTCAAATTCAAAACGGGCATTCGGCATTCCCAATTCTGATAATATTGCGATAATTTTTTCAATCAGTACCGGAGCAGCCTGCTTTCTGCTTTCTGAGATCGCAGCAGCTTTGGCATCTAAAACCACGATGGTTGCTTCCAGTTCTTTTTCGAGCGAATGAATCAATGCTTCCAGATCGTCTGCAAAAACAGCTTTATTGTCCAGGTCATTCTGAATGACCAGCAATTCTTCCACCGTACCCACCTGGTGCTTCTTTTGAAGCGAATAGATCAGCTGTAGTTTCTGATTTACCAGTTCCAGCTGTTCCGGATCACTCATCAGGGTTTCGGCATGTTTGCGTATTTCATCCGATACGTCATCAAATTCAATCAGCACACTGGATACGCGGTCAAACAATTCCTGGTATTCTGCCGATAATCCGGCGATTTTTTGAAGGGACGCCTTAATCTCTTTCAGATTTTGCGTAACCCCAATTTGTTCCTCATCGGCTACAGCCAATGATTTATCCAGCGATTCTTTGATGAACTCAACATTATTGAGTTTTTCAAATACCGCTTCATATTCCTGCTGTTCGCCTTCTTTTAAATTGGCTGCCAAAAGTTCCTCCAGTAAAAAACTATTGTAATCCTGTTCTTTTACCAGGGCTTCTTTTTCTGACTGCAGTTTCTTCAGTTTTGATTTTACGGCTTTATATGTAGACAGGCTGCTTTTGTATTCCTGCAACAGCGGCTGTTGTCCTGCAATAGCATCCAGAATTTGTATCTGGTATTCTTCATTGGACAATTCCTGCGTTTGATGCTGCGAATGGATATCCAGCAAAAAATCGCCCAGCTGCTGCAATTCCTGCAGGTTTACCGGACTGTCATTTACAAAAGCTCGTGATTTTCCGGAAGGAAGGATTTCCCTGCGGATAATGGTCGTATCTTCATAGTCCAGATCGTTTTCCTCAAAAAACGGCTGGAGCGCATAGGCTTTGATTTCAAAATGCGCTTCGATAATGCATTTTTGTTCTTTGTCTTTTAGCGACGTTAAATCGGCACGTCTGCCCAGCACCAAACCCAATGCTCCCAACAATATTGATTTTCCGGCTCCGGTTTCTCCTGTAATGATTGAAAACTCATTGGAAAAACGGATATCTAATTGTTCAATCAGAGCAAAATTTTTAATCGATAAAGATGCTAACATAATTTGTGCGTAGATTTATTAAAACACAAATTTAGTATTTTATATTACTCCATTTAGAAGAATTTAACGGAGATATTCTATTTAATCTGTCTACTAACGGAACGATGTCCACATTCGGTCCACCGGAGTAAACACTAACGATTTCATCTACTTTGGCATCAAAGAAAACACGGGTCAGAAAAGCATTCGGACGCACATCGTGTACCTTGGAAAGCGTTTCTATAGAAGACGCAATCTTTTCTTTGGCTGTTTTTAAGTTTTCCGCCATTCGATCCATTCCCTGGAAATGGTACTGATACATCGCTTCACGAAACGGTGTATAGGTATTGGAAAGCATATCGTTAATGAGGTAATAACGGTTATTTCTTTTTTCCGATTGTATCCAGCCGTCAAAACCGCTTGACTGTGCTACATTCGCAATAGCCGAAGCGACTTCAAGGTATTTTGTTCCTCCTAAATTCTGGTAGGTATCCCCATCCAGACCGATAATGATGTTCGCATAAAAAGCTAAAACGGAAATCAGGTTCGAATCAAAACTATTGGGATTGAAATACATGTTTTCAAATTCCACATAACGGAATTTAAAGTCCTTATCATTGAAGTTTAAAACCGGTGAGGAATAGGTTGAATTGTATATCGGGCGCGAAGACTGCACCTGAACGGTTGCATCAAAATTGTTGGATTCAAACGAGTTAACCGTTATAAAGACCACACAATTGATTTTTTCATTGTTTTTAAACGTCTTGGTCGTCCATTTGGTATTGTTCATAAATTCCGTAACGGACTTTTCCAGTGTTTTAAAGATCTGCGGATTAACGTTCGTAATCTGGCTGTAATTTACATTTACGCTACAATTAAGTTCCTGAGCAAAGCTGTTTATTGATAAAAAAGTAAGTAAAAGTAAAATCCAATTACGCATGATAATGAGCTATTATTTTGTTGACAATATCCTGAGCGACGGCTTCTTTCGATTTGAGTTCCATCGGCTCCACTAAAAAGTTCTTATCAATAAATGTAACCTTATTGGTGGGCTTTCCAAAACCGGCACCGGAATCATTTAATGAGTTTAAAACTATCAAATCTAAGTTTTTTTTCTGAATTTTTTGCTTTGCATGCTCAATTTCATTCTCCGTTTCCAGTGCAAATCCAATTAAAAACTGTCTGGTCTTGATTTCTCCTAAAGAAGCCAGTATATCTTTTGTTTTTTCCAGTTCAATAGAGAACGCAGCTTCATTCTTTTTTATTTTCTGGCTGGCTACATTTTTCGGACGGTAATCGGCTACGGCTGCTGCCGAAACGGCCACATCTACCGCATTAAAATACCGGTGACAGGCATCATACATTTCCTGAGCCGATGTTACTCTTTCCAGTTGCACCAGAGGATGTTTCAGGTCCAGATGCGTCGGACCGGATACCAATATTACTTCCGCGCCCAGATTGGCAGCGGCTTTGGCAATATCATAGCCCATTTTGCCGGAAGAGTGATTCCCGATAAAACGTACCGGATCGATCGCTTCATAAGTGGGTCCTGCCGTAACCAGAACTTTTTTTCCCCGCAAGGGCAGTTTGCTTTCCAGATCCCGTTCTAAAAATGCCACGATATTTTCAGGTTCCGCCATTCTTCCTTCGCCGGAAAGTCCGCTCGCCAATTCGCCGTTTTCCGCCGGAATGATCGTATCGCCAAACTCTTTTAAAACATGAAAGTTTGCCAGTGTGGAAGCGTGTTTGTACATATCCAGATCCATTGCCGGAGCAAAGTAAACAGGACATTTCGCAGAAAGATAGGTTGCTAAAAGTAAATTATCGCTGTTGCCGCTCACCATTTTAGAAAGGGTGTTGGCTGTAGCCGGTGCAATAATCATTAAATCGGCCCAAAGGGCTAAATCGACATGATTATTCCAAAGGGCATTCTCATCTTCTTCATTAAAAAAAGAGGAATAGACCGGATTTTTAGAGAGTGTTGATAATGTTAAGGGCGTAACAAAATCTTTAGAAGCAGGTGTCATGATTACCTGAACCTGAGCACCTGCTTTT
This sequence comes from Flavobacterium sp. 40-81, assembly GCF_001898245.1. Lineage (NCBI taxonomy): Bacteria > Pseudomonadati > Bacteroidota > Flavobacteriia > Flavobacteriales > Flavobacteriaceae > Flavobacterium > Flavobacterium sp. 40-81. Next base: position 130,441 of record NZ_MKTM01000041.1, read on the forward strand.
ATAAGAAGTCTAACTAATGTGGCCGTTTTATACGCGGCAATTCCACCAGAAACACCCAGTATTATTTTTTTACCGCTTAAAACAGACATTGTTTGTATTATTTATTTGAATCTCTATAATAGATTTTTCCTTCTAACCACTCTTGTACTGCTAAAGCATGTGGTTTAGGTAGTTTTTCGTAGAATTTAGAAACTTCGATTTGTTCTTTATTCTCAAAAATTTCCTCAAGACTATCATTGTAAGTCGCGAACTCATCAAGCTTGTCAATCAATTCCTTTTTAATTTCAGAGTTGATTTGATTTGCTCTTTTTGCCATAATAGTTATTGCTTCATACACGTTTCCTGTCGGCTCTTCTATCGTACTCTTATTGTAGGTAATCGTGTTTACTGGAGCAGTAGTCTTCTTTAAATCCATGACGTTCTTATTGTTTAGAAAATTGTTGTAATTCTTTATCTATGTTTGCTAACATTTCGTCAGCTTTTGCTTTGTATTTTGTATCGCCTTTAAAACGGATCAAAGCAGTGTAAGCCACTTTAGCATTGTTTAAACGCTCTTCCATTTTAGGTTTAATACTATTGATTCCCAGTTTATAGCTGGCATCAAACTTGTAAAACAAAGCATCTTCTTTATATATTGTTCCGGGATGGTCTGTAATAAAGTTGTCCAATGCTTTGATAGCGGCATTGTAATCTCTGGTCCACTCCCCGATAGTATTGTATTGTTTCGCGATTTCGAAAGCTTTTTTCTCTAATTTCTCCCGTAATTCCGTAACCATTTTATTCGCTTCGGCAAAGTTTGGAGAATCCGGATAGGTATTGATATAATCCTGTAATTTATCAATTCCTTTTTGTGTATCGGTCTGGTCTATCGAATAGATTGGTGAAAGCTGGTAAAAGCTTTTTGCGCCCAAAAAGGCTGCTTCTTCTCTTTTTTCACTTTTCGGATATCCGGCAACAAACGATTCGAACTGGTATCCTGACAAATAGTATTGTTTTGTCTTATAATAAGACTGAGCAAACATATAAAATAATTTTTCTGCCTGAGGTTTCCCTCTGTTTGGCGCTGCTATCTGTTCAAACAATCGGATAGCTTTGGAATATTTCCCTGCTTCATACATTTTGGTAGCCACTTCGTATTTCATTGCCAAATCTTCCGATTTGAGTGCTTTTTGATACTGACTACAAGACGTTAACAGAACAGCAAAAAGAAAAATATATAGAAATTTACTCATTTTATTTTCAGTTTTTATGCTTCTAAAACAGCCAAAAGTCTTGTTTTAAAAGCAAATGCAAATTTAGTTATTAATTAGAGATTACAAAATCTTTTTTTTCATGGTAAAAAAACAAAAAAGATGCCTGTAAAACCGACATCTTTTCTTTAACTCTTATTCTGCAAATTTATTGCACTTTTGCAGCCTGATTTCCGTTGAAATTCTTCATATCATTATCAAACAGGTACAATCCTCCTTTATCGTCACCGATCAGATTGATTTTATCCAGGATTGTTCTTGCTGTTGCTTCTTCTTCTATCTGCTCCGACACATACCATTGTAAGAAATTGTGTGTCGCATAATCTTTCTCGCCTAAGGAAACATGAACCAGATTATTAATACTCTCCGACACCATTACTTCGTGTTCAAACAATTGCGTAAACAACGCTTTGAATGAAGAATAATCTAAAGACGGCTCAATAACCGATGGAATCTGTGCCTGCCCTCCTCTTTGGTTGACATATTTTACCAGTTTAAGCATGTGCATTCTTTCTTCATCCGACTGCGCATACATAAATGTTGCAATCCCCTCAAAACCCTGAACTTCAGCCCAAGATGCCATTGCCAAATATATTTGAGAAGAATCCGCCTCAACTTTAATTTGATTATTAACAGCTGCTTCAATAGTTTTTGATAACATAAAATTCTTTTTTTTTAGTGAAAGGCTAATTTACTATTTTCTTTACAAAATCGTTAATACGTTTTGCTAAATCTTCGTTAACATTTACCAGCGGCAAACGTACCGTATCTTCTGATAATCCCAGGGCTTTGAATATCGCTTTTATACCCGCCGGGTTACCCTGTTCAAAAATCATATCAATACTATCCGCTAACAGGTAATGCAGCTGGTACGCTTCATCTACTTTTCGCTGTAATCCCAAACGGACCATTTCGGAAAATTCTTTTGGAAATCCTTCCCCGATTACCGATATCACTCCGGCTCCACCGGCTAAAACCATTGGTAACGTCACCATATCATCCCCGGAAATAACCAGGAAATCCTTTGGTTTTTGCTGAATCAGTTTCATTGCCTGAACAATATCTCCTGCCGCTTCTTTTATACCGACAATATTTTTAAAATCGTTTGCCAAACGGATTACCGTAGCCGGCAATACATTGCTTGCTGTTCTTCCGGGCACATTATATAACAATACCGGAACCGGAGAAGCCTCCGCCACGGCTTTAAAATGCTGGTAAATTCCTTCCTGAGTTGGCTTATTGTAGTATGGAGAAACCGAAAGAATTGCCTGAAATGCCGAAAAATCTCTGGTTTTCAATTCTTCAACAACTTTCATTGTATTGTTCCCTCCAACACCTAAAACCAACGGAAGTCTGCCATTGTTAGCAGCCACAATTGTCTGAATCACTAATTCTTTCTCTTCCTGGTTTAATGTTGCCGACTCTGCCGTTGTTCCCAAAACCACTAAATACTCAACACCTCCGTCTATAACATAATTTACAATTCTTGTTAAAGCTTCCGTATCTACCGAAAAGTCTTTTTTAAATGGTGTAACAAGCGCAACACCGGTACCGATTAATGATTGCATGATTATTTAGATTATATTTTATTTAAAATTTTCAAATATTTAAAAAGCTCGGAAACAAATTCCTGGTATTTTTCCGCAACGGTTGTAATCATAAAGTTATTCAAACGTTTGTCGATCGTTGAAAAACCTACTTTGAATTTTGCTTTAGACTGCAATGTCAGCAGCAGTAAAGGTGCTTTTTCCACATCATAGTAGCTGATCAGCATGTCAAACGGTTTGTTTACAAAACCGGCAACCTCCGGTTTTAGAAATTCCCCGTTCATCGCAATGTTCTTTCTGCTGAAATAAGGATACTCGAAGGTTTCTTTCTTCTTGATTCTGTCTTTATAAATCAGGATCTCTATATTTTTTCCGGGAATTCCATTGGCAACAAGCTCCTGAATCAGATCGTTCTGAGCCACAAAATAGCTTTCATCTATCAACAGACCAACCGTTTGTATTGCCCCTTCCGTAACGGTAAGTTTATAATTGGGTAATCTTTTTTTAATGATTTTTTTTAATGAAAAATCCTTTATTGTTTTTAAAAACATAGTAATTTTACTTGAAATACAAAGTTAATTAAATAAGGCTTATAACAAATGACAAAATTAAGAAAGTATAACCATTTTTTAACGCCATTTATTGTTCTTACAGGTATTTTTTTATTGGCTTCCTGCGCCGGTCAAAAATACCAGAACACAAAAATTGAAGGCAAACAAATTGGTATCACAAATGCGTACAGGGATGTTCAATCCATAGAAGATTATATAGCGCCTTACCGCACCCATATTGACAAAGATTTAGACAATGTTCTGGCTTACTGCCCGGAAACATTAGACAAAAGCAAAGGCACCTGGCAAACGACAATCGGAAATCTTTTAGCCGATGTTACCATCGAAATGGCCAACCCGATTTTCCAGTCCCGTGAAAAGAAAAATATTGACATCTGTCTTTTAAATCATGGCGGAATCCGCGCCGTACTTCCCAAAGGAAATGTGACCACAAGAACCGCTTTTGAGATCATGCCTTTTGAAAACAGCCTGATTATAATTGAATTAAAAGGCGCTCAGATCCGGGAAATGGCCGCTTACATCATGAAAGAGAAGAAACCGCATCCGCTTTCCGGTTTAAAAATCGTTGCCGACAAAAACAATCTAAGCGTTAAGTCGTTAAGTGTAAACGGAAAACCTGTTGAAGACAACCAGAGTTATTATGTAGCCACTTCCGATTATTTATCAAATGGAGGCGACAGCATGAATTTCTTCAAAAAAGCCGTTAAAGCTTATGACATGGACTACAAGCTACGAAACCTGTTAATTGACTACTTCAAAAAAGTAGATACCATCCCGGTAATCACGTCAGAAAGAATAATCCTGGAATAAAGATAAAAGAAAATGAAAAGAAGAGATTTTTTAAAAGGAACAGCAGCCAGTTCGGCATTAGTTACTCTGGGAGGTTTATCATTAAGCAGCTTTACAACTGCTCCCGATATTAAAAAAATAACCATCCTTCACACGAACGATGTTCACAGTCATATCGATCCGTTTCCGGCAAGCGATCCGCGAAACCCGAATATGGGTGGTGTCGCCAGACGCGCTACGCTGATCCAGGAAATCAGAAAAGAGAATCCTAATGTATTATTACTGGATGCCGGAGATATTTTCCAGGGCACGCCTTATTTTAACTATTACGGCGGCGAACTGGAGTTCAAACTGATGAGCATGCTGGATTATGATCTGGCAACACTTGGAAACCACGATTTCGACAACGGCATCGATGGTTTTTATACCCAATTGCCGCATGCCAAATTTGATTTCGTTTCCGCTAATTACGATTTTAAGAACACTATTCTGGACGGCATCGTAAAACCGTATAAGATTTTCATTAAAGACGGTATCAAAATAGGTGTTTTTGGTCTTGGCGTGGAATTACAGGGATTAGTCGACAAAAAACTATACAAGGAAACCGTTTATAACGATCCGGTTGAAACGGCAAAAGAAATGACCCGTATCCTGAAACACGAAAAGAAATGCGACCTGGTGATCTGTCTTTCCCACATCGGGTTTAAATACAAAGACGAACCGGACAGGGTCTGTGATGTCCTTTTAGCAAGAAGGACTAAAGATATCGATTTGATCATTGGCGGCCACACGCATACTTTCCTGGACAAACCGGTCATTGAAACCAATGCCGACGGAAAACAGGTACTGGTTAACCAGGTAGGCTGCTACGGTATTAATCTGGGAAGAATCGATTTTTATTTTGATGCCGATAAATCAAAATCACATTCCGGAAGAAGCATCACGGTATAGCTTTTTTCCGCTCGTCCATCAATAATACCGACTTATAAAGCAGGAATTGCGCGACAACAAACATCGCCATCGCTATTGGTTTAAACACCACTAAAGTCAGATAATACAAATTAATCGTTACGATAAACTGTATAAAAGTAAACAATAAGGTACTTATCAATAAGAGGGTATTTACCTTATTGTTATCCAGTATATAATTCGCCAGGGTAAATCCGCCCAGAAAAATCATAAAAATCCCGTTAACCCAAAAAAGATAAATTCCGTTTTCTATTTCGGCATTGACAAGGTTCGTGACCGTAATATAAATAAAGAAAAAAGGAATACAGCCTACCAGAAAGGGAAAAACCTTAGGAAACACGATTTGTTCCACTAAAATATACACCACCATAATCCGGTAAAGCAAGAAAAACAGGGAGCCAAAAAAGACGGTTTCCTTAGTGGCTGCCACAAAAGCAATATTGGCAACCCAGTTAAACAAAAGCGCCAGAATAAAACCGTAATTCCGGTTATTGGATGCCGAGTTGATATAGTACAGATAAAACAACAGCGGCATTAAAAACGGCTTTGTTATATAGGTCAAGAGTGTATCCTGCTGGTATTCGCTCAAAATCACCAGCAAACTCATAAAAAAGTAAAATATTACTAAAAACCTGCTTGTATAATCTTTCGCTTTTTGCTCCATAACTCAGCACTATAAACTGTAAAAACCCAAAAAAGAAGCATTCAAATTAAAGATACAACAAACTGCTCCAAAAAATACAGAAATCCCGAAAAAAGCATATTCTGTCGTTTTAAAGCAAAAAACCGGACTTTTCAAACCCGAACAGTCCAAAAATCCTTTACAAAAGACTAACCGTTGAGCATCGCAATAAAGTCGTCCTCACTGATAATCTTTATATTCAACTGGCTGGCTTTTTCCAGTTTTGCCGGCCCCATATTTTCACCCGCAATAACATAATCGGTTTTTTTAGAGATCGAACTGCCCACTTTTCCGCCGTTGTCTTCAATCGCTTTTTTCAGATCATCTCTGGAAAATTTTTCAAAAACACCCGAAACCACAAATGTTTTTCCGGCCAGCAGATCCGAAACGGTCGTATCGTGATGCGCACCTATTTCCAGCTGCACCCCAAATCCCCGTAATCGCTCAATAGTGATGCTGTTTTCCGTGTTTTCAAAGAATTCCACAACACTTTGTGCTATTTTCTCCCCGATTTCATCCACCAGCACCAAATCCATCAGCGTAGCCTTAGCTATCGCATCTATCGATTTATAGTGTTTTGCCAGTTTTTTGGCAACCGTTTCGCCAACATAACGAATCCCCAAAGCAAACAGCACTCGTTCAAAGGAAACTTCTTTTGATTTTTCGATACCGTTAATCAGGTTGTCTGCCGATTTTTCTGCCATACGCTCCAAAGGAATGATCTGTTCCTTTTTCAGTTCGTACAAATCCGCATAGTTTTTCACCAGGCCGTTATTAAACAGCAAGGCAACTGTTTCTCCTCCCAAACCTTCAATATCCATGGCTTTTCGGGAAATATAATGCTGGATACGCCCAATAATCTGCGGCGGGCAGCCGTAGAAATTCGGACAATAATGCTGCGCTTCTCCTTCTTTCCGTACTAATTCCGTTTCACATTCGGGACAGCTATGAATATAAATTGTCGGTTCTGAATCCTGCGGACGTTTGTCCAGATCAACCGCTATGATTTTAGGGATTATTTCGCCTCCTTTTTCCACAAAAACTTCATCACCCACCCGGATATCGAGTTTCTGGATCTGGTCGGCATTGTGCAAGGATGCTCTTTTCACTATGGTTCCTGCCAGTTGTACCGGTTCGAGGTTTGCCACCGGAGTAATGGCTCCGGTTCTTCCCACCTGGTAGGCAATAGACAGCAATCGTGTTGCAACCTGTTCGGCTTTAAATTTATAGGCAATTGCCCAGCGCGGCGATTTGGCCGTATAGCCCAGCTCATCCTGATACTGCAGGCTGTTTATTTTTACTACCACACCGTCCGTTTCATACGGCAGGTCATGTCTGTGGATGTCCCAATAATCAATAAACGCAAAAACGTCGTCCATACTTTTAGCCAGCTGCGCCTGTTTCGGGACTTTAAACCCCCATTGACGGGCTTTTTCCAGTCCTTCAAACTGGGAAGCAAACGGCAGGTTGGAACCAATTAGTGAGTACAGCAAGCAGTCCAGCGGTCGTTTTGCCACTTCCGAGCTGTCCTGTAGTTTTAAACTGCCTGAAGCCGTGTTTCTGGGATTTGAATAGGGCGATTCGCCTATTTCGATCAGTTCCTGGTTCATTTTTTCAAATCCGGCAAAAGGCAGGATAATTTCCCCCCTGATATCGAATTTCGGAGGAAAGTCTCCTTTTAGCTGAATCGGAACCGCTTTTATGGTTTTAACGTTGTTCGTCACATCATCACCCTGGAATCCGTCACCGCGGGTTACCGCGCGTTTCAGCTTTCCGTTTTCGTAGGTAATACTAATTGAAGCACCGTCGTATTTTAGCTCGCAGGTGTACTCCAAAGGTACGTCACCCAATATTTTCTGGGCTCTTTTTTCCCAATCCAGTAAGTCTTCTTTGGAATACGAGTTATCCAGCGAATACATACGGGATTCGTGCAATACGGTTTCGAAATTTTTGGTAATCGCCCCGCCCACACGCTGTGTCGGAGAATTTTCATCGGAATATTCCGGATGTTTTGCTTCAAGCTCCTGGAGTTCCTTTAGTTTTACATCAAACTCGTAGTCAGAGATTGTAGGGTTATCCAAAACATAATAGTTATAATTGTGTTTATTTAACTCCTCTCTGAGAGCCTGAATAGTTTGTAAAACGTCCATAAAGTAAAAAAATTGGGAAAATTAATTTCAAGGAACTAATTTAACCAATTTCTTATAATTTTTCCGGGGAAACACAGAAATTTCTACTGCTCCAGAATATTTTCCATTTGCTTGTACAATTCGCCATCACTCAGAATGGTTCCCTGCTGAATCAGGTTAAAAATTTCATCATTCCGTTCACCGGCAAATACTTTTTGTCCCCGCTGGATCTCCACATTATCGGTAAACAAATTATCGCTCAGCCATTCCAGTCCGTCTTTTGACAAAAAGTCGGCTTCTGCTACCAAAGAATGGATTACAATTGTCTGCATGTGGATTTCACTGCAATGAAACAGGAAAATATGATTTTTGGAATAATGTTCCAGGTATTTTGCATTCGTCAGTACGCCTTCCCAGATCAAATCGGAGAAGACATCAATTTCCTGTTCTGCCACTTCCGGATTGGTTTCCTTTATCTTGTCCCATTCGGCTTTATCTACCGATTGAGTTGCTAAAAAGTTCGTAAATTCCGGGTGTAATTCCTCCAGCTGTTCTTTTGTTAGTCTGGTATACTTCATTTTTTTGTATTTAATTCTCAGGCGCAGCGCTAATGGGAGCAGCCATTTGTGTCAATATAAAGATATAAAAAAAGCCCTCCCGACAGGGAAGGCTTTTAGGATATTTTAAGAAATTTATGCTTGTTCAGCAACGATTTCATACGGTAAATCAACGATTACATCACGGTGTAAACGCACTGAAGCAGTGTATTTACCAGTACGTTTAACGATACCAGATGTGATGAATTTTTTATCGATAGCGTGACCGTTATTCTCTAAAATCTGAGCGATATCAGCATTAGTAACTGAACCGAATAATTTCTCACCTCCTGCTTTAGCAGTGATTTTGATCTCTAAAGCTTTGATCGCTTCTGCTAAGTTTTTAGCATCTGCAACAACTTTTGCTTCTTTGTGAGCTTTTTGTTTTAAGTTTTCAGCTAATACTTTTTTAGCTGAAGGTGTAGCTAAAATAGCAGCACCCTGAGGAATTAAAAAGTTACGACCGTAACCTGGCTTAACAGATACCACATCGTCTTTAAAACCTAAATTCTGTACGTCTTGTTTTAATATAAGTTCCATAATCTCGCCTCTTTTTTATTTTAATAAATCAGCCACATATGGCATTAATGCTAAATGACGTGCTCTTTTCACAGCTACAGATACTTTTCTTTGGTATTTCAAAGAAGTTCCTGTTAAACGACGAGGAAGGATTTTTCCTTGCTCATTAACGAATTTTAATAAAAAGTCCGGATCTTTATAATCGATATATTTGATTCCAGATTTTTTGAAACGACAATACTTTTTAGTTTTGTTAGTTTCTATATTTAAAGGCGTTAGATATCTGATATCTCCGTCTTTTTTTCCTTTTGCAGATTGCTCAATACTTGACATATAATTAAGCTTTTGTAGATTTTAATTTCGCTCTTCTTCTTTCAGCCCATGATACTGCATGCTTATCTAAACTTACAGTTAAAAAACGCATGATTCTCTCGTCACGACGGAATTCAGTTTCAAAACCAGCTAAGATCTCTCCAGCAGCTTTAAACTCAAATAAGTGATAAAAACCACTTTTCTTGTGTTGGATTTCGTAAGCTAGTTTTTTTAAGCCCCAATCCTCTTTCGCTACCATCTCTGCTCCTTTAGAAGTAAGAAAATCTTCAAATTTGCTTACTGTTTCCTTTACCTGTTGTTCAGATAAAACGGGATTCAAGATGAAAACAGTTTCATAATGATTCATAATAAAAAAATTTATTTGTTATAAAATTGGGTGCAAAAATAGTGATTTATATTTAATCTACAACGTCATTTCCCTTTTTTTACACCTACTACACATTTTATCCCAACTCTGCTTTGTCATTCCGAACAATTTTGCTATTTTTATTACTAAAATAACCCTTTCATTTTTTTTAGAATATGAAGATAAACTGTATAGTAGTTGACGATAGTAGTATTCAGCGATTAACCATAACCAAATTAGTAAACGAAAATCCAAATTTAACTCTTGTAGGTGAATTCTCAAATGCCATTGAGGCAAAGAATTGCATCACCAACAAAAATGTAGATTTGGTTTTTCTGGACATTGAAATGCCCATAATCAGCGGATTCGATTTATTAGATGGTTTAAAAGCAAAACCGCAGGTGATTTTTATTACCTCCAAAACGGAATATGCGGTCAAAGCTTTTGATTATGCTGCTACCGACTATTTACACAAACCCATTACCAGAGAACGATTTAATGTTGCTGTCAAAAAGGCGATGAACTTTGTATTGCTCGGAAAAGAAAACTCGGAGGAAGAAAGTCCTTACATCTTTATTAAAAGTAATCTCAAAAAATTAAAAATCTACATCTCCAGAATCAAATGGATTGAAGCTTACGGCGATTATGTTAAAGTGATCACCGATGAAGACAATCACCTTGTCCTGTCCACAATGAAAGCCTTTGAAAAAGAACTGCCGAAAGATAAATTCATCCGGGTTCACAAATCATTTATTGTAAACATTGACAAGATTGACAAATTCAACAGTAAGTTTGCCGAGATTGGCACAAACAAGATCCCGTTAAGCCGAAACAAAAAAGAAGACCTGGTTAAAGCGATCGAAAATACTTAGTAATTATCGACATTAACCGTAACTTTTATCGCCCGGTACTGGGCAACCGCTTCAAAACTATTCAATATTTTTTGGATAGTTTTTTTTGTGTTTCCCAAATGGTTCTTCTGAGGAATCTTGATCAGTATGGTACGGATATATTCATTCCGGATTCTGCTGATAGCCGGTTCTTCAGGACCCAGTATCGGAATTTGCAGTGATTGGGTCAGTACGTTATACATCCACATCGAACCTTCTTTAAGCCGGTCATAATCCCGGTGTTTTAAAGTAAGCTTTATCAGTCTGTAAAAAGGCGGGTATTTAAAGTTATGCCTTTCATAGATCTGCTCTTTATACATGCTGCCATAATCGTGTTCGGTAACCTGCCGTATAATATTATGGTAGGGATTATAGGTCTGAATCATCACCTTTCCTTTTTTCTCACTCCTGCCCGCCCTGCCGGCAACCTGTGTCATCATCTGAAAAGCTCTTTCGTGTGACCGGAAATCAGGCTGGTTGAGCATATTGTCTGCATTCATAATACCCACCAGCGTTACATTATCAAAATGCAGTCCTTTTGCCAGCATTTGTGTTCCCACCAGAATATCGGTTTCTCTTTCCTTAAAAGCATCGATGATTTTTTCATATCCGAATTTTCCGCGTGTGGTATCCTGATCCATTCTGCCGATGGTCTTGTCCGGAAAAAGTTCTTTCAACTCCATTTCTATCTGCTCGGTTCCGAAACCTTTGGTCGACAGATCGACCGACTGGCAAGCATGGCAATGGGTTGGATTCGCAATGGTGTATCCGCAATAATGACACCGCAGCTGGTTTTTATACTTATAATAGGTAAGACTCACATCGCAACTCGGACATTGCGGCACGTGTCCGCAGGTAAGGCATTCCACAAAAGGAGAATAGCCGCGCCTGTTCTGGAACAGGATAACCTGCTCGCCTAACGCCAGCACTTCTGCCATTGCTTCAATGAGCGTATCGCTAAAATGCCCTTTCATTCTTTTCCGCTTGTATTTGTCTTTGATGTCGACTAAATAAATTTCCGGCAAAAAGACTTTTCCATAGCGCTCGGTAAGATTGACCAAACCGTATTTATTGGATTGTACATTATTATAGGTTTCAAGACTTGGCGTTGCCGAACCCAGAAGCACTTTTGCCCCGTGAGCGGAAGCCAGCACAATTGCCGCATCCCTCGCATGGTATCGCGGTGCCGGATCGAATTGCTTATATGTTTGTTCGTGTTCTTCGTCAATAACAATAAGCCCCAGGTTTGAAAACGGCAGAAACAAAGCCGATCGTGCCCCGATGACAATTTTTGCTTTTTCGGAACCCAGCAGCACCTGCTGCCACACTTCGATGCGTTCGTTATTGGTATATTTGGAATGGTAAACCGCTACCTGATTTCCAAAGTAAGCCGTAAGCCGGCTGACCAACTGAACCGTCAGGGCAATTTCCGGAAGCAGGTACAACACCTGTTTTTCCTGATGCAGGTAAGCTTCGATCAGTTTTATATAAACTTCCGTTTTTCCCGAAGCGGTAACACCATGCAGCAAGGTAACCGCATTTTGCTGAAAACTTTCCTGAATAGCATCCAAAGCATTTTGCTGCGGAAGGCTCAGTTCAAAACCGGCATTTTCCGATTTTTCAAAATGCACCCGGTCTTCCGACAGGTAATATTCTTCAAAAATATTTTTATCAACGAGTGATTTTACGACTGTTGCCGTACTTCCTGCCACTTCTGTCAGTTTTTTGACCGATATCGGTTTTTTATCCGTGACCTGCAACTGAAAATACTGCAGCACCAATTCCCGTTGTTTAGGTGCTCTGGACAACAGCTCCAACAGTTCTGCAAGTTGTTCCTGCTGTAAAAATTCGGAATGCAGACGGATATAACGGGTTAATTTCGGTTTGTATTTTTCGGTTACTTCCTCCTGTAAGATCAAAACGTTTTTCGTCAGCATCCTGTTCAGTACCGGAAAGACATTTTTCTTTCCCAGGATTGCAACGATATCTTCAACTTTTAAAGACGATTGCTGCTGTAATGCCTGGTAAATCAGAAATTCTTCATCGTCCAGTCCTTTTTCATCAACAGCCAAATCCGTTTTGGAAGAAATGATCGTTTCGCTTTCCAGCAAAAATCCGGAAGGTAGTGCCATTTTAAAAACATCGCCGATGGCACACATATAATAGGACGCAACCCACATCCAATGTTCAATCTGCTTTTCGTTTACCAGCGGTGCTTCATCCAGAATCTGGTGAATTTCTTTTGCCTTGTACAGCAACGGTTCATTCTGATGCAGGTCGATCACCAAAGCCGTGTACACTTTGTTTTTTCCAAAAGGTACCGCCACGCGCATGCCCTTTTTGATATACTGAAATTCTGCTTCAGAAACCAAATAGGTAAATGTTTTGTTTAAGGCTAATGGTAAAACGACTTCTACGAAATGCAACATGGGATAATTTTGATATACAAAGATAATGGCTATACATAAAAAAAACACTCCCGAAAGAAGTGTTTTTCACCTTATAGTACAGGTATATTTTATTTAACCCTTGACCAGGTTTGTGTTCTGCCTATTAATGATATTCCAACATATCCTCTCACATCCAGCTTATCGCTCCCGTCCAGTTTCACAGTACATTTGTACAGCTTCCCTTTGTTAGGATCCAGGATCTTACCGTCGGTATATTCGTTACCGGATTTTTTAAGTCCTTTTATGATTGTCAGTCCTAAAATTGGTTTGTCTTTATCTTCACCAGAACAATCTTTACATTTGGCATTCTTTTTAGCCGGATTTAAAATCTCCACTACTTTACCATAAATCTTTCCTCCGGATTCGGTGATTTCCACAATTGATTTCGCTTCTCCGGTTTCATCATCAACCGTTTTCCATTTTCCTACCACACTTTGCGCCTGTGCTGAAAAAAGACCCAAAAATGCCACAAACAATACCGTCAAAAATTGTTTTCTCATAATTTGCTGTTTTTACGTTTTGTTAAATATATAAATTTTTTCTTTTTAATTTATTAATAGTTGCGTTTAATTCGAATCCTAATAATAAAATCATACAGTTAATCCATATATAGAACATCAATACAAGAAGTGTACCAATTGATCCGTACAACTCATTATAACGGGCAAACCGAACTACATAAATACCAAACACATAGGAAGAGATAATTACTAAAACGGTTGTAAAGATAGCCCCTGCATTAAAAAAAGGGATCTGCTTGGTTTCCCTTGTCCCGAATTTAAAAAGAAAGGAAGCCGAAACAAAAAGCATGATCAGGATAAAAGCATACCGGGCCAGCTGTATAAAGAACACATCGTCCAGCAGCAACCGGTTAGATAGTTTCTGGATAATTACTTCCGAAACCACTATCGCCGATACCGTGATTAGCAACAGCATGGAGAAAATGATAGACAAGCCTATTGCTACTGCATACTGCCTGAAATATCCTCTTGTAATTGTAATATGGTAAGACGATTCAAAGCCGCCCAAAACCGCATTTAATCCGTTTGACATTAAAAATATCGACAAAAAGAAACCCGACGAAAGCAAGCTCTTGTAACTGTTATTCATAATATCCTTTAAAATAGCTTCTATCGCACCATAGGTATTGGGCGGAACGCTATCGGATACAAACTTTAGAAAATCTTCCTGAAAACCTTCCAGCGGGATATATGGAATCAGGTTTAATATAAACAGTGCGAAAGGAAACAGTGCCATAAAGAAGCTAAAAGCAATTGCCCCGGCTCTATAGGAAAAAGCTCCTTTTGCAATACCGATTCCATACAATTCCAGCAAATCGTATAAAGACAAACCTCCAAGTCCCGGAACTTTTATTGTTTTAATAAAAGCCATAAGCTTGTTCAGTACCGGTATTTTTTCAATCTGATCTTCGATTTCTTTTGACACCTTTGTTAATTGGGATTAGGTTTGTGGATTATTTGGATGAAATATACAAATTAAATCGCTTTAAGACTCAAATCAAGATTGTAAATTGAGTGGGTCAGGGCGCCGGAAGAAACATAATTAACACCGCACTCGGCATAACGGCGCACCGTTTCTTCATTAATACCGCCTGATGATTCCGTAAGGCATTTCCCTCCTATCATTTCAACCGCTTTCCGGGTATCGTCATAATTAAAATTATCCAGCAGTATCCGGTAAACCCCTTCATTCTGCAAAATTTCCTGAACTTCATCCAGGTTTCTGGCTTCTACTATAATTTTAAGATCCAGATTTTTCTCTTTTAAATAGGCATTTGTTTTTTCGATGGCTTTTGTTATCCCACCGGCAAAATCATTGTGATTATCTTTTAGCATGATCATATCATACAAGGCAAAGCGATGGTTTTCGCCTCCGGCAATTTTTACCGCCCATTTTTCAATAGCCCTGATTCCGGGTGTTGTTTTCCGGGTGTCCAGTATTTTGGTATTGGTTCCTTCCAGCAAATCCACAAATACTTTTGTTTTGGTCGCTATGGCACTCATACGCTGCATGGCATTCAACACCAGTCTTTCGGCTTTTAAGATCGATTGCGAACTTCCGGAAACGTGAAAAGCGACATCACCATATTTTACCGGTGTTCCGTCTTTTATAAAAACGTCCACCTGAAGTCCGGGATCAACATACTGAAATACCATTTGGGCAAATGCCACTCCTGCCAGAATCCCTTCGTCCTTTACCAGCAGTTTTGCTTTGCCTTGTGCCGTTGCCGGAATACAGGCTAAAGAACTGTGATCGCCGTCACCAACGTCTTCACGGATGGCATTGGCAATTATTAAATCTAATTCGTGCTGAAATTGTGCTTCTGAAATCATGTGTCTACTATTGAAATGCTAAAATAAGGATTCATTTGAAGATTTGAAAATTTATAAGTACTTTAAGCCTTTATTAACGCTGACTCAAATGGAAAAGAAAACCAATACCTATCGCTTAAAACTGGAGTATCTTTCTGATATAAAAGGAGAAAATCCGGAAAAAGAACCGCTTGAATTTACCTTTCACAATCACGATGATATTTTCAGCATCGTTGAAATACTGACCAAAAAAGCCCTTTTTGAAAATCCGGGCGACACCGCAGAATTTGCACTGGGTTTAAAGTTGTTTACCGAAGTGATGCTCCGCAATCGCAAACAGCCTCTATTTGAAGAGTTAAGTCCTGCTATTGCTGCTTTTATGAAAAAACTAAAAGCTTCCTGATTTTTTAAATTTTAATGGTAAAAATCTGTCATCGCCGCTAAAATTATGCAAAGAATTGCCTAACTTTATAGGAGCAACCGGTTCATATTTCAGACTTATGTGGCACAGCAAAAATTTAAGGCTCTACTTTGAATTTTACAAAAGTACACTGGCTATTAATCTCTTTATTTCGCTGATATGGATATTCAATAGCTTAGGGACTTTCTTTGTGTCCTTTTGCACCTTCGGACTGCTGGCTGCCTTTATCTTTAAGGAGTATTACCGCAAAAACGATTACTTTTTTTATTACAATACCCATATCAGCCGGAACAGTCTTTTTCTCTTTTGCTTTATCACCAACCTGTTTGTCTGCCTAATTTTTAAAATACTGAGCTATGAAATATTGCCTTGAAGCAGATAGTATTATAAAATCCTATGATGACAAACCTATTCTTTCGGACATTTACCTGAAATGTGAAACAAACGACATCATTGGTATTCTCGGCAGAAACGGCACGGGCAAATCCACTTTATTGCAAATTCTTTTCGGCACCCTGGAAGCCGAAAACAAGTTTATCCGGATTAACAACCAGGTTTATAACGAGCCTTATAAAGAAAACGACCTCGTTGCTTTTTTACCGCAAAATCATTTTATCCCCAATTATTTCAGCGTAGCCAAAGCGATACGCCTGTTTGTTCCCGCTGAAAAACAAAAAGATTTCTATGACGATTCGCTGATTAACACGATTAAAAACCAGCAGATCCGGGAACTTTCGGCAGGAGAATTGCGCTATCTTGACGTACGGCTGGTTTTATTCAGCAAGGCGAAATTTGTTTTGCTGGACGAACCTTATTCCAGCATATCCCCGATGCTGATTGAAGACATCAACAACCTGATCCTTACTGAGTCAAAAGAGAAAGGCATCATCATAACCGACCATCATTATGAAAGTCTTTTAAAAATTGCCACAAAACTATACCTGTTAAAAGACCGGCAAACCTATCTTATACAGCACAAACAACAGCTTGTTGCCATGGGCTATTTAAACCGCAACATGCTCTGAACTGAACAATCATTTTTCTATGAACATTATCACAACAACCAAAGGCGACTTCACGATTTCAACCGACAAATCAAAACTTGATCTGGAGGTTATTCATGATTATTTAGCCAACCAATCCTACTGGAGTAAAAACATTCCCAAAGAACGCATCCGGAAATCCATTGCCAATGCTTTATGTTTCGGCATTTATTATAAAGACAAACAAATCGGTTATGCCAAAGTGGTTTCCGATTTTTCAACCATGGCCTATCTGGGCGATGTTTTTGTACTGGAAGACTATCGCGGACAAGGGCTTTCCAAATGGCTGATGGAAACCATCATGTCCCATCCGGAATTAACCGGCCTGCGCCGTTGGATATTACTCACTTCCGATGCTCATGAATTGTATAAAAAATTCGGTTGGCAACCTATAGCCAGCCCGGAAAAATGGATGGAGATTCACCGTCCGGATATTTTCCGGGAATCCTAAAAACAAAAAGGCAGTATTTTTCAATACTGCCTTCTTTATTATGTTTGTCGTTATTATTTTAAAATCACGTTTATACCCACATTCAGCGCTCCTCTTGAGTTCGTTACTTTAGAGAATTTATTCGTTTTATAGATTTCAGTCAAACCGGCCTGCTCATCATATTCAACAAATATTTTCAGCTTATCGGTAACCGGGATCTTAACCCCTATACCGACATTCGCACCAAAGTCGGTTGTTTTAAAGAAATCTTTTACATCGTTTTTAAACCTTGTGTCTTTTGCGTTAACTAAAAAACCCACATAAGGTCCAAAATGCAGATACCAGTTTCTTTTCTTTCCAAAATGCCAGTTTGCCGTTACCGGAATGGTCAAATAGTCCAGATTAAAGTGGGTATTGTATATTACCGTTGCATGAACCGGATCGAAGGCATCATTCCCAAACAGCAGATAACCGTCATTCCATCCTTTTCTGTCATAGATCAATTTGGCTTTAACACTCCATCTATCCGAAAAGTAGTAATCTGCAGCTATACCGGCATTCCAGTTAAAACGGGCATCCGAAGTACCGTCTTTCCCTCCGATATAGGCATAATTCGCGCCGATATTTGCGCCAAATTCAACATCTCCTTTGCTCTGAGCGCCTGCATTAAAAGCAAGACCGAAAACAGCAATTGCTGCAAATAATACTTTTTTCATTTTATTTTTTCAAAATTTCGGCAAAAATACTATTTAAAGCATACTTTGCAAAAAATTCACAAAATAGTATTACAAAAATCAGACAGCTTTTAAGGCTTCCACAAACAGGTCGATATCCTCTTTAGTATTGTCATGACCTAAGGAAATGCGAAGGCTCGGTTTTTTAATGGCTTCATCAGAAAGAATCTCCGCCAGTACATGAGAAGGTTTGATACTTCCGGATTGGCATGCGCTTCCTCTGGAAACAGCAATTCCTTTCATATCGAGATTAAACAGTATCATCGCTGTTTTATCGTCCGAAAACGGCAGCAGCACATTCACAATATTATAAAATCCTTTTTCGCTTCCGTTTATTCCGGTTTCCGGAAAGGCTTCCTTTAACGCCGCTATCAGATAGTTTTTCAAATCAGTGATATGCTGTTGTTCTGCTTCAAGGTTTGCATACGAAAGCTCCAGGGCTTTTGCCATTCCGGCAATCTGATGAACAGCTTCCGTTCCGGCACGCAGTCCTTTTTCCTGTTCCCCGCCAAAAAACAAAGGCTGAATTCCGGTATTTTTCCGGATAAAAGCAAAACCAGCTCCTTTTGGTCCGTGGAATTTATGAGCGCTGCCAACAATAAAATCAACCGGCAGTGTTTGCAGATCGAGCGTTGTTTTCCCTACCGACTGTACGGTATCGGAATGAAAATAGGCTCCGTATTGTTTACAGATGCGTCCTGTCCGCTCCAGGTCAAGTACCGTTCCTATTTCGTTATTTACATGCATCAGGCTAACCAGTGTTTTTTTATCCTGCGCGAGTAAATCGCTCAGATGGGTATAATCGATCTCACCATTCGGCAAAATACTGACATAATCCACCGCAACAGCATATTCTTTTTGAACAGCTGCCACGGCATACAAAACTGCATGGTGTTCTATTTTAGAGGTGATAATCCGTGTTACTCCCAAATACCTTACTGCCGAACGGATAATCCAGTTATCGGCTTCCGTTCCGCAGGACGTAAAAATAATTTCCTGCGCATTGGCATTTAGCTGTTTTGCAATGGATTTCCGGGCTGTTTCCAGCAATACCTTGGCACTACGTCCAAAACTATGTGTCGAGGACGGATTCCCGTAATCTTCCGCTAAAACTTTTATCATTTCCTGAACCACTTCCGGTCTGACCGCCGTAGTAGCCGCATTATCCAGATAAACTTTTTTCATAACTAAATTTCTAAATGTTTTTTATTGCGCTTAAAAAGCAGTTTTTCATTAAAAACCACGATGGAAACCAAAATTAAGAAATAGGCGGTCAGCTGTAAAAGACTCACCTGTTCTTTAAAATAGAAAATCGCGAGCAGGAAATTGATGATCGGGTTGATATAGATCATGATTCCTACCGTTGCGGAACTTACTCCTTTGAGCGCATACAAATTTAAGAACAATGGTATAATGGTAAACAGCACTACGATAATGAGCAGGCAAATGTAAAACAAGCCTTCCGTTGGCAGTGCACCGCTGTATTTCGGGTAAAACGGCAGCATGATGCTTCCCGCTACCAGCAGCTGAATGTTCAGCAACAGAAATTTGTCTATTTCGCTGTTTTTTCGCTGGCTCACCAGATACAGGGCATAAGTAGTCGCCACGATCAGGCTGAAAAAGATATCCATAAAATGATTATAGGACAACAACACACAGCTGAAAACACTGATTCCTACCGCCGCCCACTGCCACTTACTCAATTTTTCTTTCAGTATAAAATAGGCAAAAACGGTGGTTAGGATCGGGCATACCATATAGGCAAACGAGGCCGCCTTTACACTAACGTGGTTCATCACAAAAATAAAAAAGAACCAGTTCGCCATAAGCAATATCGATCCGCCGAACGTCAGAAACAATATCTGGCGTTTGTGGTTGGGCAGCATATTTTTAAAGTCCGACCAATTCTGCTTTACAACATTACCGCGAAACACCACATTAACGACCGTCATTAAAATTACTCCGAGGAAAACACGGTAAAATAATATATCAAGCGACGGGTAATGATGAATGGGTTTTAATCCTAAACTGAAGAATCCCCAGATCAAAAAGGCTACAAAAGCAGCCAGGTAGTATTTTGTTGTTTTCATCAGAAAATAAAATTCGGAGCAAAGGTACTAATTTCCCCTGCTCCGAATTTTATTTTATCTTTTTCTTAATCTTTATTAATGGGCACCTTCAATTTCTATGGAATCCACGTCGATCTTTTGTTTCGCCAAAATGGATTTTACAATGATGGCGAAGAATGTCAGGTAGGCAAAGCAGATTACCGGGATAATATAGGAATTGTGAATCCCGATAATATCGGCCAGTTTTCCCTGGATCGGCGGAATGATCCCTCCTCCTAAAATCATCATGATTAAAAAGGCAGAACCCTGTGCGGTATATTTTCCTAATCCCATAATGGAAAGGCTGAAAATGGCCGGCCACATGATACTGCAGGCCAATCCTCCTGCCAGGAAAGCATAAATGGCAATCGTACCTTCCGTAAGCAATCCGGTTAGCATCGCTACTAATCCGATACAGCCGAAAATCATTAAGGTTCTTGCCGGTTTGTCTTTACTCAAAAAGAAAGCGGCAATCTGTACGAATACGCAAACCACATAATAATACAACGGCGACATATCTTTTTCTGCCAGCGTATTCACGCCGATAATAATGGAAAATGCAAGCAACGGCACAACAATGAGCGCCAGATTCTTTTTATTTTTACTCAGGTTAAAAACGCTGATGGCGCCTGCCCAGCGGCCAATCATTAGGCTTCCCCAATACATGGAAATATAAGGGGCAATTTCGGAAGACTGATGTTTCCCGAATTCCGGCAGTTTTAACAATTCTCCCAGGTTACTCCCGATAGCCACTTCGACACCCACATAGGTAAAGATGGCCAGCATTCCTAAAACCAGCTGCGGGTACTGCATCGCGCCCCAGCCTTCACTGCTTTTTTTGGCATTTCTTTTGGCCAGCAGCAATCCGCCTACAATCACAACCAGTGCTCCGGAAAGCCAGTACATTCTGGTTTTCTCCAAAGCCGATTTTAATTCATGGGCTTCCGTTTCTATGTTTTTAATAACACTTTCTGCCAGAGCAGCATTATCATCAATCGAAATATTTGATTTTACGTTTTTAATTTCTTTTTCCAACGATTCAATTTTCAAAGCATCGTCACTTTTGTAGCTATTGAAAACCGGGATAAACATCACCGCCAGAAGCACCGTCATGACAACCAGTGTACGGATCGCTTTGTTGGCTTTTTCCATCGGTTCGTCAGATATACCAGCCGGAACCTTTTTGGAAAAATAGAACAATGCCGCAGCCGCTAAAAATAAAAGCCCTACACAGATGTAAAGCACGATTACCTTGTCCAGTTCCAGATGTTTGATCTGATCGTCTGTAATTGACGCTGTAGTGCCAAATAAAGCCAGTCCTACAACTATGGGACCGATAGTTGTTCCAAAGGAGTTAATCCCTCCACCTAAGTTCACCCTGCTTGCCCCTGTTTTCGGGTTGCCCAGTGAAATGGCAAAAGGGTTGGCTGCCGTTTGCTGCAATGAAAAGCCCAGCGCAACGATAAACAAGCCCACCAGCATTCCCAGATAGACATTACACTGTACCGCTATTATCATGGCACCCGCTCCCAAAGCAGAGAACAATAATCCGTAGACAATACTCTTTTTATAACCCCAGTTCCCAACGATATCCTTTCCTTTTGAAGCACCAAAAATAAATAAGAGCAAAGCGCCCAGGTAATACGCCGTATAAAATGCAAAATCAATTAGCTGGGATTGGAACTGATCTAATGAAAAATAATTTTTACAAAAGGGAATAAAAATGCTGTTTCCAGCCGCTATAAAACCCCAGAAAAAAAATACCGTAATAAGGGTATAAAGAGCCGGATAATTGGTCTTAGTTGGTGATACTTCCATATATACAGGAACTTGGTTGGTTAGTTATTAGGATTTCAAATATAACAATTAAGTTGAATTTGATTCAATCCGCTTAGTAGTAAATGTAAAAAAAGTTACTTTTGTTACAAATTCTATGATAAAATGAAAAAAATATTTGGAGCATTTGTATGCCTGTTTTTATTGAACGGATGTGACGATGGCGATATCGTTGTTGAAACTTTTGATTTTGGTAGCAGCAGCATCCAGAAATGCAGCAACAGTACGGACACCCAGACCATTCTTACCAGGACCAACAAAAACCAGCTAATGCTGATCAATGTGGCGGCTTCTAATTTCAAGAACCAGGAAACTGTGGCCGGCACCCCGATAACCATTACCACAACCGGATCGGAAATCATATACCGTTCCTACAGTGACGATGTTACTTCTGCAGCGGTTTGTTCGACCATTCCTCCGGTAAGTCCGGTAGTAGCGGAAGAATACCGGGTGCTTCCCGGCGGTACAATCGAGATCGTAACAACCATGCTTCCGAATGTAAATGCGTCATCATTGGCAACAAGCGTTAGCTATAACCACCAGATAAAATTCAAGAACGTACAGTTTTCAAACGGAGCTTCCACGATCTCTTTCCAGGAATATCTTTTCGGTACCTATACCCCGACCACTAATACGCTTTCGTTCTCTTTCACCGATCCGACCATCAAGAACTGTACGGATAATAAGATCTTTCTGCAAAGCAGCAACCAGGCCTTATTATTGGATTTACCGGCAGCTTCCTATCCGAGTGAAGCAGGAACACAAACCATTACTTTAGACGGAACCAACAGGGCAATATACCGACTTTATACAGGAGGTGCTGCTGCCGATTATACTACCGATTTAATCTGCTCCGGTACTCCGGCAACTCCTATCGTGCTGAGTGAAGAATGGATCGCTAATGAAGGTACCGTTACCATAGTGACCACTGCTATTTTTGGAGTGGACAACACGACAATAATCGGTTACAAACACAATATCAAATTCACCAATATCCGATACAAAAAAGGAAGTCAGTCGTTCCTGCATCCGGAATATACCTTTGGTGACTACAGGACAAACTAAGACAAAAGTATTCTAATTATACTAAAAAGCCCAAACATGATGTTTGGGCTTTTTTATTGCTTAACGGTTTGCGTTTTGCTTGAAATAAACTTCCGTTGCACCTAATCCGTACTTCTGATAATCGGCATCCTGAAACACGATATTGTCGTATCGTCCCAAAAGAAAATCCAGTTCTGCTTTCAGGATCCCTTCGCCCACACCATGAATAAAAACGATCCGCGGTATCCTGTTTCGCATCGCAAATTCAATTTGTCTTTTTGCCGTTTCCGTCTGTAATGTCAGAATATCATAGTTCGACATTCCTCTTTTTGACGGCACCAGTTTTTCGATATGCAAATCGATTTCCAGTACAAAATCATCCTTCTTAGAACGCTTTTCCTTAACAAAAGAACGCTTTTTAGGCAGCTCTTTCTCCTTCAAAACGGCATCTAAAGTCTGACCTGAATTAAACACCTCTAATTTACTGGAATTATTTATTTTAACCAATTCGTTGACAAAATATGTCATCATGAATCCGTCGGTAGTTTCCACTATAATCTGCTCTTTTTGGAATCCTACAACTACTCCGCTTATGTTGTCGTCGAGCACGGCAACCTGGTCCCCTATGTTAAACATCCTCTTCTTCTCTTTCCTGATTTTCACTTGGCACTTTAGCCATCAGCCGCATCATCCCGTAAAAGAAAATAACCACGGCTATAACCTGAATCCAGACATTGGGATGTGGCTGCGTTTGTTCGTACAGTCCCCAGCCTCCCATTCCAAACATTACTATTATAAAAATTGTTTTCATCGCTATTAGTTTACTTTTTCAAAAATAGGAAACTTTACAAACACCGCATCTCTTTTCGGCCGAATATCTTCCGGCGCTCATTTTCCAAACAGCAGCACCTTCCTGTTCTTTTCAAAACAACACCAACAATATTCTATTCCATATTCCCGATACAGCCATAAAAAAAGGTCCGCTAAGCGGACCTTTATATTATTTTTCAAACTGTTTTAAAGTGTCTGTAATGATTCGGACACAGTCCAGCAGCTGCTCTTCATTCATGACCAAAGGCGGTGCAAAGCGAATGATATTTCCATGCGTTGGCTTAGCCAATAATCCGTTATCGCGTAATGCCAAACAGATGTTCCAGGCGGTATCACTTTCTTCCGTATCGTTAATTACAATAGCGTTCAACAGCCCTTTTCCTCTTACTAAAGTACAGATGCTGCTTGTGGCAATATAGTCATTCATTTTAGCGCGGAACAGGTCTCCAAGTACCGCTGCATTTTCGGCAAGCTGTTCTTCTTCCACTACCGTTAAAGCGGCAATAGCGACAGCGGCTGCAATCGGGTTTCCACCAAAAGTAGATCCGTGCTGTCCCGGTTTGATCACACTCATGATCGCATCATTTGCCAATACTGCCGATACCGGATAGGCACCTCCGGAAAGGGCTTTCCCTAAAATCAGCACATCCGGTTTTACATTTTCATGTTCAACAGCCAGCAGTTTACCTGTACGGGCAATTCCGGTCTGAACCTCATCGGCAATAAACAATACATTATGCGCTTCACACAATGCTTTTGCTTTTGCAAGGTAACCTTCGGACGGTACATATACTCCTGCTTCCCCCTGAATAGGTTCTACAAGGAAGCCAGCAACGTTTTTAGTCGATTTTAAAGCGTTTTCCAGCGCAGTGATGTCATCGTAAGCAATTTTAATAAATCCTTCCGTATACGGCCCGAAATTCTTTCTGGCGTTCTCGTCATTCGAAAAAGAGATAATCGTAGTGGTTCTTCCGTGAAAATTGTTCTCGCAAACAATTATCTGCGCCTCATTTTCGGCGATTCCTTTTTTCTCATAAGCCCATTTCCTCGTTAGCTTCAAAGCCGTTTCCACAGCTTCAGCCCCGGTATTCATAGGAAGCACTTTGTCGAAACCGAAATAACCGGTTACAAATTTCTCGTAAGCACCTAATTTATCATTATAAAATGCTCTTGACGTTAACGCCAGCGTTTGCGCCTGCTCTGTCATGGCACTGATAATTTTAGGATGGCAGTGTCCCTGATTAACCGCAGAATATGCCGATAAAAAATCGTAATATTTTTTACCTTCAACATCCCACACAAAAACACCTTCTCCTCTGTTTAACACTACCGGAAGCGGGTGGTAGTTGTGCGCTCCGTGTTTATCTTCCAAAGCAATCGCTTCGGTTGAACTCATTTTTTCTATAACTGACATTTTCAATTTAGTTTGTTTGCTATATCTTACATTCCTTCTTTTTCAGGAGAGAAATCATCCTATAGAGTTGTGCAATTTACTAATTCTATTTTAAAAAAGTAACACAAAACAGAATCTTTAATGTGTAATTATAACAATTCAATCGTTTATTTGTGTTTTTTATAACAAATAAAAATATTGCTAAAACAGCGTTTGAAATATCATAGAAATGCTGTCCGTTTACATCATCACCTCATCGGCACTTGGTCCGTAACTTCCCGGAATAGGAATATTCAGCAGGCGAAGGTAAACTCCCAGCTGGGCACGATGGTGTACAATCTGGCTGTAGCTCATCCGGATTACTTCATATTTGGAAGAAGTACTGTAAATCTGATCGCCGTTTCGCAGGGTCCATTCTTCCCAGAATTCTTCTTCATCTGTTGCTACCAGCGACTGCTCTCCTTCTTTTAAGGATTTTTCAAAAAACGCCAGTAGCTCTTCCGTATTTTTAACATCCCGGGATTCATACGGATTGTTCGCAAAATCAAGTTCGTTGGTGTTCAGCACCATGTTTACCCATGCCGGAAGTTCGGCTATATGAGCAGCCAGCACTTTCATTTTCATACTTTTCGGATGTGGCTGCCAGTCCAGTTTTTCTG
Source organism: Flavobacterium sp. 40-81 (assembly GCF_001898245.1). Taxonomy (NCBI): domain Bacteria; kingdom Pseudomonadati; phylum Bacteroidota; class Flavobacteriia; order Flavobacteriales; family Flavobacteriaceae; genus Flavobacterium; species Flavobacterium sp. 40-81. The sequence goes on from NZ_MKTM01000041.1 coordinate 156,345, forward strand.
TTGGCACACAGGATAACATTTTTCTGGTTGTTGCCGCTTCCTGCGCCATTTCGTCTTGTAATAACGTGATTAGTTTCATGATTGTTTTGCTTTTATTGTTTAACAATACAAAGGAACAACCGTGTTGTGACAACAGTGTGTCAGTAGATTTTTAAGAAATTATTTTTTTTGAAGAATTTTTTCGGCAAGCTCTATAATCCGTTCATTCAGCGATGCCGGTTCCATGATTTCGGCATAATCGGCAAACATAATATACCAGCGGGCAAAGCCTTCATACAGCGAATCGGTTAAAAAAGTCATCTCTATTTCATTTCCTTTTATGACCTCACTGACAAAACCGTAATAGTGTTTTCGTTCCTGCAGGTACATGGCAATGTTTTTATCGACTTTTATAATTACCCGCTCCCTTCTGAAATTGAGATCCTGTTTTTTCTGTTCCTGGTATTTTTGAAGCGAAGCGTGTTCCATACGGAATATTTCTTCTGTCAGGAAAATATCCACCATTCTGTCGGCTCTGAAATGGCGGTAGGCATTCCGGTAATGGCAATATCCCACCGTATACCAGTATTCATTTTCATAATAAATTCCGATGGGTTCCATCAGCCTTTCCGTATTTTCTTCGTTTCCGAAAGCCCGGTACGTCATTTTTACGATCCGCTTTTCCGATATGGCTTTCAGCAGCACATCCAGACTGTTGCCGGGTGCCGTATTATTCTTTTTCTTTTCCCGGACATGAATGTGACGCTCCAAACCTTCAACCAGTTCCTTTTCACTTCCTCTTAAAACAGATTTGATTTTATACATCGCCGACTGAAAATTGTTCTGAACCGCCGAATCGGAAAGTTTTTCCATTAGTTTCTCTGCCGTTATAAAAGCCATTGCTTCCTCCTGCGTGAACATGACCGGAGGCAAGCGGTAACCGTCCACAATGGAATAGCCCACACCGGCTTCCCCGTATAACGGTACTCCGGCTTCTTCCAGTGTCCGGATATCCCTGTACACCGTTCTTAAGCTAATATCAAATCTATCGGCAAGATCCTGAGCCTTTACAACTTTCCTGGATTGCAGCTGGATTAAAATCGCGGTAATACGGTCAAAACGGTTCATAACAACACTTTAGTTGTCAAAAATAAAACAAAGAAAGCCGACAGCAAATTTTTATTTTAAGAATCATCCGGCAGGTTCCTCCTGCACCACCGCTAACACTCCTTTCACAATTTATTAACAAAAATTTACTTCATAAAAAGCAATAGTAACATTTTGAGAATATTTCGATGTATTTATGCTAACACAGCATGTTTAAGTTTGCCGGGTCTAACACAAAAACAAAAACACATGAAAATTAACAAAAGTATCCTGAGCCTTGCCGTGCTTACAGCCATGCTGTCGTGCAACTCAGACGATGAAACGACAAACGATACGGGCAGCAACACTTCCCCTATTGAGTTAAAGAATTATTCCATTACTCCGGCGCTTATTAAAAACATGCCGGGCTTCCCTTCCTTACAGACATTTGCTCTTTTTTCAAGTGAAGATACATTTATCAACACTCCCGGTTATGTTTTCGGAGGTTCTGCAGACGGTTCCGGTTTATTTAAAAACAGCGACGGTACCTTTACATTCCTGGTAAATAACGAAGATAACTTTGCCGTTTCCAAAATCACGTTCGACAATCATTTCAAACCGGTAGCCGGAGAGTATGTATTGAATTCCAACGGTGCCGGAAACAGATTGTGTTCTGCGTCACTGGCAACTCCTGAAATCCACGGATTCGGACCTTTATTCTTAACAGCCGGAGAAAGCGGCGCCGAATCGCAAATCATCGGGATCACTCCTTTTGACACAAAGGCAAACAACAGCACACCAAGACCTTTAGCTGCTTTGGGAAGATGGAGTTCCGAAAATGCCGTTCCGTTACCTAAAACTGCCTATTCCGGGCAAACCGTTATTTTAATCGGGGATGACGATTCCGGAACTTACGGCGGTCAGTTCGTGATGTACAAAAGTACTACCGGAGATCTAAACAACGGAAAAGTATATGTTATGAAAAGAACGGATGAGAATATGGTGGAAAGAAACATGACCGAAGGCAACTCTTATGCCGTACAGTTTGTTGAAGTTCCGAATGCCAAAACAAATACCGGCGACCAGAACAACATCCTTTCCCAAACACTGAAAGCCATTCCTTTCGGACGTGTGGAAGATATTGATTACAGAAAAGAAGCCGGAAAAGAGCGTGAAGTATATTTCAACGTTACCGGACAGGATAATTCCGGTGCAAATGCCGATTATTCAAGATCCAAATACGGTCGTGTTTACAAATTGGTTTTAGACCAGAACAACCCGTTAGCAGGTCAGCTGACTTTGGTTTTAGACGGTGACAACAGACAGGGAAAAGCGAAAAAATTCCAGAATGTGGATAACATCTGCGTTACTAAAAACTTTGTGTACCTACAGGAGGATTCAAACGGTTATGGCGATGAGACCCACGATGCCTACATTTATCAGTACAACATTGCTACCGGTGAGTTAAAAGAAGTATTCGAACTGGATCACAAACGCAACGACCCGACGAACAAATACCTTAGTGCCAGCTCGGCTTTGGGTTCATGGGAATACGGTGCTTTAGTTGATGTTTCCGATGTTATCGGGATTCCGGACACTTTTATGCTAAGCATCCAGACACACAGCTGGAAAAAAGATGCTTTTAAGGGTGTAGACGGCGGAACGGTTCGTCCGAATGAAAATCAGGGCAGTCAGGTAATCTTAATTAAAGGCCTACCAAGATAATCACTACAATTTTTATATAAAAAACATTAGGAATGCAGACCCGTTTTGCATTCCTAATTTCAATTATACCATTATGAGAAATTTGCTTATTCTTATTAATCTGCTCTTCCTTTTTACCGCCTGCAACAATTCGACGCCGAAACCGCTCACTGCCACCGAAAAAACACAGCATTTTTTAAAAACACAGTATGCTGTTTTTGCCACCGATGTAAAAGCACTTCAAAACCTGGCACTCAAAAACAGCAGCACTAACGCCTTAAAAAAGCAATTCAAAAAAGCCCGTCTGAGCTATAAAAACGTGGAAAGCCTGGTAACGTTCTATTATCCGGAAGCTTCCAAAACAATAAACGGGGCGGCGATTGACAAAAACGACGTACACGAAACCAGCAGAAAGGTAGAAGAAGCCACCGGTTTCCAGAAAGTAGAAGAAGAACTGTTTACAGACGCCATCAATAAACCGGAACTTCAGAAACAAATCGGGATCCTGAACGGAATTGTTCAGTCGCTTAAGGATGATTTTTCCAATTTAGAGCTAACCGACAGCAATGTTTTTGAAGCCCAGAAATTACAGCTGCTCCGCATGATGAGTCTGGGAATCACCGGATTCGATTCGCCGGTTGCCTTCCATTCGTTGCCGGAAACCAAAGCAACACTGCAAAGTATTCATGCCATAATGGCCTTGTACACCAACAGTCCGCAGCTGGACAGCATTATTGCAAAAAGCACAGCCTATATTGACCAAAACACAGATTTTAATCTTTTTGACAGGGCTACTTTTATTGTAACGTACTGTATTCCGGTTTCGAAAGAGATCCATACCATCCAGAAACAGCTGCAAATCAAGAACAATCCTACTCCAACGGCTCTCAATTTTAACAATCCTACCGTTTTTGATGAAGGCGCTTTTGACGTCAACTTCTTTGCCCCGGCATCCAACAAAAATCCTTCCGATGCCCAGAAAGATCTGGGAAAACAGTTGTTTTTTGATCCTATATTAAGTGGTAACAATAAAGTTTCCTGTGCCAGCTGCCATATTCCGGATCAGGCTTATGCCGATCATAAAACAAAAGCCGTGGAAAGCAATTCTCTCTCCCGGAACACGCCTACCTTATTACAATCGGCTTACCAGAATGTACTTTTCCTGGACGGCCGCGTTACCTATCTGGAAGATCAAGCAAGGAATGTGATCAACAACAAGGATGAAATGCATGGCAGTTTTGCCAATGCCCTGGCGAAAGTAAAGAACAGTACGGTTTACCAATCCGGTTTTAAAAAAGTATTTCCGGAAACTTCTGAAATCAGCGAGCAGAATCTCTTAAGATCGTTAGCGTCCTATGTTCGTTCCTTATCGAAACTGGATGCTAAATTTGACAACTACCTGAGAGGAAAAGCGACCTTAACCGCAAGCGAGAAAAACGGTTTTAATCTTTATATGGGAAAAGCAAAATGTGCTACCTGCCATTTCTTTCCTTTATTCAACGGAAGCGTTCCTCCTTTTTATAATGAAACAGAAAGTGAAGTTCTGGGTGTTCCGTCGAGAAACGTTACGGCAAACGCTGTAATCGATCCGGATATGGGAGAATTCCTGATCACGAAAGCACCGTTAAAAAAGTATGCTTTTAAAACGCCTACTGTACGGAATGCAGCGATCACATTTCCTTATATGCACAACGGGGTTTACAACACACTGGAAGAAGTAATTGATTTTTATAACCGGGGCGGTGGTGCCGGAATTGGCATTACTGTTGACAATCAGACCCTGCCACCGGATGAATTGCATTTAACGAAAGAAGAGATTAAAGACCTGACCGCTTTCCTGAAAACGTTAAACAATCCGCTAACAGCCCGGAAGCATTAACCTTTTCTGGCTTCAAAAAGTGCTACCAGTTTGGTAACGGTATTCCAGTTTCTTGAGGTTGCCGTTACTTTTAACCGGTTTTCAATCCAGTTATTGGTCATTTTGGAATTACCGGCATTATTGTGATAGCATAGATACAATGCACGGTCGCCCATTGTAAACGTATCGGGATGTACGAAAGAGGCATCCAGTTTTCCAACATTTTCTTGTTGCGGCACTTCCGATAAAAAGGCAACATACAGTTGTTTTAATCCGATAGCTGCATCGGCCAAAAACGGATTATTCGTAAAAACCTTTTTCAATCCGGCTTCCGATATAGCCACAACCGTAACCTGAAAACCGTATTTATCCAACAGCAGCGCTGCCACCTGTTGCTCTACCACATTCGGATCGGCTTCGGCAGTGGTTACAAAAACATTACCACTCTGTATATAGGTCTGTACATTCTGAAAACCATTATCCGTGAGGTGGTTTCGCAGCTCTTCCATTTTGATAAGCTTCTGCCCGGAAACATTGATCCCTCTGAGTAAAACTAAATGATTATACATGCTGGCTTCTTTTTTTGAGAATTAAGGTAAAACGGGAACCTTTATCGATTCCTAAGCTTTCGGCATAAATGGTACCGCCATTGCGTTCGATTATTTTTTTGCACAAATATAGTCCGATACCGGTGGATGATTCTTTTTGGGTCCCCACACGCGCCTGTTTGGTGAATTTATGAAACAATTCGTCTTTTTTAGCCGGTTCAAATCCCATTCCGTTGTCGACAATCACAAAAACGACACTGTCGTTTTCTTCCATGACCGTTAAATAGATCTCAGAATCCGGATAGGAAAATTTAATGGCATTATCCACCAGGTTTATCAACACCCGCTGCAGGTATTCTTCTTTTATCAGCAAAGCCACCGCATCCGTTTCATTATTAATGATCAGGTGGATTCTTTTGTTGTCCAGTTTCTGATTCAGTACTTTTCCAACAAGCTGTAAAATTTCATCCAGCTCATATTCGTGTAATTCCAGCGTGGATCTGGAAATCAGCTCTTCTTCTTTAAGTAATAGTATAAAGCTTTCCAGGAACTCAAACTGATGGGTGGTCGATTCCAGGATCAGTTCGGCATAGCCCCTGACTTTCTCCGAAGGTTCTTCTTCCAGTATAAACTTTGATAAAAACTGCGGTGTGGTGGCAAAATTCCTCAGATCGTGTGAAAGCAGGTAAATCAGATCCTTTTTTTCATTCAGCAAATCTTCATTTTCGTTAATCCGCATTTGCAGATTGCTTAGCAGCAGCCCTACTTCATCGGTATATTTTGTGGGCAATGACGGAATAACACCTTTTTCACTGTAGTCCAAAAGTGATTTCGAAGCGATTTCTATAGGGGTAACCAGTTTTTTCAGTATCCATAAGGTGGCTCCGGTTGCCAGTAAGGTTAATATTAGTGTAACGCTAAAAACGGTTATTACCGAGATGTCTTTAGGACCGAAAAGAATATAAACGACGATACCAATCAGCGGAATATGAATCCCGAGAAAGGCTATAAAAAGGAATTTCAAGGCATAGCTTTTCCTTAAAAAGGGTATCTTAGATAATCGCGTATACAATCTCATTTTATACCTTAATATATTAGGAGGTTTACCACTCAAATGTAAGTAATCTTATTCATACAAGATAATCCCTTTGATAAAAAAATATAGTTTTATACTTTTCAAAACACAACAATCCTTATTTTTGCCGTATGGGAAGAAAAAGAACAGACAAAATCGTTTTTGATACAGTAAAAGTCCTTGATGCAGGTGCAAAAGGCGTTTCGGTTGCGAAAGCTCCCGATGGAAAAGTAATTTTTATTCCAAATGTTGTTCCGGGTGACGTTGTTGATGTACAGACATTCAAAAAACGTAAATCCTATTATGAGGGAAAAGCCATAAACTTTCACGAATATTCCGAACACCGTGTGGAACCTGTTTGTGAGCATTTTGGTGCTTGCGGTGGTTGCAAATGGCAGAATATGAACTATGACCGCCAGTTGTTCTACAAAAATCAGGAAGTTTATAATAATTTGAAAAGAATCGGAAAAATTGAGTTACCCGATTTCGAGCCGATATTAGGTTCGGAAAAGCAGTTTTTCTACCGTAATAAAATGGAGTTCTCCTTTTCCAATTCCCGTTGGTTAACGGAAAAAGAGATTCAGAGTGAAGAAGACTACAGCAATCAGAATGCTTTGGGCTTCCATATTCCGAAAATGTGGGATAAAATCCTGGACATCAGCAAATGTCATTTACAGGAAGATCCTTCCAATGCCATCCGTAATGAAATCAGGCAATTTGCCAACGAGCACAACATGCCGTTTTTCAATCCCCGAAATCACGACGGGCTATTGCGTACGCTGATGATCCGTACCGCTTCGACGGGTGAGATCATGGTATTGGTACAGTTTTTTGAAGAAGACCAGGCACAGCGCGAGTTGTTGTTGAACTTCCTTGCCGAACGTTTTCCGGAAATTACTTCTTTACAGTATGTGATCAACAGTAAAGCCAACGACACTTTATACGACCAGCATATCATCCTTTATAAAGGAAGGGGTTATATCCTGGAAGAAATGGAAGGGTTAAAATTCAGCATCAATGCGAAGTCCTTTTACCAGACCAATTCCGATCAGGCATACGAGCTATACAAGATTACCCGTGAGTTTGCCGGACTAACCGGAAACGAACTGGTATATGATTTATATACCGGAACCGGAACCATTGCACAGTTTGTTTCCAGACAGGCCCGAAAAGTAATTGGTGTGGAAGCCGTTCCGGAAGCCATTGCCGATGCTAAGGAAAATGCCAAACGCAACGAAATTACGAACTGTGATTTCTTTGTGGGCGATATGAAAGTTGTTTTCAATGAAACCTTTATTGCTACACACGGAAAACCGGATGTGATTATCACCGATCCGCCTCGTGACGGTATGCATAAAGATGTGGTGGAGCAAATTTTAAAAATCGCGCCGGACAAAGTGGTTTACGTGAGCTGTAACTCGGCTACACAAGCCCGTGACCTGGCTTTAATGGATGAAATGTATACGGTTACCCGTGTTCGTCCGGTTGATATGTTCCCGCAAACGCACCATGTGGAAAATGTAGTACTTTTGGAAAAACGTTAATCAATTTTTGATGAAAAAAATTAAAACATTATTAGTTGCTTTTATCATCGCAAATGCTTTCTGGAGCTGCGAAAAGGATGATATCTGTGCCGATGGAACACCAACGACACCGAGCGTTGTAATTGAATTTTATGATAAAAACGATCCTACTGTTTTAAAAAGCGTTACCAACCTGAGAGTAATAGCCGATGGTATGACGGAACCGATAATCTTTAATGCTACCGGAAACGAAGATACAAAGTATCTGACTACTGCCAATAAGATCAAGATTCCGCTAAAGACAACCGAGGATATTACGTCCTATCATTTTACCCAGAATGCGGCCAATCCCGCTATAAGCAATGAAGACCACATGGTTTTTAATTATTCCAGAACCGACCAGTATGTATCGAGAGCCTGCGGATATAAAACCACGTTCAAGCTGGCACCCAATAATCCGGTAATTCCGGAAGGAGACACCGACAAATGGATCTCCAATATCGTAACTGTACAATCTAATATTGAAAACCCAAATGAGACACACCTTAAAATATATTTTTAGTATTCTTTTTGTGTGGACCTCACTGGCATCATTTGCACAGGATTCCATCCCTAAAAAAACGGAGCGTTACGGTATTCGTGTGGGAGCCGATTTAAACAGGCTGGCCCGCTCTTTTTACCAAAAAGACTACCGGGGTTTTGAGATTGTGGGCGATTACCGTTTGTCAAAAAAGATATTTCTTGCCGGCGAAATCGGAAATGAAGACCGTACAGAAGCCGAAAGTCAGTTGAATTATACCACTAAAGGCAGTTATTTTAAAGTTGGTTTCGATTTTAATGCCTATGAGAACTGGCTGGATATGGAAAACATGATCTATGCAGGGGTGCGTTATAGTGTGAGTACTTTTAGCCAGGAATTAAACACCTATGCTATTTATGACACCAATCCATATTTCGGACAGACCATAGTAACACCGGGGCAAAAGTTTGACGGTCTGACGGCACATTGGCTGGAAGTGGTTGCCGGTGTTAAAGCCGAAATCTTTGACAACCTGTTTTTAGGTTTCAGCGTCCGACTGAACTATTTAGCATCAAACAAAAAACCGGAAGGATTCGACAACCTTTATATTCCCGGATTTAACCGAACCTATGAAGGGAATTTCGGTGCCGGATTTAATTATACCGTTTCCTATTTTATACCGCTGTATAAAACGGCGAAGAAAACTGCGGAAACGAAAAAGAAATAATACAGCGTTTACAGTACAGATAATACTAAAAAGGGGAATGGTAATACATTCCCCTTTTTTTAGATCAAAATCTCCGAACAGTTACCTCATCTACCTGCTACACCAATAAATGGTTTACCAATCCGGCTTCCATTTTTCTAACAGGCTTTTGGGTACGGTTACTTTTTTATAAATTTTGCCCGAATAATTTTTATTCAGCATTTTCAGAGTATCATTTTGAATTGTTCCTTCGCTATCGCTAATATATAATGTACAATCCCCTATAGTGGCTATCCTGATTTTGAGAACCTTTCCATTCATATTATAATAGCCCATTTTTGCTTTTACCGGATTAAAAAAATCTCTTTGTAATGCTAATGTATCTGTCTTTGGAATAATAAACACTCCCAATTTACCATCCTGGTAAAATTTCAGATAGGAAACATAAGGGTAACTATTATTCACATCCTTTTCATAATATGTGTATTCTTTTGTCAGGCTGTTAATATTGAAACCGGCTTCTGCTTTATACAAAGCCATAGTATCAATTTTACTATAGTCGATGGTACTATTTTTCAATTTAGCAATTGCTTTCCTCGGCAGCCCATAATCCGACAATTTGCCATTATAGCAACAGCCTGAAACAGTCAACAGCAGTATAAAGGCCACCGACACTCTGGTTACCATGATGTAAATATATTTTGTGTTCTATACTGACCATAGCCTTTCCAGTCCCATGACTGGTTTTCAAACCCCATTTGTCTTTTATCAAAAATAGATTTCCCGTTAAACCATGGAATTCTAAGGTTATGTATTGCCTGATCCTGGATAGCATGACGAATGTGCTCACTATTCACTCCAACTCTATACCCTTTATAGCCTACAGTGAGCGCGCCAAGTCTGTATTTTGGTCCTTCTTCTTTTGCTAATCCATTAGGCATTCTTCTGCCAAAATCGTCTACACACAAAGGGTCTCTATGGGTCTTTACCGAGCCATCTTCTCCTTCATAATCCCGATATCCTGTCATTAAATTAAATCCGGCTGTAAAATCACCCAAGGATAAATTTAATGCTGCAGTCCTATAACTATCCCCTCCATCTCCTAAACCGCCTATTGAACCGTCATTTTCATACATTACTCTGAAATCGCCAAAATGAAGACCTACAACGCCGGTTCTTTGGGCAAAATCACCTTCCCATTTATTAAATCCTAAACTAAATCCGTTTTTCCCGTTATCATAACTGGCTAAAATTGATTTTCTGATTTCATATCCATTTTTCCCTAATCCGTTATAATTACTATTACTCATAATACCAATCCCTCCCGAAAGGCTAAAATCGCCATTACTGAAGGTTGCGCTTAAATTAACACCCACACCGGATGTATTTCCAAAAGCAATTGCCGGTGAAATGCTAAATGAGAAATTATTAATCTGAATACCTATAGGCGGATACAGCAAACTAATTGCCGAACTGGCAGCAGATGTGGCCAGGAAATCCCACATCGGGGCATTCAGGGAGCCGCTTCCGGCGGTAATCCCCGATGAGCTTCCGGCGGTATTATAGGCAACCCAGCCGACAGCTGCACTGATAAGTCCGGATTGTACAGAACTCCATCCCCATTGCCCGGTTTGAATACCACTTGAAACATAACCAACAACAAAACTCACCGCAGCCACTATTAAATCGTCCCATCCAAACCATTCTCCGTTATAATCGGCATATTTTAACGGATTGTTCCAGCAATAGGCATACCTGTTATAACTCTGCGTATTATTGGGATCCTGTACGTAGTTATCCGGCGACAGAAAACGATGCAATCTAGGATCATACAGCCTTGCGTTCATATTAATCAGCCCTACTCCTAACAAGTGTTCATGACCGATATATCCTCTGTCCAGCAGCAGTCCGTCGGATGTCGTTGGAACAGTCGTGGAACCTGCTATATTGTTATATTTTATCAAAGCACCCCAGGCATCAAAAAGTCGTTTTTCCAGAACCTGTCCGTTAGCATTTGTTATTGCTAAAATACTTCCCTGATAATCCCTGTGCAGGTAAAGGTAATTTTGAGTTGTTCCGTCACTTTTTAAAACTACCGGAGCCGTATAGGCATTACCGCCTATATAGGTTATAAACTCAACGGTATCAGTGAGCAGGTTTCGTTTTATCTCCATACTGCCGTCGGCAGAATAGAATTTCCTGTATTTCCTTGCTGTTTTATCAGCTTCTAAACCGCCATAATACATTGTACATCTGCCATCGAAGGCATTATACTGGTAATCTATATTTTCCTTTCCTTCTTCCGTTATCCAAACAGGGCTTTTAAAAGCATTATACCCGATATTCTGTTCCCTTCCATTATAATATGCCGTTGTTGCAGCATCTGCAAGTGTTACGGAACTGGCCTGATACGGACTTGAAACACCACTTGTGCTATTAATAACATTGTAATTATACGTTCCGATATTGTTCGCTGTTATCCTGCCACGATCGTCATAGCTCTGAGTTACATAAACCCCATTAGCGTCTTTATACTTGATTAACCGATCCTGTTGGTCGTAGGCATTTGAAAAATCTTCACTCCAGCCAAACATACTGTTCGTTCTGCTTAATAAATTACCCCGCTGCGGATCAAATGCTGTGGTAAGCGTCATGAACGGAACTGCCGAAGAATAACTTCCATTTGCTGTTCTGTAACTTGTTGATGCCGGTAGTCCATAGGTGTCATAACTATGTGTCTCCTGACCAACAAAGCTACCGTTATCATATCCGTACTGTGCTGTAAGCAATTGTCCTCTTTCGTTTACAGTATTGGCCTGCCATAAAACCTTCTGCGTTGCATCGTCTACAATCTGGTAATGATAGCCATTTTTATAGGTTTTCTTGATCCATTTATCCGAACGCTTTAAATCGGAAGTATTGATTGCGGTATATAATTCTTTTTCCGGACGGCCAAAAGCATCAAACTGGGTCGCTTGCTGGTAATAGGCCAGATAACCGCTTTCATCCTTAAAGTTCAGCCTTTTGTATTGGTCATAACCGTAAGAATAATTTATCACATACCCTTCAGAAAGATTTTCAAACTTCACTGCTGTCAGCAATTTTGTAGCAGGATCATACGTATTTGTGGTTTTGGAATTGGTATTATCCCCATTAATACCTACGATTGTTTTCCAGTTAACTTTTCCAACGGCATCAAGATCATAAGTTGTAATTCCTTTTGGTGTTTTCTCCGTCAGGGTTTCTCCAAAATCGTTATAGGTATATTCATACGTTCCCGCAGCCGGATCTGTTAAGGTCTTTTTTCTTCCCCAATTGTCCAATGTTATCGTTGTAATCACCCCTCCGTAATCTGACGTTTTTAAATTCCCGTTGGCAAAATAGGTGTAATTAATCGTTCCTCCCGGAGCATCAGTCATAGCAACCACACGTCCGATGGCATTTTTAACCGATGTTTTGGTTTTCACCCCATCATTAATTGTTGTGGTTAAACCGGCATAAGTCATCGTAATCGTTTTACCGGTATAGGCTATATTTTTACTTACTCTTCCATACATGTCATATTGCGTTTCGTTCCACTGCGTTGCTCCGGAATTACCGGTGGCAGGGTCTCCGAAATACAGTTCACTCACCTTGAAATTTCTATCGTAGATATCATATAAATAATCGATACAGGCCCAATTTCCGTTTATATTTTTCGCTCCCGATTTAATTTTCCTTCCCAAATCGTCATAAACTTCATTACTGGCACTGCCATCATCAGGTGTTTTGGTTTCAGTTATAAACGTTTTTTCCGCATTTTTAGAATAGGTATAATTCTTGGAAACACCTAAATAATCTGTGGTCTTTATTTTTTTAAGCCATTTGTCATAGAAAAATTTCGTTTGCAGTAAATATGGGTTCTTCTCCCAATTCAGGACACCATTACTTGTATTGAATTCAAATTCTGAAATCAGATTCTCCGTATCATAGCTTTTTATCAGGAAACGTCCCGACGGATCATAATCGTATTTTGTTTCCCTCGGAGTAAGGGATCCAGCCGTTACTTTTTTCTTTTTGATGTTTCCGAAAGAATCATATTCATTATCCTCAGTAACATGAGGCGTACTGTTTATTTTTTTCTTTACCTGTGTGAGCAGATTATTTGTATAGGTGTACAATTCTTCCGAACTGCTGGTGTCTTCATTCGGTAATCCCTGACCGGGATATATGGTTATCGCCTGAGTTTTGCTTATGGGTCTTCCGATAATATGAGGCGTTACGGAAGGAGCATTATAAGCTATTGAACCTACAGCTGTTTGCTCGTGTACATTTTCTTTGTATAGTTTTGTTACGGATGTTACAGGATTATTGTATGCATCATAAGTAGTTTCCGTTTCACTACGGGTATTATCTAATCCGTTAAAGTTCTGAGTAATGGTACTTTTTAATTTGTAAACTTTATTAAACTGTAATGGATCCTCAAATACGCCATTGACCATATTATATGTATTGCTGCTTTTTGAGATATAATTTGTTATGGGTGCTAAATCACCCGGAAGAACAATGCCCGGCAGGGAATAGTTTTCAATATTTGTTCCTCTTAAACCAATATCATTTTTAGAAACAGTCGAAATGATTTGCGTACCGTTATCATCAAACCAGTTTGTACGCATTACACTACGAAATCCAAGAAATCCAAGTCCCTCAAGATTTGTTACTGCTCCATAATATTTGAACAATTGCTTTTTATAAACCGATTTACTGACTTTTTCAAGTTGTGATACAATTTGAAAAGTCGGAGCCATAATAATATCGGTATTAGGATAATTTTCGGTATAACCGCTGGCTCTGTAAGGAATGTCATATCCGTTTTGAGATGTGGTTGCTCCTACCAAAGGACTATAACTAATAATCTCCTTAACGCCGTTTCCGGTAGTGATTGCTCTTAATAACCGCTCTTTACCAAAATCTTTCTGAGATTTAAAATAATGCAGCTTATTATAATTTGCAAAGGCTATTTCCAGTTTCTTATTGGGCTGATTTGATGTATAAAAAATCGGAAGAGCAAATTTGTTAATTCCTGGTGTATTTCCGGTATTTCCGGCATAATACTGCCCGTATACCTGACCAAAGACTCCATTTTTATTTATAAAAGGACGAACTCTTATATTTCCTAATCCGGAACTGCTTGTTGAATCGCCGCTACAAGTAACATAAAGTATATCTGTTTTCCCATCATTATTAATATCCGATGGAATATAATGGTAGATGTCTATTCCATAAGGAGTCCAATATTCTAATCCGGGATAACTTTGATTTTCCTCAATAAACGCTGTTCCGGTGGAAGTATATTTATACCAATATGAGGACGACGAAGCATTCCCGTTAGGAAGCATGAAATCCGTTTTTCCGTCTCCGTTATAGTCCCCGAATAAAACTATTTTTGTCGGATTTTTAATGACTGTACTCCATAACAATACAAGCTGATTATCACTATTCAGCGTATACACCTTGGCAGAATAATTAGCATTATTGCCATCTATAAACAATATATCTGTTTTTCCATCACCGTTAAAATCCCCGGTTTCAAGTTTATCTTCAGATGAAACATTGGCAATAACCCCTGCAAGGTTCATATAATTTGTCGTTTTCCTTCTGTCTAAATCAATAAAATAAGCATTTCTATTGGATGACGTTCCACTCCAGTCTACAGCAATAACATCTGTAAGTCCATCGCCGTTAAAATCGCCACTAAGGTACTTTCGCTTTAATAAATCCGGAAATTGAATTGCTTTTTGATATTGCAGGTAAACCCCATAAGGAGCAAGATAGTACGTATTTATATTCAGATTATTGATATAGGGTACCATCGGTGCGCTCTGAACTGCTGTCATACCCTGAAACGGAGCCAGCTTGTTGTTCCATGTTAACCATGTTGATGGAAAAATTTCTTCAAAAGATCCACAAGGCACCTCCCATCCCATGTTTAACGATCCGCCGGCTATTTCTGTAAAAAGCCAGAATTTTTTCTTGGCATTATCCCCGTTTGTCGGATATAATAAAAAATCCATATTGCCATCACCGTCAAAATCTCCGGAAACCGTTGCCGAATTATCCACTCTTATACTACCAACAGACAAACTTGTTGTCATAGCACTATATGCAATAGATTCAGGTGTATTATCATAACTAAAAACTGTAGGATTGTAACCTGCTGAATTATCTCCGCACTTTTCGGTAATGCTGATCAGTCTTTCATACCCCAATGAGGTAATATCATGAGCTAAATAATAGTTTCGGAATCCGATCCCGTTTCCAATAACTTTAATTTCTTTAAGTATTTTGTCATTCAGAATATTTTGCCCTCCAATATAAGCTTGTTCCGGTCGCTGCCGGTTTTGATATACAAACTGTATTTCGTTTATGGGAGCAATGGTACCCATAGTTCCATATTTTATACTGGCTATCCTTAAATTATTGTTTTCCAGCACATAACTATAACTAATGCGTACTCCCTGTGGATTTTCCCAATACTTCAAGGCCCAGGTGGTGGTGGACACATGAGTAGAAAAGCCACCATATATGGCAACAGACCCGTCAGGATATTCAACCTTAAACTCCGCCACACTTACCGGACTGTTTGTTATATTATAAGAAGTAACCTTAATATTGGAGAAATTTTCGGTTTCATATTTTACTCCCTGTCCGCCTCCGGGTTTATAATAATTTCCGCCATCTTTAGGGATTAATCTTTGTCCATCTAATGCAAACCGATCGCCGGTACCGCCATTAATCACACTAATATTATTGTCATGAAATTTATTAGAAGGAATTCTTGTAATACTGGAAATCCCTGTTATATTCCAGCCATAACCTGCAAGTCCATTTCCTTCCTGACTACTATAAGTTAAACTGATCTGGGGAACCACTCCGTTAATTCCCGGTGGAACTGCTATAGGTATATTATAGGTTGCCGCTCCTGTTAATGAAACCGACAATGCTCCTTCAGTAATTCCCACTTCTGCTGAGTTGCCAGTAGGTCCGGGAAAGCTTGGCGTTAGTGTTGTCGTTGCATCCATCTGCCCCTCTTCGATAGTAGTGGATTTTCTTTCAATAGGCCTGGTTCCGGCAACTTTTGTTCCGCCTAAATCCTGAGCATTAACAGCCAAACAACAAACAATACTTAATGTGGTAAATATAATTTTTCTCATTACTTATCTTTTCAAAATTTTCAAATCTTTCCTTTCGCCGTTATTATATAGTATTGCTACTATATACATTCCTCCCGGATAATCCGAAAATGGAATACGCTGCAAATTATCGGTCTTAAAATCAGTGAATTTTTGAAGTAATGCCCCGTTCATGTTGTAAACCGAAATATTTTCAACTTTTTTATCTTCTATTAAAATCCATTTTACATATAATTCCTCCTGAACCGGATTCGGATAGTAGAAAATTTTATCGGAGATATCGCTTTTAATTAAATCTGCAGCTGTCAGATCCGATTTATCAATTGCTTGTTTTCCTGTACTGCAATTAATACAAATGGCTCGTTTAATCTGATTACCGGCCGCATCGTAAGTAAAAAGTATTCTATCGTTCTGTGCGTTTAAGAGCACTCCGTTAAGAATTAATAAAAAAAGAAGAAGCTTTTTCATGCCAACTTGTTATTTGTTAATTTTAACGTAAATCTAATTTATTTTGTTGTAATTTTCTTATATATTTTAAATTATTTAAAATTTTTCATACTTTTTTCAAGTCTACCAACAAATCATCACTAATAATTACAAATAAAACACCCGTTAAAATAACTGTTGTATTTGCTTACAACACCTCATAAATTCACAATACGTTATATTAAATCCATAAAAAAATCCCGACAGTAGTACTATCGGGATTTTATATCGCTTTAAAAGCCCTGGCTTTTTATTTAATCTCTCGGATACCTTTTATAAAAATCCATTTCATAAAAAGTTTTTCGCCGTCATTGGTTTTAACAGCCTGAAATTTTGGTGCCAGCAAGGTTGATACTACAAAAGCCGTAACCGGAATCCAGAATCCCTGCAGGTTGGTATAGGCGTCTATTAAAAAACGAAACAATATAAAACAGCAAATCCTGTTAAATCCAAGTGCCGACAAACGGTTCAAAATACTTTTGAGTGTCTTTAAAGTAGTAACGTATTTTACGGTCTTTTTGGGTGTTTACAGTATAACGATCTTTTATAGAAACGATTTTTTCCTGTGATGTACACGAAAATAAAAACAATACCAATAAAAATAGTAATCTTTTCATCCGGAGTAATAAGAATTTCTAATTCACCTTTGTTAATGTGACGTTGGTCGGTATTGTAAATGTTTTTGGCTGATCCATCCCACGCATTCCTTGGGGTAAGGTAACTTTCCATTGTGCCGTATTTGGATTAGCAGGATTTATTCTCATATCCAAATCTCCCATTACTCCTGTTGGATATGCAGGATTTACCGGGCCGGTAACGTCAAAAATATTCCCGTTCATAATATGAGGTTGGACTGGCTGATTTGCTATTACTATAGTCGGCCATGGTGTAATTGAATTGCCAATGTTTTTTTGTGAGGTATAAATTATCTGCTCGTTCGGCTGACCGTAATTTTGTACAAGCTTGTAATGCCCTCGCAATTCGTCTGTATAATATTTCGGGGCTTCCTCAGTATAATCAACTTTGGTTTCTTTCCAGAACCGTATAACAAAGGTTTGATTGGCGTTCTGGTAAATCCATGTGCCGATAAATGGCGTAAAATAGTTGTTGATGTCCTTGTAGTAATAAATGAATAAAGAGCTTTTTTTGAAGTTCGGATTATAGTGTTGCCGCATTTCTTCCACTTTTTCTACTTGGGCATAAGAGAAAGAAGCAACAAATAATAGCAAACCAAGACTGAATATTTTTCTCATGGTGTATATGTTTAATTTGGACATGGTTTTTTAATTATGTTTGATGTCTTGCTTTCAAGTTCCAGTTTTTGGAAATATTTCATCAACTTTAAATAGCTCAAAAAATTTGGGCTAACTTTATATATCTAATTGACCTTTGTTAATGTGACATTGGTTGGTATTGTGAATATACCTGTATTAGCCGAATTATGAAGACCGGACGGAAGTGTAATATTCCATTGCGCGCTGTTTGTATTGGATGGGCTGATACTCATTTTAAGTATGCCTTTTAAACCAAGTGGATTATCATCCGTATAAGGTGTATTCACGTCATAAATAGTACCATCCAAGAGATATTGTTGTAATGGCGCACCAAATATAATCGTCACCCAAGGGGTTATTGAATTTCCTGCATTGATTTGAGATGTATATATGATTTGTTCATTTGTAGCCCCATAATTTTGAACCAGTTTGTAATGTCCGATCAATTCATCCATGAAATATTTTGAATTACCACTGGATTGATAAAGTACCTTTTCCTGCTTAGTGAATTGCACAACAAAGGTTTGACTGCCGTTTTGATAAATCCACTTACCTATGAATGGAGTAAAGTAATCATTAATATCCTTATAGTAATAAGTGAGCAGAATACTCTTTTTAAAATTGGGATTGAAATATTGGCTAATTGCTTCAATTTTTTCCTGTTGTGCCTGTACGGACAAAGAAAAAAGAAAAAACAACACACTAAATTTAAATATTTTTTTCATAATTGAATATTTTAGTTGGAACAAGGCTTTTTAATAATATTTGATGTTTTGCTATCAAATTCCAGTTTTTGAAAATCTGAAAATGTTGCATCAACTTCAAATAAATTAAGTCCTAACTTGGCTTCTTTTATAAACTCTAAAAATGATTTTTTATCATCTTCGACATTTGAATTTACTTTAATGGTTCCATTGGCTCCATAATATTTTTTAAATAGTTTTTCCATTTCTGCAATTTTTTTCATGTCCAGTATGGTTCCTTGTGCATTGGTGCGTGGATACCTAAAACTGTCAATACAGAGTGTGCAATCAATTGTAAGAGCATATCTTGTTCCATCTGCTGTTATAACATAGAAAACAAAATCACCTGTATCAATTTTATCATTTTGTACCAAGCGACTTAAAACAGCCATATCATCCCACGAAAATATAGAATATGTGCCGTTTCCATTTCCTCCGTATGCATCATGCGTATGTGCCAGCATCACGTATTTTTGACTTGGATTCATATTAATATCAATCATACCGCCAATACCCTGCGGAATTGTCTGTACGGGATTGGATGTTTGTGTTGTTGCTGATTTATCAATAAATATGCCGTTTTCGTTACTTTGTGATGTTGTTCCTGCAAGGTCGATAAGTTTTTCTTTCAGGTTCGGAAATTTTTCCAATTGCTTCGTAATCGTTTTGCATCCTGACGGTGGAGCAGTACTTTCAATTTCGTCTAATATGGGTGTTGTTACAACTGGAGGATTTGTATTGCTATTACTACCTCCGCTTCCGCCGCCGGAATGACCACCCCCGGTATTTCCACCTGTTGAGCCGCCATCACCACCCAAGCCGCCGCCGCCAAAACCACCGTCCCCCGAACCACCTGCACCACTATTGCCGCCACCGCCTATAGACATACTGCAATCCACAGTCGTAACTGAAAAAAGGTGACTTGAGTCATTGCAATACTGTGTAGCTACATGCGGTTCTGTTGACCCTCCTGCTGTCCATGCCTGATTGCACATCCAAACAGTTGCCGTTACGCAATTTAATTCTTTTGCAGTTGGCGTGATGTCATATTCAATCTGCTTAATATTGACCGTGCCTTTGAAATGAAAAGAATGATGTTCCTCACTTGGTGTTAATGGTACTGTAGGTGTGTATTTGACAAGATACGCATTCGCCTGATTCAATGAATCCATACTAATGACAAGGTTTTCAAAAAAAGTGGGATTGCTGATTTCGCGTTTGATCTGAAATGTATAGGTGGTATATGCATCGTCCTGAATCACTTTAGCAATATCAGGCATAATCGAAAATCCGTGTGCATCTTCCATAACAGTTTTTTCGATACTTCCTTTTTTCTGTTTCCCTTTATTTAGTTTTGAAAGGGCTGTAATAAATTGTTCTTCTTTCAGCAGCATATCAAACGTACTGTTTCTTATGCTTAGCTTTTCCTGATAGCTTTTCTTGTTGATTGCATCCCGTTCCAGTTCGCAACCGAACAGGACAAATACAATCAAAATCATTACAGGAAAACAGGCGTGTAATTTTCTATGGCTCATTTTCTTAAATTATTAATAATCGCAAATATTATGTTTCTCCAGATAAAAATATTTATGGCTTTCCGTAAAATGTTGCAATACGTATAAAAATACGTATTTATAAGCATGCGTCTTACGGACTTTTGGTGTTTTATTTACGGATATTGATGCTATAAAACGATGTATTTATGACCTGGATTTTCGGTTTAGCTCTAAAAAGAAATAATTTAAAATGCAAAACGGATATATCGGTCTATACGTGTCTATAGTAACCAGTCTGTATGAAGTTGAGGGTGATACAAAACAATTCGCCTCCTGCCAGTATTAAAATCAGTCAGGTTAAGAATAAAAACCCGATTATAAAAAGTATCGGGGTTTTCGTTTGAATAGAGTAATGAATAATTTCGATTGTCTTCAATAACATTTCAACATATAATTACAAACTATTTATAAAAAGTTTTGAAGATAAAAACAAAAATCCCGACAGTAGTACTATCGGGATTTTATATAACTTTAAAAGCCCTGGCTTTTTATTTAATCTCTCGGATACCTTTTATAAAAATCCATTTCATAAAAAGTTTTTCGCCGTCATTGGTTTTAACAGCCTGAAATTTTGGTGCCAGCAAGGTTGATACTACAAAAGCCGTAACCGGAATCCAGAATCCCTGCAGGTTAGTATAGGCGTCTATTAAAAAACGAAACAATATAAACAAAACAGCAAATCCTGTTAACTGAAATATAAAAGCTTTTACTTGTGGTTTCATAGCCATACTATAGGTTTTTATTCGTTATTCTGATTTTGAAATTTTGTTCTTTTACTGCCTTCATACATTTCATATTTTACGAAACGGGTTTCCAGCTTACCGTTAAACAGCTTGATTTTACGCGAAGGTTTTAAACCTACGAATTTCAGGGCTTCAATATTAGCGGTGATAAACCAGGCGTGTGTTCCCGGGTAATTTTGCTTTAAGGTATCGCCGATTTCCCTGTAAAAACGTTCCATGTCGATATCCAGTCTTTCGCCGTAAGGCGGATTGAACACCATGTGCAACGGTCCGCGGGTTTCTTTTTCGGTTTCAAAAAAGTTTGCCTGCGAAATGGTTACATAATCATCCAGGTTGGCATTGATGATATTGTCTTTTGCTTTGGCAACTGCCGAAGGCGCCTTGTCGTATCCTTTGATTGTATAATGAAATTCCCGGGTTTTTTTCATCAGGGAATTCATAATCTGATCGAACAAATCATTGTCCCAGTCATTCCAGCGTTCGAAAGCAAATTCCTTACGGTTAATGTTTGCCGGAATATTACAGGCAATCATTGCTGCTTCTGCCACTATGGTACCACTACCGCACATCGGGTCTAAAAAATCGCCCTGCCCTTCCCAACCGGAAAGCAACAGCATTCCTGCTGCCAGTACTTCATTGATAGGAGCAATATTCGTTGCGGTCTTGTATCCTCTGTGGTGTAACGAATCCCCGGAACTGTCTAAAGCAACCGAGCACTGGTCGTTTTGAATGTGAATATTAATTCTCAGATCCGGAAAATCCTTGTTGATATTCGGACGTTTTCCGAATTTTTCACGAAACTGATCCACAATAGCATCTTTTACTTTCAGTGATACAAACTGCGAATGGTTAAAATAATCCGAATGCAGGGTTACATCCACAACAAATGCCTGGTGAACAGACATATACTGCGACCAGTCAACACCCTGAATTCCTTTGTACAGACTCTGTTCGTTAAACGCACGAAAATGATAAATCGGTTTTAAAATCTTTAAAGCCGTGCGCAACGCCAGGTTTGCCTTATATAGGAAGCCTTTATCTCCGACAAAACTAACCATACGGGTTCCCTGTTCCACTTTCTGCGCTCCAAGAACCGTTAATTCTTTGGCTAATATTTCTTCAAAGCCAAAAAAAGTTTTGGCTACCATTTTAAAGTCTTTCATTCTCTACTAAAATTCCTATAAACAAATCATAATTTCAAAATCAAATACTGCAATTTTGGAATTACATCCGCAAAAATACACTAAATTTGTTGGCTTGTGTAAAACTTATTACACTTTCGTTTACCACACTCAATAATTATTAATTTTAATTAGTACGCTGATTAAACTATTTTGAAATTCTAAAAAAATGCAAAAAGATACAACTACCTGGTATGCTTCCTGGTTTGACACCCCTTATTATCACATACTGTATAAGGATCGTGACTACTCTGAAGCGCAAGTATTCATGGATAACCTGACCCACTACCTTAACCTGCCGGAAAATGCTAAAATCCTTGATTTAGCCTGCGGTAAAGGACGTCATTCGGTTTATCTGAATCAGCTGGGTTATGATGTGACCGGAGCCGATTTATCCGAAAACAGCATTAAAAGCGCTTCCCAATACACCAACGACACGCTGCATTTTCAGGTACACGACATGCGCCTGCCTTTTGAACAAAAATTTGATGCTATTTTTAATCTTTTTACCAGCTTCGGCTATTTTGAAAGTGATGCCGACAACCTGACTACGCTACAGGCAATTAAAGACAGCTTATCGGAATATGGTTTTGCCGTTATTGATTTTATGAACGTAACACATGTGGTCAATAACCTGGTGCCGGAAGAAATAAAAACAGTGGAAGGCATCGATTTCCACATTCAGCGTTATGAAAAGGACAATCATATTTATAAAGAAATCCGCTTTGAAGACAATGGCGAACAGTTCCATTTTACAGAAAAAGTAAAGGCACTTACACTTGCCGATTTTGAAGCCATGATGGAAGAAGCCGGTATATTCTTACTGGATGTATTTGGCGATTACAAACTGCGTAAATTTTTAAAAAACGATTCCGAACGACTTATAATGATTTTCAAATAATATGCTATACTTAATTCCTTTACTATCGGTAATTATAGGGTATGTTGCGGCAACCTTTTTCCGTCCGAAAAATAAACAGAATCTAAAGTTATTATTAGCGTTCAGCGGCTCATTCCTGCTGGCGCTGACGGTTTCCCATTTGCTGCCGGAAGTTTATGAAGCCAGCAACCATGCCCACGAAGGCCACGATCACGCCCACAGTCCTGTCGGGATTTTTATCATGATCGGGATTGTCTTCCAGATCGTACTGGAATATTTTTCGAAAGGTGCCGAACACGGGCATGTTCACGGACATGAAACCATGCACCACATTCCGTGGTCGTTATTCATCAGTTTGTGCTTACACGCCTTGCTGGAAGGTTTACCGGTAAGCCATCACCATGATCTAGCCTGGGGAATTGCCATTCACCATTTCCCGATAGCGATTATATTAACCACCTTTTTTATCAATTCGCACCTGAATAAAACGGCCATCTTTATTTTCATGATGGTATTTGCCTCCATGACACCACTGGGAACCCTTTTAGCAGGATATTTACCGTTTATCAGCGAATATTACAGTCAGATTACCGCTATTGTAATTGGTATCTTATTCCATATTTCGTCCACTATTATTTTTGAAAGCAGCGAAGGCCATAAATTCAATATGGCTAAGTTAACGGCCATTATATTAGGGATAATCCTGGCTTATTTTATGTAAATTTGATAACTGGTAATAAAAAGGCAATAAGCAATAAATAAAAGGCAAAAGCAATAAGCAATGGGCAAAGGGCAATTAACCCTCTTGTTAGCCTGATCAATAAAATATAGCAATACTATTAATTTCGTTTCACCAATGTCATTTACACGCATCACCGAGCAAGCTTCGAAATATGAACATTTAGAAAAAATGTCCGTTTCGGAATTACTGACAAACATCAACAACGAAGACAAAACCGTTCCTTTGGCTGTTGAAAAAGCCCTGCCGCAAATTGAAGTTCTGGTAACCGAGATTGTTGCCAAAATGAAAAACGGCGGCCGTTTGTTCTACATAGGTGCCGGAACTTCCGGCCGTTTGGGAATTGTGGATGCTTCCGAATGTCCGCCAACTTTTGGCGTTCCTTTCGACCTGGTCATCGGATTAATAGCCGGTGGCGACACTGCGATCCGGAAAGCGGTGGAGTTTGCCGAAGATGACCGCGAACAGGCCTGGAAAGACCTGTCAGAATGGAACATGACCGAAAACGATGTCGTGATTGGCATTGCCGCTTCGGGAACGACTCCTTATGTAATTGGCGGCCTGGAAAAATGCAATCAGCTGAATATTACCACCGGATGCATTACCTGCAACCAGGGAAGTCCTTTAGCCGAAACGGCAAAATTTCCTGTTGAAGTTGTTGTAGGGCCGGAATTTGTTACCGGAAGCTCCCGTATGAAAGCCGGTACTGCACAGAAACTGGTTTTAAACATGCTTTCTACCGCAACGATGATTCAGCTGGGCAAAGTGAAAGGCAATAAAATGGTGGACATGCAGCTGAGCAATCACAAATTGGTAGACAGAGGTATCCGGATGATTATGAGCGAGATTAATGTTACCTATGAAGAGGCGCAAAAACTGCTGGAAGAACACCAGAACGTCCGCAAAGCCATTGACAATTACAATCGTATTTAGCGAAACTTAACACACAAAATCATGCATACCAACAAAAAAGTATTAAGCAGAGGGATCCGGTATCTGGCCGGAGCCTTACCGTTACTGTTTTTAGGACCTGTTATTATCAACAGCTCTTTTAAAAATCAAAATAATCCCTTGTTTTATCCGGTACTTGGTTTGGGGATTTTAGTTTGCATTACCGCAATGTGGTTTATGTTTTTGGGACTGCGAACCATTACCAGCAGCATGTTTGATAAAGAATCATAATCATGGAAATCAACAGCAACTATCTGGAAAGTGTCAAAAAACAGTTTCTATACTACAAGACTATAGGCGAAAAAGCCATGGAGCAGCTGGAACCGGAACAATTCTTTGTTTCTTTAAATGACGATACCAATTCCATTGCCATGATTGTCAAACATCTTTCCGGCAATATGCTTTCCCGATGGACCAACTTCCTGACCACTGATGGGGAGAAAGCGTGGCGCAACCGTGATGAAGAGTTTGAAGAATCGGTTATGACCAAAGAGGAGTTACAGGCAGCCTGGGACAAAGGCTGGAATTGCCTGCTCGACACTTTAAACAGCCTGCAGCCGGAACAGCTTTCGGAAATTATCTACATCCGCAATGAAGGGCATACCGTTACGGAAGCGATCAACCGTCAGTTAGCCCATTATCCTTACCATGTTGGACAAATTGTTTTTTATGCTAAAATGCTGAAAAAAGGAAACTGGGACAGTCTTTCGATTCCTAAAAACAAATCCAACGCCTATAATGCCGAAAAATTCTCCAAAGAGAAAACCATACGAAACTTTACCGACGAAGAGTTAAAAAAATTACAATGAAAAAAATAGCACTACTTTCTTTTATTATTGTTTTTGTTTCCTGCTACAATCAGGAACGTAACTGCAAGGATTTCCGAACCGGAAAATTTGAATTTTCCCAGGAAATAGACGGCAAACACATGACATCCGTATTTGAAAGAACCGACAGCCTCCAAATCGAGACCTTTAATGGAAAAACCGACACGGCTTCCGTTCGCTGGACCAATGATTGTGAATTTGTCCTGCAAAAACTGCATCCGAAGAACATGCAGGATAAAAAAGCCATCAGTATGAAAATACTGACTACCAGCAACAAAGGCTATACTTTTGAGTACTCTTTTGTGGGCGATCCAAAAAAACAGAAGGGAACTGTAACAAAAATCGATTAATTTACGTTTAACAGCTGTATTTTAAACCAAAACCAAATAACAAAAAACTAAAATGGAAGTATTCTTAAATCCGGATGCGTGGATCGCTTTATTAACTTTAACATTCCTTGAAATCGTATTGGGTATTGACAACATTATCTTTATTTCGATCGTTACCGGAAAATTACCGGAAGAGAAACGAAAAAAAGCTACCCGGATCGGATTGTTCTTAGCCATGTTCATGAGAATAGGCTTATTATTCGGGATCACGTTGCTAATTGCCATGAAAGAACCTTTATTCAGCGTAAACTGGGGCTGGTTTAACGGGCATTTTACCGGTCAGGCGCTTATTTTATTATTAGGAGGTTTATTCCTGATTTATAAAAGTACCAAAGAAATCCATGAAAAAGTGGACCATAAAGGGGAAGAAGAGCACAACATCAAAACGGCTGCGGCCAAATCGTTTGGAAATGTTATTTTCCAGATATTACTGATTGACCTTATTTTCTCTGTAGACAGTATCCTTACTGCTGTAGGAATGACAAACGGTCTTAACGGTGCCTTAGTTATTATGATTACTGCGGTAATTATCTCTGTCGGGGTGATGATGCTGTTCGCAGTTCCTGTTGGAAACTTTGTGAACTCAAACCCTTCCATTCAGATTCTGGGACTGGCATTCTTAATCCTTATCGGTTTTATGCTGATCACGGAAAGTATGCACTTATCGGAGGCTACATTAGCCGGACAGCACATTGGTGCGGTTCCGAAAGGCTACCTCTATTTTGCCATTGCTTTCTCGCTGGCAGTAGAATTTGTCAACATGAAAATCCGCAAACGCAAATAAAAAATAAAAGCCCTCAATTGAGGGCTTTTTTATTAGTCTAACGTCAGCGTAATCTGACCGTCGTCTTCCAATTGTACATTTTCATCCGATAAATCTTCTTCGCCGCGAACTTCAATCTCTTCCGGGATTTCTTCCGCCGGCGGATCATACGGCAGCGATTCCAGCAGGTTAACCTGTTTGAGCTTGTCTGTCGTTAGCTGGTTCCCTAAGGCTTTTATACCTTTTACCGCAATGAACTGCTCCAGGTCGATCGTCTGGTTCTCTTTCTGAACACCTTTTACTTTTGCAAAAACAATCTCTGCTACCGGTCTGTAATCGGTCGAAACAATTTCCAGCTGCGAGTTAGGATGCTCGGAAATAAACACCTCTTCTTTATTTTCGTTTTCAATCAGGAATCGTTTCACATAATAGCGTTCCTTTTCGCCGTCATAATAAATTGCCGAAACCGGTTTTTTAGGAACCCATTTTTCGAGTACCACCATATCTTCATCAAAATGCGTGGTAAGCTCCGGTACGATGGTTTTTAGTTTTCCGGACTGATTGATGATCAGCAACCGGTCATTCGGACGGAATTCTCCTAAAAGCTCTCCCCTGCCATCGACATTCAATCGTTGTACGGTATCGTCAAACCAGATGCGTCGCGGTTTTAAGGTGGAAATGCCCTTTTCTTTCAGTTCTATTTTTTTAATCGGATATTTGGTAACGGTATTTCCTTTACTGCCCCGTCCTTTTATGGTCAGGGTTGCAAAATCCAGATCGAATTTCAGTTTTTTAATACTGCCCACCTGACGCAGCAATACAGTCACTACTTCGGCCTCTCCATTCGGATTGTGGGAGAAGTACAACACCTGCGATCCTTTCGTTTCATTCGTTAGATCATACATTTTATCACGGGTTACCCCGGAAACATTAAAACGTTTCACATAGGAAGGCCCGGATTTACCATCGCGGTAAATCATGTTGTATATTGTCCTTTTATCGTTTTTGTCGAATACCGCCACGTGAATAATGTCTTTCCCGATAAACTTTTTATCGTCTACTTTGGAGATCATCATGTTACCGTCGCGAAGGAAAACAATCACATCGTCAATATCGGAACAATCCGCAACATACTCGTCTTTTTTAAGTCCGGTACCAATAAACCCTTCTTCACGGTTTACGTATAGTTTTGTATTTCGAAGCACTACTTTCGTAGCTTCAATGGTGTCAAAACTGCGAATCTCGGTCTGGCGTTCTCTTCCTTTTCCGTAACGCTCTTTTAATCGGGTAAAATAGGCAATCGTAAAATCGATCAGGTGTTCCAGATCATATTTTACCTGTGCGATATCTCCTTCCAAAGCTTCGATCTTTTCCTGTGCTTTGTCAATATCGAATTTCGAGATACGCTTGATCCGGATTTCCGTTAAACGAACAATATCTTCTTCGGTTACCGCGCGTTTCAAATGGGTAACGTGTGGTGCCAGCCCTTTATCGATGGCTTTAATCACACCATCCCAGGTTTCTTCTTCCTCAATTAAACGGTAAATCCTGTTTTCGATGAAAATACGTTCCAAAGAAGCAAAATGCCATTGTTCCTCAAGTTCCTCCAACTGAATTTCCAGTTCTCGCTTGAGTAATTCTACCGTTCTGTTTGTTGAGATTTTCAACATTTCAGAAACACCGATAAATAACGGCTTGTTATCCTGGATCACACAGCCTAAAGGCGCCAGAGATGTTTCACAGCCGGTAAAGGCATAGAGCGCATCAATTGTTTTATCCGGTGAAACACCCGGCGGAAGATGGATTAATATTTCAACATCGGCAGCCGTATTGTCTTCAATTTTTTTAACTTTTATCTTCCCTTTTTCATTCGCTTTTAAAATACTGTCAATCAGTGTTGTGGTATTGGTCGAAAAAGGAATCTGGGAAATAACCAGTGTTTGTTTGTCTAATTGTGAAATCTTGGCACGTACGCGTACACGCCCGCCCCTAACACCATCGTTATAGGCCGACATATCGGCGATACCTGCCGTTGGAAAATCCGGATACAGGGTAAACGGTTTTCCTTTTAATATTTTTATCGAAGCATCGATCAGTTCGTTAAAGTTGTGCGGCAGTACTTTTGTAGAAAGACCTACGGCAATACCTTCACCACCCTGCGCCAGCAGCAACGGGAATTTTACCGGTAAATTGATCGGTTCGTTACGACGTCCGTCATAGGACAGCTGCCAGTGGGTAATTTTTGGCGAATACAATACTTCCAATCCGAATTTACTGATACGGGCTTCAATATAACGCGAAGCTGCCGCACCATCGCCGGTCAGGATATTTCCCCAGTTCCCCTGCGTGTCGATCAGCAAATCTTTCTGACCAATCTGTACCATCGCATCACCAATACTCGCATCTCCGTGAGGGTGATACTGCATGGTATGCCCTACCACATTGGCAACCTTATTGTAACGCCCGTCATCCAGCTCTTTCATAGAGTGCATGATACGGCGCTGTACCGGTTTAAAACCGTCTTCAATTGCCGGAACTGCACGTTCCAGGATAACATAGGAAGCATAGTCCAGAAACCAGTCTTTATACATTCCGGTTACTTTCGTAATCGTATCGTTATCAGTTGTTTCCTGATTATTATAAAACTGTTCCCCTTGTGACTGCCCTTCTTCTATTGGATCTAAATTTTCTTCGTCCATTTATATGCTTAATTCAAAATTGAAATTTGAAACTCGATTTTTATTTATCCTCAACCACGTCCAATTCTACTTTCAGGTTTTTAATGATAAATTCCTGACGATCGGGTGTATTTTTCCCCATATAGAATTCCAGTAATTTTTCTATGGATGTTGCTTTATCCAGCATTACCGGATCCAGACGGATGTCTTCGCCGATAAAGTGTTTGAACTCATCCGGAGAAATCTCTCCCAATCCTTTAAATCGGGTTATTTCCGGTTTCGGTTTTAATTTTTCTATCGCGGCTACCCGTTCGTCTTCACTGTAACAATAAATTGTTTCCTTTTTATTACGCACCCGGAATAACGGCGTTTGCAGAATATACAAGTGTTCCGCTTTAATCAGTTCGGGAAAGAATTGCAGGAAAAACGTGATGAGCAGCAAACGGATGTGCATACCATCGACATCGGCATCGGTAGCAATTACAATGTTGTTGTACCGCAGGTCGCCCATATCTTCTTCAATGTTCAAGGCTGCCTGAAGCAGGTTGAATTCTTCATTTTCGTATACGATTTTCTTAGTCATCCCATACGAGTTCAGCGGTTTTCCACGCAAACTGAATACCGCCTGCGTATTCACATCCCTTGATTTGGTGATGGAACCCGATGCGGAATCTCCCTCCGTGATAAACAGGGTACTTTCCAGATAACGCGGATTTTTAATATCGGTTAAATGCACGCGGCAATCGCGTAGTTTACGGTTGTGCAGACTGGCTTTTTTCGCACGGTCCTTGGCTAATTTCCGGATTCCGGAAAGTTCTTTACGTTCTCTTTCCGCCTGTAGAATCTTGCGCAGTAACAAATCGGCTACTTCCGGGTTTTTATGCAGGAAGTTATCCAGGTTTGTTTTTACGAAATCATTGACATAGGTACGTACCGACGGTGAATTTGGCCCCATATCGGTCGATCCCAGTTTGGTTTTGGTCTGCGATTCGAAAACCGGCTCTTCAACTTTTACCGAGATAGCCGAAACAATGGATTTCCGCACATCGGACGCTTCAAAGTTTTTATTGTAAAATTCTTTGATCGTTCGCACAATAGCTTCACGGAAAGCTCCTAAGTGGGTTCCTCCCTGAGTGGTATTCTGTCCGTTTACGAACGAATAGTATTCTTCTGAATATTGTGTTTTACTGTGGGTTAATGCGACTTCAATGTCATCCCCTTTTAAGTGGATGATCGGGTAGATCATGTCTTCTTCCGAAATGGTTTCTTCCAGTAAGTCTTTCAGACCGTTATCCGAATAGAATTTTTCGCCATTGTAAATAATGGTTAATCCGGTATTCAGGTAACAGTAGTTTTTAAGCATTTTAACAATATACTCGTTACGGTACTTGTAATGCTTGAATATGGTTTCATCCGCAATAAAGGACACTTTTGTTCCTTTGCGTTTGGTTGTTTCTACAATCTCTTCTTCCAGCGTTAAATTTCCGGCAGAGAATTCGGCTGCTTTCTGCTGGTTGTCGCGGACAGATTCCACGCGGAAATAGTTGGAAAGGGCATTTACGGCTTTGGTACCAACCCCGTTCAGACCTACCGATTTCTTAAACGCTTTGGAGTCATATTTTCCCCCGGTATTCATTTTCGAAACAACATCGACCACTTTACCCAATGGAATCCCACGACCATAATCGCGTACCGTTACCATTTTGTCCTTTACCGTGACTTCAATGGTTTTTCCGGCGCCCATTACAAACTCGTCGATACAGTTGTCAAGAACCTCTTTCAGAAGAATATAAATACCGTCATCAGGTGAAGATCCGTCCCCAAGTTTTCCGATATACATTCCGGGACGCATACGGATATGCTCTTTCCAATCGAGTGAACGTATATTGTCTTCGGTGTACTGATTTTGCTCTAGCATAAAGAAATTTTGGATTTTCTGCTAATATAGCATTTCTGCCGAAAAAATGAAAGAGCGCAGCAATAAAGTTATCAAACAGAATTTGTAAACAACTGATTCTCTGACAATCAAAAAAGCTTCAGATCAAAAGCTACTAAAGATAGTATAAATATTACAAAACAGAATAAAATCGGAATTCCCGCAAGCAAAATCCATAGCATTTTAGGTTTTACCTCATCCGATTTTGCAATTTCCAGCGTTGTGGTCACGGAAGCAAAAACCGAAAGAAACAACAAGGCATATCCTAAATAAACACCTGTTTTATGTATCCAGTTGTACTTTATGTTATATTGAAAATCTGCGCCCAGAAAATACGCGATAAAACTGGCTATAAACAGCAACAGTATGTTTCTGATATTTTTTTTAAATTTCATAGTATATTAGTTATAATGGCAAAATATTCCCTTGTCATAAACGGTCCACCAGCTTGCCTTCTGCCGTGCCGCTTTTAAAGCATTATTTGCCCAGGTATTACAGGTATAAAACAGGTTATAAGCACCGTTAGCTTCATAAAAAGCATCGTTTTTGCCGTAGCTCCGATGCTGTATCCAGAGTACTTTTTCGTTCGCATCCCGCTGAAAACTACCGGCAATATAAGCAACCAGCTGCCGATAATCTTCTTTGGACAGCATTATCTTTTTACAGTCTTCCCCTTCCATCATTTTCTTATAAAAAGTGGTGTGCATAGCCGAACTTCCCAGGTTAAAAACAGCATTAAAAGCCGTACCGGCTTTTAAATCGGACCATTCGGGCGTATCCAGGTAAAACCCTTTATCACCCCATCCGAAAGCCAGGTAATTCATAATACTATCCTTAGATCTGGTTTGCCGGAAAGACACTTCTTTTGTCCAGTCCCTGACCTCATTTTTTACCGGTACCACGATATCCGTATGCACCCCATTGGTCAGTATATAAACAGCGATATCCCGCTGTCCGTTAGCCGCTTCCGTATCGTTAACAGTAATCCGGGACAATACCAATACTGCTATGACATACAGCAATAGAAATCCTGTGATTCCGGCAACTGTCCAGCCCAAAATCCTGAGGCATTTTTTAAATACAACCATTCCTGATAAAAATCCGGTTTTGTTAATACTATTTCACTATTACAGGAAATACTATCAAATTAAAGACCATTTCTATTAAAAACTGAATTCTTTTACAATGTCTTTAATCTGGTTATCAAACAACGGATTGGAGATCTGCTTTTTATCTACATCGAAATTTTCATAAAAACCCGGTAATGAAAATGTTGCCACGATATTGGCGCCATATCTCGGCAGGCTGTTTTTGGCTATTTCCAATACACTTGCCCCACCTCTTGCACCCGGAGAAGTCGCCATGAGCAAAACCGCTTTTTGCTGAAAAACATCTTTAAGCTGACGGGAACTCCAGTCAAAAATATTTTTAAACGCTACGGAATAATTACCGTTATTCTCGGCCAGTGAAACCACGATCATTTCTGCAGAAGCCAGCTTCTCCAAAAAATCCGTTGCCAGTTGCGGCTTCCCTATTTCCTGCTCTAAATCGACACTGAATACCGGCAGGGCATAATCGTTTAAATCAAGTACCTCAACAGTTGCATCTTCAAACAAATTTGCAACATAGGTTACCAGTTTCTTATTTATAGAGTTATGGCTGTTACTGCCAGCGAAAGCGATAATTTTCATAGGTATATTTTTTTCCGTCTAAAATTACTAAAATTAGCCATACCGATTTCAGCAGACGCCATAAAAAAAGCGAAACAATTGTTTCGCTTTTTATCTTATTTTACTCCGTTAATTAGACATTAAATCTAAAGTGCATTACATCACCGTCTTTAACGATATATTCTTTTCCTTCCACTCTTAATTTTCCGGCTTCTTTTACTTTTGATTCCGAACCAAAGGCTACATAATCATCATAAGCAATAACCTCAGCACGGATAAATCCTTTTTCAAAATCAGTGTGAATTACTCCGGCTGCTTTTGGTGCCGTGTCCCCCACGTTGATCGTCCAGGCACGTACTTCTTTAACACCAGCCGTAAAATACGTCTGCTGGTTTAACAATTTGTAAGCCGCACGGATCAATACTGACGAACCCGGTTCTGTTAAACCTAAATCTTCCAGGAACATTTTGCGTTCCTCATAGCTTTCCAATTCTGTAATATCCGCTTCCGTTCCTACTGCCAGAACAATAACCTCCGCATTTTCATCCTTTACCAGTTCTCTAACCTGATCTACATAACTGTTTCCTGTTGCCGCAGAACCTTCGTCTACATTACATACATATAAAACCGGTTTTGCCGTAATCAGCTGAAAACCTTCCATTAAAGCCTCCTCATCATGATTTTGCGGTACAACTGTACGGGCAGATTTCGCTGCCAATAATGTTTCACGGATCCGGGTTAGCAATGCTTCCTCAACCTGCGCTTCTTTATTTCCTGTTTTTGCTGCTTTTTTTACTTTTTCCAAACGTTTTTCAACGGTATCCAGATCTTTCAGCTGCAATTCGATATCAATTGTTTCTTTGTCACGGATAGGATTTACATTACCGTCTACGTGAACGATATTATCATTGTCAAAACAACGCAAAACGTGTATGATCGCATTACACTCGCGGATGTTTCCTAAAAACTGGTTTCCTAAACCTTCTCCTTTACTGGCTCCTTTTACAAGACCGGCAATATCCACAATATCCACTGTAGCTGGCTGTACACGCTCCGGCTTCACTAATTCCTCCAATTTTTCCAATCTCGGGTCCGGAACATTTACCACACCGATATTCGGTTCAATAGTACAAAACGGAAAGTTAGCACTTTGTGCTTTTGCATTCGACAAACAATTGAATAAGGTTGATTTCCCAACATTAGGTAATCCTACGATTCCAGCTTTCATGTATATGAGTTTTTAAAAGTCTGCAAATATATTGATTATTAGCCAAACTTCAACCTACTTTTATTTTAACATTTTATTGGCAAAAAAACGTTTTTTTATAAATTTTTTAATGCAAATTGTTTAATATTTCCGTTTTTAAAGCTTATATTTGTTAAATAGTAACCTTAAAATAAAAAAATATTATGAAAAGATCAATTTTAAGTTTAATAATACTATTCTTCTCTGCGGGTATATACGCCCAAAACACAAATGTTCAGTCTGAAGTTAAAACAACCGTAAGAACAATAAAGGATTCTGAAGGCGAGAAAAAAATCGTTAAAACCGAGGAATTAGAAAAAGTTCAGGATGTTGAATTAAAAGATGCCAATTCCAAATCTTTAAACAAAGAGATGCAGTTAGGACCAACTCAGGTTGTTTCTAAAGTTAAAGTTACTGTTGACGGTGTTACCCGTTATGTAGATGTAGACCGCTCTGCTTATTACACCTACAAAGGACAGAAATACCAGGTATTGCTTGATAAAGTGGGATACACTATTATCAATCCGGATACCAAAAAACAGTTGGCAGTTCTTAGAGAAACGTCTAACAATACGTATATTGTAAAAAATAAAAACAAAATTTCCATTGGCCATTTTGATGCCAACGGTGATTTGATCATGGAAACATACGATGAAAAAGCCGATACGGTAACGTTTGAAAAAGCAGAAATCATTCGTAACTAATCCGGAAAGCATAAAAAAAGCCTCAAGAAATCTTGAGGCTTTTTTTTTATTCGTTATGCAAAAAGGATTGTCGCTGTAAAAGTGTTTCATCACTTTCCACATGGTTATCATCCGGAACACAGCAATCCACCGGACATACTGCCGCACATTGCGGTTCTTCGTGAAAACCTTTACATTCCGTACATTTGCCCGGAACAATATAATATATATCATCCGAAATGGGCGTCTGTGCTGCTTCCGCATCCACTTCTGTTCCGTCCGGAAGCACTATTTTACCGGTTAATTTGGTACCGTCTTTATATCTCCAATCGTCTGCCCCTTCATAGATAGCCGTGTTTGGACACTCAGGCTCGCAAGCCCCACAGTTGATACATTCGTCTGTTATAATGATTGCCATAGCTAATTTTATTATTTTTGCACAAAATTACAATCAAAACCATTCATAAACAAGCCACTCATGACACAAAGCGATAAAAAAACAAGTTTTATTGAATTAGGAAAGTTTTTAAATCAGTTTTCGATAAACGGAAATGAGCAAAAACCGAATGTGAAGAACAACGCCTTATTCTATGATAACTTTATCACACTAATTGAATTATCGCAATCCCATAATGGCTGGTTCACTCCGGAACAGGTTTATTTTGCAATACAGTCATGGGCAGAAGCCCTGACCGAAGAACAGCTTGACAAATGGTTGTCCCGCTATGATTTCACTGCCGTAAAACCCAAAACGGTGGGCTTAATTCTTGCCGGAAACATTCCGCTGGTTGGCTTTCATGATTTCTTGTCGGTTATCCTGTCCGGCCACAAGGTTTTGATTAAAACATCATCCAACGATCAGAAGCTGCTTCCTTTTTTAGCCGGTTATCTGATTGCCATACAGCCGGAATTAGCCGATTATATCACTTTTACAGATGGGAAACTGGAAAATTTCGATGCGGTAATCGCTACCGGAAGCAACAATACGGCCCGTTATTTTGAATACTATTTTAAAGACAAGCCGAGCATCATTCGCAAGAACAGAAATTCCGTTGCTATTTTAAACGGAAAGGAAAGCAAAGAAGACCTGATCGGGCTTGGTGAAGATATTTTCCGTTATTTCGGCCTGGGCTGCCGTAACGTTTCGAAATTATTTGTGCCGAAAGACTATGATTTCACGCTTTTCTTTGAAGCCATGTATGAATACAGGGATGTTATCTATTATGAAAAATACACCAACAATTACGATTATAACAAGGCGGTTTTTCTGATGAGCGGCTTCAAACTTCTGGACAATGAATTCCTGACAATCAAGGAAGATTCCAGCTATGCCTCTCCTATTTCGTCTGTTTTCTATGAATATTACGATTCCATTGCTGCTTTAACAGAGAAACTCAACTCCGAAAAAGATCAGCTTCAGTGCATTGTATCAAATAGCATTATTGAGGATAGTGTTATTTTCGGGCAAACCCAGAAGCCTAAACTTTGGGATTATGCAGATAATGTGGACACGATTGCTTTTTTAATAAAAATCTAACTTTCTCGTTTTCTTTTGTGATTAAGATTATTTTTTTTAGGAAATTTACAGTCTTAAACACACTCAATGCAACTAGAACACAAAAACAATGTTAGTCCTGTACTCAAAGACGGGATTAAGAACTATCTCATTGATATTGACGGTACCATTACCGACGATATTCCCAATGAAGAACCTGAAAGAATGGAAACTTGTCTTCCTTTCCCGGATGCTCTTGAAACAATCAACAAATGGTATGATGAAGGTCATATTATCTGTTTTTTCACCTCGCGCACCGAAGAACACCGTGAGGTTACGGAAAAATGGCTGATAAAGCACGGTTTTAAATACCACAGTATCCTGATGGGCAAACCCCGGGGCGGTAATTATCACTGGATTGATAACCATCTGGTTAAAGCCACCCGTTACAATGGTAAATTTACCGATTTAGTAGACAAAGAAGTCGTTATTCAAGTTTTTAAAGATTAGTTTCCCCAATGAAAAAACACAATTACAGCGCAGGTCCCTGCATTTTACCACAAGAAGTTTTTCAAAAAGCATCACAAGCCGTTTTAGATTTTAACAATACCGGCTTATCCATATTGGAAATATCCCACAGAAGTAAAGAATTTGTTGCCGTTATGGAAGAAGTAAGGGCTTTGGCTCTTGAACTTTTAGGCTTACAGGGAAAAGGCTACCAGGCTTTGTTTTTACAGGGCGGTGCCAGTATGGAATTCCTTCGCATCCCGTATAACCTGATGAAAGTAAACGGAAAAGCATCCTATCTGGATACCGGTACCTGGGCAAGCGGCGCGATTAAAGAAGCCAAAGCTTTCGGAGAAACGATTGTCACAGCGTCTTCAAAACCGGAAAACTACAATCATATTCCCAAAGACTATACTATTGCTGCCGATTCGGATTATTTTCACTGTACCAGCAACAATACCATTTTCGGAACCCAAATGAAAATGTTCCCGGAAACATCGGTTCCGGTGGTATGCGACATGAGTTCCGATATTTTTTCCCGTACAATCGATTTTTCAAAATTTGACCTGATTTATGCCGGCGCCCAGAAAAATATGGGACCAGCCGGAACTACTCTGGTTGTTGTTAAAGAAAGTATCCTGAACCATACCGGCCGGGCCATTCCTAATATCCTGAACTATCAGCAGCATATCGACAAGGAAAGCATGTACAACACGCCGCCGGTTTTTTCTATTTACACTTCTTTATTAACACTGCAATGGCTTAAAAACCTGGGCGGAATCAGCGCTATCGAAAAAGTAAATGAAGCCAAAGCCGCTTTATTATATGGCGAAATAGACCGCAATCCGTTATTTAAAGGAACGGCAGTTACCGAAGATCGTTCGATCATGAATGCGACTTTCCTTCTGGAAAATGACACGCATAAAGAACTTTTCGACAAACTGTGGAAAGAAGCCGGAATTTCCGGATTAAACGGTCACCGCTCCGTAGGCGGATACCGTGCTTCCATGTACAATGCCCTTCCGCTGGAAAGCGTACAGGTTTTGGTAGACGCCATGAAAGAATTAGAAAGAATCGCTTAAAAAAATTAACGACATTATTTACAATGAAAGTATTAGCTAATGACGGCCTTTCGCAGAGCGGTATTGACGCTTTGGAAAAAGGAGGCTTTGAAGTAATCACAACAAAAGTTGCACAGGAACAGGTTGCTAATTACATTAATAAAAACGAAATCGACGTACTGCTGGTTCGCAGCGCGACAAAAGTACGCCAGGATATTATCGACAATTGCCCGACGCTTAAAGTGGTGGGCCGCGGCGGTGTAGGTATGGACAATATAGACGTTGCCTATGCCCGCGAAAAAGGAATACACGTTATCAACACACCCGCTTCTTCTTCGGAATCTGTAGCAGAACTGGTATTTGCACATTTATTTTCCGGCGTTCGCTTTCTTCACGATGCTAACCGGAACATGCCGCTGGATGGCGACACTCAGTTCAATAACCTAAAAAAGGCGTATGCAAACGGAATTGAACTACGTGGCAAAACGATCGGTATTATCGGCTTCGGCCGCATTGGCCGTGAAGTTGCCCGTATGGCTTTAGGTTTGGGTATGAAAGTGATCGCAACCGATAAATATGTGGATGAAGCGACCATTAAAGTGGACTTTTACAACGGTCAGTTTATCAATGTGGACATTGAAACCGAACCGATTGAAGATGTTCTGAAACATTCCGATTTTATCAGCCTGCATGTACCGGCTCAGGATACCTATGTTATCGGGAAAGCAGAATTTGACCTGATGAAGGAAGGTGTCGGCATCATCAATTGCGCCCGTGGCGGTGTGATCGATGAAGTCGCTTTAATTGATGCTTTGGATGACGAAAAGGTGCTTTTTGCCGGATTGGATGTTTTTGAAGAAGAGCCTACTCCTGCTATCCAGGTTTTGATGAATCCTAAAATTTCACTGACGCCCCACATTGGTGCGGCTACCATTGAAGCGCAGGAACGCATCGGTACCGAACTGGCAGAACAGATTATCAGTTTATTAAAAACAAACTCACAATCTTAACAGAACGTTTTTTTGTTTACATTTGATAACCAACTATAAATCAAACGATATGCTTGAACAATTAACCCAATTAGTACAGCAATACGGAGGCAATGCCATTGTAAAAAACAATGCCGTTCCTAACGAATTAAACGAAAGCGTGATGGCTGAAGCCGGCAGTTCTATTTTTTCGGGATTACAGAAAATTGCTTCCGAAGGCGGAATTGACCAGTTAGCCGGTTTGTTCCAGGGCAACAATGCTTCGTCCGGTTCCAATCCTGTTGTTCAGAAATTATCCGAACAGTTAACCGGCGATTTAGGCCAGAAATTCGGTTTGAGTACCGAAGCGGCTTCCGGTGTGGCAGGCAGTTTGATCCCTAATGTATTAGGCTCCTTAGTGAACAAGGCGAAGGATCCGAATGAACAAGGGTTTCAGATTTCGGATATTGTTAACGCTATTTCCGGCGGAAACGGCAGTTCCGGTTTGATGGACGCCATCTCAAAATATGGCGGGCAATTTGGCCTGGACCAGAATAACGACGGAAAAGTCGATATGAGCGATGCCATGGCTGCTGTTAGTAAAAAAGGCGGTATTGGCGGACTTTTAGGAAAATTGTTCGGTAAATAAGCAAAACACATACGTTTCAAAAGCCTGGCATACGCCAGGCTTTTTTGTTAAAAAAATAGCGTTTCCGCATCTTTTTGGTAACTTTATAGGAAATTCTGTCTTATGAAAAACTTTGGTATCATCGGAATTATCGTTTTATGCATTGGCGTGTTCAGTTGCAGTACACCCAGGCAGCCTACCGGAATATCCCAAACCGGAACTGTCGCAGCTGCAGCGAACAACGACACGATTCGTATTGCTAATGACGAATTGCAGTATGAAATCATCATTATTGATCCCGGTTTTAATTCCTGGCTGATCGGCAGAGCGAAACCGAGAGGATTTTACACCCAAAGCTATCTGGAAAGCCGCAACATTCCGTGGGTAACCGAATGGAATACCCATGTGATTTCCCCCAGAAGAGGACAGGAAGATTTATTCCAGATGGCTATTGATTACAGAAGCGGTACCGATTACGGCTATGAAGTGAATTATATGCTTTATAATTATTTAGTCTATTTCCAATTAAAAAACAATATTCGGCTTGGAGTCTTTGCTCCGCGACCATAAAAGTTGTATTTTTGAGCCTATTTCTAATAGCCATGGAAAAATTAAAACAGCGATGGGGTGTTTCCTCTAACTTTCAGATAGTCATCATCTTTATTGTATTTGCGATAACCGGATCAACAGCGTCTTATCTTTCAAAACCGTTAGTAGAATGGCTGGGTATCACCAAAGACAATTTAACGCCGTGGCTGTACTGGCCTTTGCGGCTTATCATCATACTTCCGGTTTATAAAGTACTGTTGGTGATCATTGGAACGCTCTTCGGGCAGTTTACTTTTTTCTGGAATTTTGTAAAAAAAATGCTCCGTCATATGGGACTCGGGTTCCTTTTCAAACAATAAAAAAGAGGCTTTGCAGCCTCTTTTGTTTTATTCCTGTTTTTTAATCATATACGTATAAATCCACGTGAGTGTAAATGTGGGAATAAAGTCCAGTCCGGGCATTAACTCTTCAACAAAAGCAAAGATACCTCCTACGGTTCCCACGGTTCCTTTATACATCCTTGCCAGCAAAAATCCGGCTACAGGCGCCCATGCGATGTCTACAAATTCTCCCAGAAAAGGAAGTAAATACGTCATACAGCCGATGGCATCAAACAAAATGCTGAGCATTAGTTTCTGCTGTTTGCTGTCGGAAGCCGTTTTAACCTGAATATCAGACATTTTATAGTATTAATTTACAGTTAATAACGCAAATTCGATGCCAAAATTATTTCAGCTTCGACGGATAGTTTTTGCGGAGCTTTTCCAGCTTCGGATTAATGACTGCCATACAGTACGGCTGGGACTTATTCTGGTTGTAATAATCCTGATGGTAATCTTCTGCCGGATAGAAAATACCGGCTTTGGAAATGGCAGTTACCACGTTTTTACCATAAATTTTCTGGTCATTCAGCAGTTTTATAAAATTTTCAGCCGCATTTTTCTGCGCTTCGCTGTTATAGAAAATCTCACTTCGGTACTGCGTACCCACATCGGCACCCTGACGGTTTAATGTTGTGGGATCGTGCGTAGCAAAAAACACTTCCAGAATATCGTCATACGAAATCAGCTTAGGATCGAAGGTAATTGCAATGGCTTCCGCATGTCCGGTTGTTCCGGTGCAGATTTCTTTATAGGTTGGATTTTTAAGGGTGCCGCCGGTATAGCCGGAAACCACTTTTTTCACTCCTTTTAACTCCAGAAAAACAGCTTCTGTACACCAGAAACAACCTCCGGCTACCGTAGCCACTTCTAATCCTTTTTGTTCATCCATAATTTCAATTTCTTTGTTTTTTTCTGCTGAAAGTTTTTTTTCTTTGGATTGACACGAAACCGCCGTCAATGCAAATAATAAGGCAAAAATACTTTTCATAACGTTACTTTTTATCAAAATTAACCAATTAAAAAATCCAATTTTGTTTGTTAACGAAACTTTATGTTCGCCGGCTACCGGTTTCCATATCTACGGAATAATATCCCTGTTTAGATTTCTTTTTACTCAAAATCTTTGTTTCTTTGTACAAATTCCAGAAAATGATACAGGCAAAAAACATTCATAAATATTACGATAAACTTCATGTATTGAAGGGTGTGGATTTACACATTCAAAAAGGAGAGATTGTTTCCATTGTTGGGGCTTCCGGTGCCGGAAAAACGACCTTATTGCAAATTTTAGGCACCCTGGACAAACCTACTGTTGAAAGCGGAACTTCGCTGATTATCAACAATGAGGAGGTTTTAAAAATGAATGACAAAGCACTTTCCAGATTCCGCAACCTGCAATTGGGCTTTATTTTCCAGTTCCATCAGCTGCTGCCGGAATTTACAGCTTTGGAAAACGTTTGTATTCCCGCTTTTATTGCCGGAAAAAACAAACAGGAAACAGAAGAAGAAGCGACCAAATTGCTGAATTATCTGGGATTGTACCACCGCATGCACCACAAACCGGGAGAACTTTCCGGCGGGGAACAGCAGCGTGTTGCCGTGGCCCGTTCGTTAATTAACAAGCCTGCCGTTATTTTTGCCGATGAACCTTCCGGAAACCTGGACACTCATTCTGCCGAAAACCTGCACCAGCTTTTCTTTAAGTTACGGGATGAATTCGGACAGACATTCGTTATTGTTACCCACAATGAGGAACTTGCCAATATGGCCGACCGGAAACTCGTGATGGTCGACGGTTTAATCAGTAAATAGCCTTCAAATGTCGACAATCAATACCGGTACATTGCCTATGGATTTTTTGGAATTGCAGTCTTTTTTAAACGAAAAGGTGGCTTTATACAACAATCCTGATTTTATTGAAAGCGATCCGGTGCAGATCCCGCATTTATTTTCGCTAAAAGAAGATATCGAAATTGCCGGCTTCCTGAGTGCTACCATTGCCTGGGGAAACCGCAAAATGATCATTAAAAATGCGCACCGCATGATGGAACTGATGGGCAACTCGCCGTATGATTTTATCATGAGCCATACCGATGAGGATATCGCAAGGCTTGAGAGCTTTGTGCATCGTACCTTTAACGGAAAAGACTTTGGCAGTTTTGTAAAAGGATTGCAGCACATCTATAAAAATCATGGCGGTCTGGAAGCTGTTTTTTCAAAAAATCAGGAAGAAGACAGTCTGCAAAAAAGCATACACGAATTCAAAAAAGTTTTTTTTGAAATAGAACATTTGCCACGATCACAAAAACACATTTCCGATCCGTTAAACAATTCCGCAGCCAAACGCATCAACATGTACCTGCGCTGGATGGTTCGCCAGGACAATAAAGGTGTCGATTTAGGAATAT
This sequence comes from Flavobacterium sp. 40-81, assembly GCF_001898245.1. Taxonomy (NCBI): domain Bacteria; kingdom Pseudomonadati; phylum Bacteroidota; class Flavobacteriia; order Flavobacteriales; family Flavobacteriaceae; genus Flavobacterium; species Flavobacterium sp. 40-81. The sequence goes on from NZ_MKTM01000041.1 coordinate 199,260, forward strand.
GGAAAAATATTCCGCCTGCTAAACTTTCCTGTCCGCTTGACGTACATTCAGGAAACGTAGCCCGGAAATTAGCCCTGCTTTCGCGAAAGCAAAACGATGGTAAAGCATTGGCAGAACTCGATTTAAATCTTCGAAAAATGGATCCTCTGGATCCTGTAAAATATGATTTCGCTTTGTTTGGATTAGGCGTTTTTGAAGGGTTTTAACAATACAACAAAAGACTTAAACAATTACGTTTAAGTCTTTTAGAAATAAAACCAAAATCACTCAATGAGCGTTTTATACGCCATAAAAACATAACAAAACGCTCATTATCAAATCTTGGTGCAACAGTTATTTTACTTTAGCATCCAGTTCAACTTTAGCATTCAGATTATTTCTTGTTAAAATAACGGAATGTGGTTTTCCATTATTGAATTCGAACTTTAATACGTTCGGATAATCTACAATTTTAAATAACCCGTTTTTCAGATAAAGCAATTCATTATCATTTTTTCCTTTAAAATGTTCTAAAATTGGCGATTCAACATAAAGACGGTTATTTCTTTCTACTATTTTGGTTTCCATTCCCTGCTGGTAAAGGAAATCGTCATACGTTCCGATTAGTTTTTCTTTTAAACTCAAGGGTATTTCCTGAGTCGCTTCATCAGGCGTTTTATTGTTCCAGTCCATCAGTGTCAGAATCTTTCTTTGAGTATGATTCATCACAGGAATACGATTCGGTTTTTCACCATTCGCAAGAAACACAAAGCCGTTTCCATCTGTCATAGTCGCAAAAACACTACCTCCAACTCCGGTATTGGAACCGTTACACATAAACCAATCGTAATTATTATAACCACCGGACTTTTGCCAGCCGTATCCCCAGCCGCCAACAGCATTTTTTAAAGCGGTTACTTCCGTTACTTTTTTTGCAACACTATGAGAAATCACTTTGTTATTTTTATTGCGCAAAGCATTTTGTATCTCAATAGCAAGTTTTGCTAAATCACCCGGTGTAGACCATAATCCTGATGCTGCAACTTGCGGCGTGATTGGCAAGCCTGTTTTAATAACTTTTCCATCTTTATCGTGAACCATCGCTACATTTTTCAGAAATCCATTCTCATCAGGCTGTATCATTGTTGTATTTTTCAGACCAAGAGGTGAAAAAATATAGGTTTGCGCAAGTTCCGCAACAGGTTTCTCAAAAGTGTCTTCTAACGCCATCTGGATAATTACATAACCGCCGCCGCTGTAATTCCAGTCGGTTCCGGGCGTAAACAGGAATTCAATTTCTTTATTATACCTTGGTATCTGTCCTAAAAGACTTTGTTTTATGGTTGGAATTGTTTCCCCTTCATAATGGTCTTCAAATCCACTCTGACTTGTGCCCGCTGTATGATTAAGAAATTGTCTCCAGGTTGGGCTATTATTTTCAGTAAACCTGCTTTTTGGCAAATGCCAGCGTTTCAGGTAATTGTCTATAGGAGTGTCTAAATTAATTAATCCTTTCTCTTCCAGTATATGACAAAGAAGTGCTGTTACTGGTTTTGCAATTGATGCTGTAGAAAATGCCGTGTTTTCATCGATCTTTTCTTTAGAATCAATTGATTTCACCCCAAATTGACTGGAATAGACAATGTTATAATTTTCAAAAACAACAAGGCTAAATCCTGCCAGTTTATATTTCTCCAATTGCTGTTCAATTTTCAAACTATCGGTAAGAAAGCTATAGTCCCGTTTTTTTGAGGATCCTATATGGGTCGTTTGACATCCGGAAATTATTACTAAGAGAGTCAGTAAATAAATAGTTGTTTTCATTGTATCGTGTTTTAGTTAAAATTTTATTTCGATACAAATATGTGGCGGAAACGAAAACTATGCGACCGAATAAAAACAGTCGAACGCATTTGTCCGGAAAAATAAGTACGAGTAACTCAAAACAACCGTACGAATAATTACAAAAACCTGTTTTACAAACCCTTACGATAAGCCGTAGGTGTATTACCGGTGTGTTTTTTAAAAGCCGTATTAAAAGAAGATTTGGAATTAAAACCTACATGGTACAGAATTTCTAAAATAGTCAGCTTACTTTTTGTAGCATCTTTTAAAATTTCCATCGCATTCTCGATGCGATAGGTATTCACGAAATCGTAAAAATGCTGTTCTAATTTATGATTGATTAAAAGCGACAACTCCCGGACAGGAATTTCAATATCTTTAGAAACATCCTGAATTGTTAAAGAAGGATTGAGAAATGGTTTTTTTTCAAGCATATACTTCTTTAATTTAAGCAACTCTTCATCATACTCTTTTTCATTTACCGTTACCTGCTCACTCTTTTTTTCTTCCGAAATGATATCCTTGACCAGTTTTAGTTTTGAATCTATATTCCGGAACAAACCGGGATTGTTCAGTGCTTTATATAAGTACCAGCAAATGATAAACAGCTGGAATAACAAGAGTCCGATTCTGATCCACTCGGAGATGTTTGGATAATCCGAAAATTTAAAAATGTTTTTTACAAGGGTAATCAGGTATAAAACAGTCAGCACAATCGTAAACTGAAACAACCAGTTATAGGAATTGATGTTTGTGCCGGCATTATTTTCAAGATATAGTTTTTTGGTTTTTCGTAATATCATAAAAACGGCAATCATGTATACCACAACCTGAATATGAAATAGAATATGCGTGAGCTGTAGTTCGATCATATCCTGACGATGCTTCAGAAAACTAATTTTAGAAGCAAGGTCTACCGTGTAAAAACGAGGCAGCAAAATTCCATTTACAATTAAAAACGGAAGCAGGTGTATTGCATCTTTTGGCTTAAGCTTAAAATCGGAATAACTAACCGATAACACATACAGATAAAAAACAGGAAGCTGCAGAAACGCAAATGTATTTTTAAGCATGCCCGGATTTGAAGGATTATTAACCACTAAGCTTAATAAAGGATCAATGCTATCCAGTGCGGTTAGTAGTAAAAAAACAGCAAAAAGAGTGTTACTTATCTTGTGCTTTGTTTTCACTGTAAGCAGAAAAAAGACAAGAAATAATGAAATGAACAAGGAGATTATCGTCACAATAATTAATACATTAATCTTATCATTCATTTTTTATTTTAATATTAAAAGGTTCATAAATATTGTTAGCGTTGCCGTTTGGCGATGTAGCGGAAACCGGTGTTAATTTGTACAAATGCTTAACAGAAGTACTCCTACCTCCTGCCGGCTACAGTTTTCCCATCAGTTTGTCAATTCTTCTTTTATTTTCCTGTTGCAATAAAGACGGATATAAATTCATCAATATATTAACGATCATAATAACCAAGCCAAATAAGTAGTAGGAATTCCAGACTTTCACTAAGGCGAAAACAGCGACAAAACCAAATCCGATTAAATGGTCTATTTCAGAAATGGTCATTTCATTCCGTAAATTATTTAATTCGGTCTTTTCAATTTTCTTTTTCAGCTTCAGTTTCTGATTGAAAAATTTAAAAAATGTATTCTTTACAATCCACTTGAAAATGCCAAGTCCAATAAACTTGTTCCATTTTTCATTTTCAATGAAATTCAGATTTGACAGGCTTTTATTGTAGTATTCCGTTTTTCTTAAAACAGCATTTACAGCCATTCCCACTATCCAGGAAATAAACGTTATGGCAATACCAAATGTCAGATATTTATATATCATCATTTTAAAATTGAAGCTAATTTATATACACCAAACAACGCTTCCTGTAATAAACCCATTCGTGCGATAGATTTATAAAGGTTCCTGCGTTTTATTGTTCCAAAAATATTCAAAAAAAAAATGGAACTCATCAAAAGGCATCTTTTATTTATAAATATTTTTCGTACTTATATTTGTATAAATATTACGATCAATCAAGGATTTATCTTGCTTTACAACAAATTGAAATGTTCCGGAATTGCCTCTATATTGATCCGTTTAAAAGTGGTAATATCTAAAAAACCGTTTCATCTGTAACAAAGCCTTTTCTTAACTCACAATATATTCACAAATAAGTAAAATCTTTCAATTTCATATTTTCACCAACGGCAGTATGTCTTATTCATTTCCAGTAAAATAGGGCGTTCCGCTGTATAATTCAGGGCTTTTTAGAAAATTTTAACGCCGGAAAACGCTAAAATTAACTATCTTTGCCGCTCACCTAAATTATTAGTTTGGAAGTATTTAAATACTATTTAATTAACTTTTTAGTCCCCGTTTTAGTTCTGTTTCTTATTATTGTAATAACGGTAACGATAAGCGATCGTATTGCCTATGGCTATAACCGGCAGTACCGGAAAGCCATAAAACAAAAGATAAACGATTTCCTGACGGAGCTGCTTTTTACCGATGCCGAAAACTACGACAGCCGGATTGCCGCTTTTAAAAAAGAAATCCCGTTTCGCAAGGCCTGGTGCAAAAGTATGGTGACCAACTGTATCATTGAACTGAAACAAAACATCAAAGGCGAAGTAACCGCTCCAATCCTGGATATTTACAAAAGTTTCGGCCTGCAGCATTTCAGCAAAAAGCTGATTCACAGTAGCCGCTGGTATGTGAAATGCAAAGGAATTTACCATTACCAGATCCTGGAATATGAAGAAGGAGAAAATTACGTTAAAAAATTCCTGGATCATAAAAACACGATACTGCGTTCGAATGCCTTTATCGCTTTTATTTCCCTGACTTCAAAAAAACTGGATTTTTTAAGCACCTATCCATACGAGATCTCGCTTATTGATGAGCTGAAAGTAATGGACCTGCTCCATCATAAAAAGTTCCCGATTCCTAAAAACATCAAGGACTGGATTACGGCCCAAAACCCATCTATCGTGAAATTAGGCATCCGTTTTATGGTGTATTACAACTATACAGCAGAACAGGAGGCATTATTGGAATTACTGAACTCCGAAAATAAAATGATCCGGCAGGAAGTTATTATTGCCATCAAGGAACTGTATCTTCTTGAAGCCGAATCCAGGCTTATCGATCTGTTCGGCAGTGAGGATAATGCTAATAAAATTGCCATTTTGCAGACTCTGGCTGTTATCGGCAGTTCCAAAACCATTGCCTTTATAGACGATTACCTGCACCGATCCATTAATGCCGAAACAAAAATACACGCCGTAAGAACATTGGATGCAATCGATTCTTCTTACCTGAAATCAAACTTCAAAGAAAATTTTGAGGTCATTAAAATTAAAAAACACGTTAAAAACCCTTACCTATGATTTCGAGAGTTTATTTGGAGATTTTCGAAAATTTCTACGAAACATTTGTCGCGGTTTTTTCGTCCAGTTATATACTGTTTTACCTCTTTCTGGCGATATTGTCCTATTTTGCCATTAAGAAACACCTTAATGCCAAATATTTTATTCATGACGATTTATTGGTAAAATCCAATAACATGATTGGTGTTTCGGTAGTGGCTCCGGCTTATAATGAAGGGGCTACCATTGTTTCCAATGTAAAATCCCTGCTTTCCCTTACCTATCCGAATTTTGAGGTGATCATTGTAAATGACGGCAGTAAAGACGACACCTTAGAAAAACTCATCCGTGAATTTCAGCTTGTTAAGGTCGATTTTTACTATGAAGAAAAAATAAAAACCCAGAAAGTTTACGGCCATTACAAATCTACCAACCCGATTTATTCCAAATTGCTGGTAGTGGACAAAAAGAACGGAAAAAGTAAAGCCGATGCTTCCAATGCCGGGATTAACTCTGCCAAGCATCCGCTATTCCTGTGTACCGATGTGGATTGCATTTTAAAGAAAGACACCATTATCAAGCTGGCAAAACCGTTCATGGAAAGCAAGCGTAAAGTGATCGCAACCGGAGCCGGTATCCGGATTTCCAATTCCTGCGAAGTAAAAGACGGTTTTCTGGTTAAAATCCATTTCCCGACCAATTGGTTCGCACGTTTCCAGGAGCTGGAATATGTTCGTGCATTCCTGTTCGGAAGAATGGCCTGGAGCCAGATTAACGGGCTGCTGCTTGTTTCCGGCGGACTGGGGATGTTTGACAAGGGAGTTGCCGTTGCAGCCGGCGGTTATTGGCACAAATCACTGGGGGAAGACATGGAGTTAATTACCCGTATGCGTAAGTATATGTATGACACCAAACAAAAATTTGCCATCAAATACATTCCGGAATCCCTTTGCTGGACCGAAGTTCCGGCTTCTGCCAAGGTGCTGATCCGCCAACGCAGCCGATGGGCAAGAGGACTGGTTCAGACCCTTTACATTCACCGCACCATGTTTTTCAACCCGAAATACGGAAGAACCGCTTTCCTGGTACTGCCCTATTTCTTTACGTTTGAGTTCATGGTTCCCATCCTCGAAGTTTTGGGTATTTTCTCATTATTAATAGGCTTTTACATCCTGGATATTGACTATATTTTTCTGTTTTACATTACTTTATTTGTATATTTATTCTATCTGATACTAACCCTGGTTTCTATCTTTTTAGATGAAATATTGTATCGCAATTATGCCAATTTAAAAGAGATACTGATCCTGATCGGAATGGCTTTTATAGAGCCTTTTGCTTACCATCCGGTAAACATTTATGCTTCCCTGAAAGGATATTGGCAATTTTTCAGACAGAAAGAACAAAAATGGGGTGATATGCCCCGACTGGGTTTTAAAAGTGAAACAACAAAAGAGCATGAAACAAACTAAATTTTTCAGGATACTTTTTATAACTGTTTTTATTTTCACAGCCGGTAAAACCATGGCTCAGAAAATCGATACAGACAGTTTACTGGCGCGTACCGCCAAAGAAATCAATCCGAATAAAAATTATACCGAAGCCATCCGAAAAGCGCAATTGGGAATCAAATTAGCGCCGGATTATCTCGATTTCCATTTATTACTGGGACGCGCTTACCAGCTGACGCAGGCAGTTGACAGTGCCCGGTTTTACTATCAGCACGTGCTTGCCAAAAATGAAAAATATGAAGAGGCTTTCGGCTACCTTACGCAATTGGAGATCGATGCCAGGAATTACACCGCTGCCGAAAAAGTAGCAGACCGGGCAATCGAACTGTATCCGGAAAATAAAAATTACTATTTAAAAAAACTGGCCATCTACCAGTTACAAAAAGAGGATGACAAAGTTCATGATTACCTGAAAGTGCTGGAAAAGAAATTTCCTGCCGATGCCGGTATCAGACAGCAGTTATTCCTGATGGACACCAAGAACAATACAGACCGCATTGGTGTGAATTACAGCCTGACTGTTTTTGACCGTGCCGGTGTAGGTCCGTGGCACCTGGGAAGTTTGCAATACATCCGGGAACGCAAATGGGGCTCACTGATCGGACGGGTAAATTATGCCAATCGTCTGTCTGAAGGCGCTTCCATAGCCAACGGTGTACAATATGAAGGGGAAACCTATTTCTTTACCGGAAAGAATGCCTATTCCTATGCCGGAGTGGCCTATAGCGACGATATCGTTTTTCCGAAATGGCGACTGGGTTATTCTTTTTACTACAACTTTAAAAAAGGCTGGGAGGCTGATTTAGGCATCCGCTACACCCAGACCATAGACGAAAATCTAAAGGCTGCCGTTATTGGTGTCGGCAAATACCTGGGCTCCTACTGGCTTAATTTAAGAACCTATATTCAAAACCAGGACAGCAAAGTATACCCGGCTTTTACGCTGACTTCCCGTTACTATTTCAATACGCGATTTGATTATGCCACCGTGTTACTGGGTTACGGTACTTCTCCGGATGAACGATCCATACAAGGGCAGCTGGAACAGCGGATTGCGTTGAATTCCTATAGAATCGGAGCCGGCTATTACCGCGTTTTCGGGGAGCATTACCTGACCGGCATACTGGTAAATTACAACAACCAGGAATATGCACCGGGACGGAAACAAAACGAAACCGAAATCAACTTTAGCCTGCAATATCGTTTTTAATGCACTAACATTATGTTAATTAACAAAAAAGCGCCCTCCTTTACGTTAATTAGCTATATTTTTGCAAAAAATAAAACCACAATTATTTTTAACAGATTTACCCCATGAGTTCTGTAAAGAAAATCTTAATTGTCGAAGACGACAATCTTACTATTAATATCCTTGAGTTTATCCTCAGAAAAGAAGGTTACAGCCTGACGATAGCCAAAGATGGTGCTGAGGCTATTGAAAAAATCCCGTCCTTACTACCCGATTTAGTCATTACCGATGTAATGCTTCCTTTTAAATCCGGGCTTGAGGTTACTAATTTTGTAAAAGAAAACTACAAAAACATTCCGGTTATCATCCTTTCCGCTTTAGGAGAAGAAGAAAATACGGTTACCAACGGTTTCAAGTTAGGAGCCGACGATTTCATTGCCAAGCCATTCAATCCGAAAGAACTGATCCTTCGTGTTAAAAGACTGATTATCATTGAGGCGGAACGCTAATTCTTAGCATTTACAGTACACTAAAAGATTCCTTTTTAGTATCTTTATAGTACTATATCCGTAAATGCCATGAAATCATTTTTATACTCATTCTGCCTGCTTTTTATTGCCTTTTCCGCTTTTTCTCAAATACCCGCTTCCGGGATTTACCGCATTCAGGAATTAAGTGCTGTTCCTTCTAAAAAATCCGTCTATCGCGATTATACTTCGGTTACCTATAATGCCATGCACATTCCCGGTTTTACAGAAGCAAACATTCAGCATGCCATAGTAGCGGTAGATTCCCTTAAAAAACAATTAAAGATCCTTTTTATTATTGATCCGGAAGTTCCGTATGACGGACAGACCGATCTGGGATTTGCCACATTAAAAGACGGCAGTCAGCAACAGTTACATTACACCCTGGGAGGTCTTTATACCACACTTAAAGACACCACACTGACGAATTATTCCGCCGACCAGAACTTTAATTATCACTATTGGCGCGACGCCTGCTATTTCAGGCTTTATCCAAATACTTTCCGGATCGGAGCCTGCCGGGTTCCGCTGAAAAAAGGGGACTATTACGACCAAAACAATACACTTGTACAGACAATCACTCAGGATACGATTGTCACGCCAAAAGGCAAAACGGTCGAACAGCGTTACCACCTGACGATCAACCAGCCTACCGAAAAATTCGAACAACATACCGGTTTCAATCACCGTTTTATTGATATCCTCAGAAATAACGATACTCTTCAAGTGCCGGTATACCAGCACCGCAGCAATACCGGACCTAAAATCGGCAGTCTTAAATACGGTGACTATATGGCTGTAAAAGAAGCCGATGACGATTGGTTCAGCGTGAGTACGTTTACGCAAAAAACAGAATGGGATGACAGTCCGGTAGGGCGATATTTATATGATCAGCAACCGCAATACCGCAGCTATTTAGTGGAAACAAACGGCTATATCCTGAAAGATGACATGTACCCTTCACACTGGGTTGTTCAAAATGAAAAAACAGCCGATTATTATTTCTTTGTCAACACCACGACAGATACCGCCGAAGAAGACATGCTGCTTCCTATTGCGATCAAAGTAATGGATACCAAAACCAACAAACGGGTACAGCAATTCGACATCGCATGCGGAATCAGTTATTCCGGAGAGAACATCAGCGGATTTATCCGTTTAATCGATTGTAATTTTGACGGTTATCCCGATATCCTCACCAACGCTTACACTGGCGGAGCCGGCCCGAACAATACCTCCAACATCTTTATCTTCAATCCCAAAACCAAACAGTTCGAATTTGATGAAATCCTTTCCTACTTACCGCAGTTGCAGATTGACAGCAAAACCAAAACAATACTATCTTTTTACCGGGCCAGTGCCGGAACTCACGGAACAGAGCATTATAAATACCGGAACGGAGAACTGGTCAAAGTGTACTTCTATGAAGAATCCTTTTCCCTTTCTGAAGATAACACCCTTGAGATAACAGAGGAAAAACTGGTTAAAGGCAAATGGATAAAAGCTGCCAGAAAAGTTCACATCACGAACTAAACCAACGATTTTACAGCAGGAATATGGTTCAAGACCAACTTCTTTATATTTTTGCAGAAATACCGCTAAAATGAATATAAAGCTTCTTGCTATTGGCAAAACCGACAACAAGTCCCTGCAGATTTTAATTGACGATTATATCAAACGTTTGTCGTTTTATATCAAATTTGACCTGGAGATCATTCCGGATATCAAAAATGTTAAAAACCTATCGGAAAGCCAGCAAAAAGAAAAAGAAGGTGAACTGATATTAGCGCGGCTTTCGGCAACCGATCAGCTGATTTTACTGGATGAAAACGGGAAAACGTTTTCCAGTGTCGGTTTTTCCGAAGAGTTGCAGAAAAAGATGAATTCCGGTGTTAAAACCTTAGTATTCGTTATTGGCGGTCCTTACGGATTTTCCGAAACAGTTTACAAAAAAGCACAGGGAAAGATATCGCTTTCTTCCATGACCTTTTCGCATCAAATGGTGCGCCTGTTCTTTATTGAGCAATTGTACAGGGGTTTTACCATTTTACGCAACGAGCCGTATCACCATCAATAAACATACTCCTTAGCCGAAAACGTAACATTGTTCAGTTTTAAACCAGCCAGGAATATTTTATCGGTTATATAAAATTCATACGGTAGTTCTTTGTCAAAATGCAGGTAAATAACAATGGGTTTGTCACTGTAAAAATGCTGCAGGCTTTCCTTAAAGGTTGACAGTTTCAAATCACTGCCGTTACAGGTCAGCTTATTGTGTTTGTCAAATCTTACAATCAGAGTAGCCGCCTGCTGGTCTTCAAATTCTTTTTGTTTTTCCAGAGAATAAACCACTTGGGTAAAAGGAATAAACGCCATATTCTTACCGATACTATCGGCATACGAATAATAGTTTTCCTTTTTGTCTTTACCGCTTTGCTGCCCTTTTCTGTTTTGCAGTTTGATCACTTCCGGCAGCACCTGTTTCAACGGAAGACGCTTGTCTACATTGAACACCCAGTTTGTAGTGGAAATAATGGTCTGTTTGTCTACTTCGGCTATCGTATCGTTGCCTTTCTTCTGAAATAAAATATAAATCGGAGAAATATCTTCGATATCCTTAACCAGTGTTGTATTCGATTTGGGTAACAAAATCTCTTTGTCCTTTCCGCAGGACAACAACATCAAAAACGCTAAAATCATTCCGTATTTCATCATATCTTATTGTATTTTACCAACCAGTTGTATGCATTCCATTGCTTCTTTAACATCGTGAACCCTCAGAATTTTTGCTCCTTTCAGCAGGGAAACCGTATTCAAAACGGTGGTTCCGTTCAGTGATTCCGCTGGAGTAGTATCCAATGTTTTATAAATCATCGATTTCCGGGATATTGCCGATACTAAAGGTAATTCTAAAATCCGGAATAATTCCAGTTTTTGCAGTACTTCATAATTTTGTTCCACGGTCTTGGCAAAACCGAAACCGGGATCGATAATAATATCGTTTATACCCAGACTTCTGGCCCGGGCTATCCTTTCGGAAAAATACAGCAGTATTTCCTTAACAATATCGCTATATTCCGTTAGCGAATGCATCGTTTGCGGCGTACCCCGCATGTGCATCATGATATACGGAACCTGTAAGGCTGCCGCCGTTTCCAGCATTTTTTCGTCCAGCAAACCGCCGGATATATCGTTAATGATTGCAGCACCATGTGCCACACCTGCTTCGGCTACTTTAGCCCGGAAAGTATCGATCGAAAGTATTGCTTCCGGAAACCGGCTGGTAATTAAACGAACCACCGGAACAATACGGTCAATTTCTTCCTGTTCTGTTACAAAATTGGCATTCGGACGGGACGAATAGGCACCGATATCAATAAACGTTGCACCTTCAGTAAGCATTTTATCTACCTGATTTAAAAAATCAGCGTCGCTTTTATATTTTCCACCGTCAAAAAACGAATCGGGCGTACTGTTTAAAATCCCCATACATTTCGGGGAAGTCAAATCAATAAGTTTACCTTTACAGTTGATTGTCATTTAATTACAATTTGATTTCAGGAAAGAAAGGCCGTTCCGGATTTAGTATTTCCTTTCGTCTGAAAAAAATCCTTATTTTTGAAAAAATTATCATACAAAGATATACAGAAAATGAGCAATACTTCTCAGGAATTTGATAAGGTTATTACAATTTGCAGAAATCTATACAGCAATAAAATGAAAGATTACGGAAGTGCGTGGCGCATATTGCGTTTGCCTTCCCTGACTGATCAGATTTTTATTAAAGCCCAGCGAATCCGCAGTCTTCAGGAAAATGAGGTTCGAAAAGTCAATGAAGATGAAACCTCTGAATTTATCGGAATCATCAACTATTCGATTATGGCTTTGATTCAGCTGGATTTAGGCGTTGCCGACCAGCCGGACCTGGATGTTGACAAAGCGGTTGTCCTGTATGATGAAAAAGTAAAGATCTGCAAAGAACTGATGGAAGCCAAAAATCACGATTATGGTGAAGCGTGGCGCGATTTGCGGGTGAGCTCGTTAACCGATTTGATTTTACAGAAACTGCTGCGTGTGAAGCAGATTGAAGACAACAAAGGTAAAACTCTGGTTTCCGAAGGTATTGATGCCAATTACCAGGACATGTTGAACTATGCTGTTTTTGCGTTAATCCATTTGGGAAAAGCAGCTTAAAACGGATGGCTTTACAATGCCTTCCAAATCCAACCGAATACACTAATTTTTAGATACCGTTATGAAATATTTAGTTTCCTTTTCACGCCTGTTCGTCGGCATTTTATTTATCATATCCGGCTTAATAAAACTAAACGACCCAATGGGGTTTTCCTTCAAGCTGGAAGAATATTTTGCTGAGAATGTCCTGAATATGCCTTTCCTGATTCCCTACGCTTTAATCATTGCCGTTTTTGTAGTGGTTTTTGAAGTGGTTCTGGGTGTCGCGCTGCTTCTGGGCTTTAAACCGAAATTTACCATGTGGAGTTTGCTGCTCATGATTGTCTTCTTTACTTTCCTGACCTTCTACTCTGCTTATTTCAACAAGGTAACCGATTGCGGTTGTTTTGGAGATGCCCTGAAACTGACACCGTGGGAATCCTTTACTAAAGATATTGTACTGTTAGTATTCATCCTGATTTTATTCTTTAACCAGAAACTGATCAAACCGTTGTTTAGCAGTACTGTTGGTGCACTAACCGTATTTGTGAGCTATTCGCTGTGTTTGTTTATGGGTTATTACGTACTGAACCATTTACCGTTAAAAGATTTCAGAGCCTATAAAGTAGGAACCAACATTCAGAAAGGAATGGAAATTCCGGAAGGCGCTCCGCAATCAGTCTATGAAATGAATTTTGTATACAAAGTAAACGGAGCGGAACAGACTTTTACAGACAAACAGCTGATGAGCCTGCCGGCCGGTGCCGAATTTGTTCGTCGTGACGATAAACTGATCTCTAAAGGATACGAACCGCCTATTCACGATTTTTCCATTGAAAAAGACGGGGAGAATTTTACCGAAGCCATGCTGAACGAGCCAAAACTGATTATGTTTATTTCTTATGATCTGACCAAAGCAAATGCGGAAGGCTTAAAAAGAGTGGAAGCATTCTCTAAAGAAGCGGCAGCAAAAGGCTATAAAGTTATTGGTATGACTGCTTCAAATGATGAAACCATCCAAAAAGCAAAAGCCGATAACAAATTAACGTTTGACTATTATTTCTGTGATGGTACCGCTTTAAAAACGATTGAAAGAGCAAACCCGAGCATTGTTGTTCTCGAAAAAGGAACCATCGTACAGAAACTGCACTGGAATGACATTGCCGATGTTGTTTTGAAATAAAACAGCATTTACATGATACAATACCTGTTCCATAAAATCGGATATGCACTGTTAACACTTTTCGGAGTGATAACAGTCATATTCTTTTTATTCAATGTCCTGCCCGGCGATCCGGCACGAATGATGCTCGATCAGAATGAAAATTCAGAGCAGCTGGCACTGGTTAAAAAGAAATACGGTTTCGACAAACCGGTTGGAACACAATACCTTTACTATCTGAACGACTTGTCCCCCATTTCGTTTCACAGCAAAAACAGCGATGAGTACACCTTCCTTTCCGAAGGAAAATACAATGCTGTTTCCCTGTTTGCCATTGGCAGCAACCAGGTGGTTTTAAAAACCCCTTATTTAAGGGAAAGTTTCCAGAAAAGCGGAAAAAAAGTATCGCAGGTTATCGGAGATACCCTGCCCAATACGGTAGTTCTGGCTTTCTTTGCCATTGTGATTGCGATCGTTATCGGGATCATACTGGGTGTGGTTTCCGCCATTTATAAAGATACCTGGCTGGACCGTTTTATTGCTTTGGTGAGCACTTTAGGAATGAGTATTCCTTCTTTTTTCAGTGCTATCTTATTTGCCTGGTTTTTTGGTTTTCTGCTGCACCGCTATACGCATTTAAACATGACCGGAAGCCTGTATGAAGTAGACGATTTTGGAAACGGAACTTATATTCAGTGGAAAAACATTATACTGCCGGCTGTTGTTTTAGGAATCCGCCCTTTGGGTGTTGTGATTCAGCTGATGCGAAACTCTTTACTGGAAGTCATGAGCCAGGATTACATCCGTACCGCCCGCGCCAAAGGTTTAAGTGAAATCCGCATTATCCGGAAACACGCGCTGAAAAACGCTTTAAACCCGGTGGTTACCGCTATATCCGGCTGGTTTGCCTCCATGTTGGCCGGAGCCGTTTTTGTCGAATATATCTTCGGATGGAACGGCCTTGGAAAAGAAATTGTTGATGCCCTGAATACCCTGGATTTACCGGTAATTATGGGTGCTGTTCTGGTTATTGCGGCAACTTTTGTCGTGATCAACATCCTGGTAGACATCATTTATGCTTATCTGGATCCGAAAATCAAATTACAATAACATTTTCTTCACATAAGATTTTATACTTTTATAGCTGAAATAAATTTTAAACCCCATTTTATGAGAAACATAATTGCCTTCGTTTTAACTTTGTTTATGACAATTGGCTGTACCAATGCACAAACACCGAAAGAATTCTCCAAAGAGAGTCTGGATTACAAAATGGTTACCCCGGAGGGTAGCGAGATCAGCTTTAAAGATGTTTTAAAGAAATACAAAGGCAAAACCGTAGTGGTTGACGTTTGGGCTTCCTGGTGCCCGGACTGTATTAAAGGCATGCCGAAAGTGGTGAACCTACAAAATGAATTTACAAATGTAGTGTACCTTTTCATTTCTGCCGATAAAACACCGGAAGCCTGGAAAAAAGGTATTGAAAAATACAATGTAAAAGGAGAACACTACCTGTTAACCGACGGTATGAAAGGTGCTTTTGGCAAATCGATAAAACTGGACTGGATTCCCCGCTATATGGTAGTGGACAAAAAAGGAAAAATTGCGTTATTCAAAGCTATTGAAGCTGACGATGAAACGCTGATTACGACATTAAAAACTTTAAAATAATGAGACATAGTATTGTTGCAGGAAACTGGAAAATGCACAAAAATGCATTTGAAACCGAAGACTTATTAAACGAATTAATCGACAAACTTCCTGCTGATAAAGAGGTAGAGATTATTGTTGCGCCAACGTTTGTAAACCTGGCTTCGGCCGTGCAACATTTAGAATTCACCAATATTGGCGTGGCTGCACAAAACATGCACCAGGCAGAAGGTGGTGCTTTTACCGGCGAAATTTCTGCCGACATGTTAAAAAGCATCGGTGTGAGCACCGTGATACTGGGGCACTCCGAAAGACGTGCTTATTTCCATGAAACGGATGCGTTATTAGCCAATAAGGCCGATACAGCCTTAAAACACGACATGCGTATTATTTTTTGTTTTGGAGAAGAACTAAAAGACCGCCAAAGCAAGCAGCATTTCAATATTGTTGAAAACCAGCTGAAAGACGGTTTGTTCCATCTGGATGCCAAAGCCTGGGAAAACATTGTACTGGCTTATGAGCCGGTTTGGGCTATCGGAACCGGAGAAACAGCAACACCGGATCAGGCTCAGGAAATGCACCAGTTTATCCGTCAGACCATAGCCGACAAATACGGCAAGGAAGTGGCAGAAAACGTATCTATTTTGTACGGTGGCAGCGTTAAACCGGAAAATGCAAAAGAAATTTTCTCGAAACCGGATGTAGACGGCGGACTGATTGGCGGTGCGGCATTAAAAGCTGACGATTTTGCAGCGATAGCCGGCGCGGTATAAAGACCACTCAAAATACAATATTAAAAAACACTCGTTATTCGCGAGTGTTTTTTTTTTCGTTATTTCTACATATAAATCAATATGTTATGAAATTTTATATCCTATATTTGGTGCTTTAGTTATTATCCTCAATTAATCCTAAAATCCAAACATGAAAAAAATTATTCTTCTCCTTCTTTTATGCCCCCTGATTTCTTTTTCCCAAAAGATCAAAACAAAAAAAGACCGTGTTCAGATTGATGAAAAAGAAGTTGCCATCCTGAAAGACCAGGTTCGTGACCAGTATGAATTATTCGACTTAAACGGCGCAAAACAATTTACCGTGGAATACAAAGGTATGTCGGAAGGGCAAACCATTATCAACCAATGGCTGCTTGTTACTTCTGCCGACGGTTCCCAGCAAACAGAAATCCCTTATGAGGTATTGATCAATTCGTTGAGCCCAACGAAAATAGTACTGCATTTACTAACTGCTAAA
This sequence comes from Flavobacterium sp. 40-81, assembly GCF_001898245.1. Lineage (NCBI taxonomy): Bacteria > Pseudomonadati > Bacteroidota > Flavobacteriia > Flavobacteriales > Flavobacteriaceae > Flavobacterium > Flavobacterium sp. 40-81. The sequence goes on from NZ_MKTM01000041.1 coordinate 215,930, forward strand.
TACGGCTTATTTGACGCTAACGGTTTCAACAAACAGAAAATAGAGGCTTTCTTTGCTACCAAAAGAGAAAGCATCAGCGATAAATCCCTGAAAGCAAAAGTAGAAGCGGTGGCTTCCAAAAAAGACAAACAGGATAAAATAGCTCGATACAAACCATTTGTTAAAAACGACGGTACGATCCTTTTTGGCGGAACAGCCGGTACCACTATTGTAGGAAAAGCAATTTCGTCTGGCTATACCGCTTTTGGCAGCAATAACACCATCAGCATTTACGATCTGGACAACGTTCTGGTGGCGACGGCTAATGCTACCGGTAATGCCAATAATGATGTAAACGTAACCCTGTTTAACGACAGTAAGTTTACCTATCAGGCAGAAAAGCGTTTTGGATCGGATAATACCATTTTCATCAAAGACCTTGTAGGCGAACTGGTTTACCGCGATATTACTTTAGGACATCAGGCGAAAACCTACAACCGCAACCTGATGAATGAAAAAATAAAGCTGGCGAAAGACCGGAGTAAAAACATTTACAACGTGAAAGGGTATGCCATTGATGAAAAAGGGGTAAAATACAGCGGTACGTTAACCGCCCAGTTTGAAAAACTGGATATTAACCAGACCGGCGATACACAGGTAGTGGATGCTATTGACAATTATGGTAAAAACGTTTCGGTTAAATACCTGAATGAAAAAGGAAAAGAGCGTACCATTACCCTATCGGCAAAAGACAATACTACATTTTATGTTATCAATGAAGACGGTACTGAAACCCGTTACCAGGGCATGAAAGTAAAAGGGGATGCCATGAAAAAGTTATCGAACGCGATGTCATTGGGTTTTAACAATGCTTATTTCTACAAAACCTTATACACCAGTAAAGACAACACTCTTTTGGTGGATCCGGTTGAAGAAGACCGTTTTGTAATCCGGTTAAAGAACAAGGATGTGGGTCAGATGATCGACAAAAGAAACAACGATAAATTGTCGACAGAACTGGCAGAATACCTGTCCGGTTGTAAAAAGTTAGCTGCAGAGATTAAAAATGGTGCTTTTGATTTGAAAAACACAGAAAATCTTATTAATATTGTTAACGAATACAATGATTGCAAATAAAAAATTAACACCCTCCTGAAAAACGCCCGTAAATACGGGCGTTTTTTATTAAAAATACAATTTCATTTATCGGAATTTCAGAAAACAAAAACCCTCGTTCCCTATTTATTCTGAGAAAAGGAAGAACGGTTTTTCAAAAGGGTTTTTCATCTGAAAATCTGCCGGCGGCAATGCGGCTTCCTTTTTTGTTTTATACAAGGCTATATTTTTTAGTGTAACGGCACCGTTAACCGCAAAACCAAATTTCCCTCCTGCTTTAAGAATCGCAGCCGCATCGGTATACACTATTACCGCTTCGTTATTAAGCCATACAAACAGCTGGTTTCCGGCTTTTTGAATTTTCCAGCCCAGCCAGCGGTATTCCATCAGGAATTTCACCTTGGGAAGTTTCCCGATATTTCCGGTACTTTCAATATATCGTGTTGCAGGATGCTTATACAGCGAACGATCTTCTATCGCTACCCGATCTTCAAGCTGGTTTAACAATATCCCCACATATTTTTCTTCGTGAAGGTTGGCAATCACTTCAAACAAATAGGCATTTGGATCGACTAAGGTCGAAAAGGTCAGGATATAATTCTCGGGTAGTGTTTTATTACTGACTAATATTGCCCACTCTTTGTTACGGGTTCCGATAACCGTCCCTTCTTTAACCTGCCAATCGCCATTTACTGTATTCCATTTTTTGCTAAGCTGCTGCTTTGTAAAGTTTTCCTGAAAGACACTCCTGGTTTGTGCTCCGGTGTTCTGTAAACCGGTAATCGCGAGTATCCAAAACAACAGGACGGTAATTTTATTGCTATTTTTCATTTTCATTGGTATTGTTATATCTTACCGGTCTAACCAGGTATTTTTCTGCAAATGTGGTGATATCAAAATCTTTAAAGCTCAGGGTACCAAATTGCGCTTTCACGATATTACCAACTTCCGGTGAGTAGAATGCTTCCAGATATAACATTCCGTCTTTTTGATCCGGGCTGAAAACAGCAAAAAACTGACCTTTATTGAATACGTTGTAAAAGATAACGACATCCTGACCCGCACGCCCTAATCCGCCTCCTGTACCGCCAAAAGATGGCATCGGGCGGTATTCCCTGTTAAACATCTTATCATTGCTTGCAATTTCTTTCAATTCTCCGTTTACAAGCTGTAACAGCAGGGCTTTTGCTCCGCCTCCTTCCCTGACCTGTATGGACAGGTAGTAATCCTGAAAATCACGCGGTGTGTATTTCAAGCAAGAAAGTCCAACATAACCTTTTGCGATATGCCTGTCAAGCATTGTTTTTATACTTTCCTGTCCCCGTGTTTTATTTACGGTACCCAAAAGCATCGCTAACAACAATAGTTTTCCAGCACTTTTTGAAAATGCTGACGGAACACTAAAAAAGCTGTTCCTGATTAGTTTCTTCATCTTCATTATTCTTTTCTTTATTCATAAACTATTTCGCTATGACAATGCCATTAGCGCTTCATAATACAATGCTAAGCCTTCCTGATGTTTTTCCAGAAACAGGAACGGTTCGATCAGTTCCAATTCCATTAACAAAAAGGTTCCGTTTGCAATAATACCATCCACACGGGCATACAGGCATCCTTTTGCAAATTTATCGACATATTGCTGTGCCGTTTCAATGTACTGTTTATCGATTGCCTCGTCATGGATCGTGCCGCCGTAATAATGCTGTATTCTAAAGTCGCCCGACTTTGGTTTTTTTACAATACAATGGCTGTATTTTCCGTTAAAGAACAAAAAGGACCACTCGCCTTCCGTCTGGATTTCTTTCATAAAAGGCTGCGCAATAAAAGCTTCCTCCGCTAACAGGGCATGACCGTCTTTCTGGATCGACGCACAATTTTCCGGAGTAATCACCATCGTATTTTTCGCTCCGGCACTGATGCAGGGTTTGAAGATAATTTTATCAGTGTTAAAGTGTCTGAAAAACATTTCAAAATCCGGTTTTTCTCCTTTTTCTATAAAAAGAGACGGAATAACGCCGAGCCCGGCAGCGGCAATATCGTTCAGATAATGTTTGTCGCTATTCCATTTTACAACGGTGTACGGATTGAGTATTTGTATGCCAAGGTTGTGCAACCGGTCTAACCAGGCTGTAAATTCCCGGATCTTGTCGTGATAGTCCCAGGGCGCTTTCAGAATAACCGTTTTATAATCTGCCCAATTCACCTTAGAATCGGTCCATATTTCGCGGGTAATATCCAGCCCTTTTTCCTGCAGATAGTGTAATAAAAGTGTGTCTTCATCTGCAACATCTGCCGTTATATAGCGTTGCTGAATTTCATAACAAACGTAAGCTATTTTCATATTGTCTTCCTTAATAGTAAGCATTAAACGGAGTATTGTATGGTTTTAAACACTGCCATACGGCTACCTGTCTCCACCTATAAAGTTCTGACATTTTTTGCTATTTTATACGTTTTTTCTATAAAAAAGCGGTTTCAGGATATGCATTTAACGGAAGCGGTTTCCGGTTCTGTAACAGAAAAAAAAGGATACCATTCTAAAATAAAAAAATCCCGTTTAAACGGGATTTTCTTTAGCTTTTTGCTGTGGCAATTACAAATTTGAGTTTGTTCCGCACACCTATCTGTAACAAGTCCACCAGGTCCTGAACCTGTAAATTATACGGTATTCTTACTACTATGGTCTGTTCTTTCTGTGTCCCAAGCTTTTCCAGCAGCTTTGTTTCCAGTTCCTCAAACGGCACTTCCTGTTTGTCTACAAAATAGTGCTTGTCTTCGGTTACGGAAAGGCTGATAAACTGCTTGTTCGTTGTTTCTTTTGCTTCTGCTTTGGGCAGCATCAGATTGATAACATTCGGATTTGCCAAAGTGGAGATAATCAAAAAGAACAACAGTAAAAAGAACATAATATCACTCAAAGCAGAGGAAGCTACTTCGGCGTGAAAACGTCTGTTTCTTTTAATTCTCATTATTTATTCGGCTGTTGAATTATATTAATAAACTCTAATCCCTGACGTTGTACATTTAATGAAAAATGGTCGATCATCATATTGAAAAAGTGATAGGCTGCATACGCAATAACCCCAACAATTAATCCTAAACCACTACTGATCATTTTTTCATATAAACCACCTGAAATATTACCGATACTGATATTTTCAGTAATGGAGATCGTATAGAAAATTTTAATTACCCCGGAAATCGTTCCGATAAATCCTAAGATTGGCGCAATACCGGCTACAATACCCAGGTATCCTAATTTCTTTTCCATCAACCCCATTTCAATATTGGCGCTTTTTTCAATGGCCAGATCTATTTCATTAATCGGACGCCCGATAGTGTTCACCCCATTCTTAAGAACGGTTCCGTAGGCTGTATTTGATTTTTCACAGATCATCGCTGCCGACTGTATATTACCGGAGTTCAGCTGGTATTTTAATTCATTAAGCAACGAATTGTCCATTTTGGTTTGCTTCTTAATGTATAAATATCGTTCGATGATGATATAAAGTGTCAGGAAGAAAAGAATGAAAATGGGAAGTACCATGACCCCGCCTTTCATGATCAGCTGGAAAAAATTAACCGATTCAACCGCTGTATTGGCTACTACTGGTTCATTTACAACTGGTTCGGCGGAAACAGGATTAGCTTGCAATAAAAAATTAAAAATCATGTTTTATAAGTCGTTTTATTTGGGTTAAATATAAGTATTTGCTTTTTAAAATAGCAACTACTATACCATAAATAACGAAATTTAATGCCAAAGCGTATTTTTCCGTTTAAAAAATTTCACATACAAAAAGAGCCCGTATAAAACGGGCTCTTCTATTATTGATAAACGGAATACGTTATTATTCTTCCGTTTTGTTGTGACGAACTTCAATTTCTTCTCTTTCTTTCTTCGTAACCGTATCACAAAGAACCGGTGTAGCGATGAATAATGAAGAATAAGTACCCACTGTAATACCCACTAACATTGCAAAGATAAATCCACGGATTGACTCACCTCCGAAGATGAACATGATTAACAATACCAAGATCATTGTTAAAGATGTATTGATTGTTCTGGACAATGTAGTATTAATAGAGGTATTTACGATATCGTTGAAATGTCCTTTCGTATTACCTGCGATATACTCACGTACCCTGTCGAATACAATTACGGTATCGTTCATCGAGTATCCGATTACTGTTAGAATCGCAGCGATAAAGTGCTGGTCCATTTCCATGTGGAATGGCATGAATTTATAACAGAAAGAGTAGATACCCAATACGAAGATAACGTCGTGTGCTACCGCTGCAATAGCTCCTAATGAGTACTGCCATTTTCTAAAGGAAACCATTAAGTAAAGGAATACAATTGCCATTGATCCTAAAACTGCCCAGTAAGAGTTTGTTTTAATATCGTCTGAAACTGCCGCACTCACTTTTGAAGCCTGTAATACCCCGATTTTCTTACCGTCGAAAGTATTGATGAATTTGTCATACGTTAAGTCCTGAGAATAGTATTTCTTCAAGGCGTTGTATAATTTTTCATTTACTTCTTTATCAACTTCAGAACCGGTTTCCTGTACTTTATATTTCGTTGTAATTTTCAGCTGATTTGCATCACCGAATACTTTTGCTTCCGCACTACCAAAAACTTCTTCTTTCGATAAAGCATCTGCAATTTCAGAAGGCTCAATTACTTTTTCAAATTTAACCTGGAATGTTCTACCTCCTACGAAGTCAACACCTTCATCCAATCCGTTAATCGCGAACGACACACAGCTTAATACCACTACTAAACCAGAGAATAAATATGTCCATTTTTTAATTCCTAAGAAATCGAAATGGAAGTTTGTAAACCAGTTTTTAGTAATTGATGTTGAGAAATGCAATTTATCACCTCGGCTAACGCTCCAGTCTAATAACATTCTTGTAATGAAGATCGACGTAAATAATGAGGTAATAATACCAATTAATAATGTTGTAGCAAATCCTTTAATAGGTCCTGTTCCAAAAATCAATAGTACTAAACCGGTAAGGATGTGTGTAACGTTTGCATCGGTAATAGACGACATTGCTCCTCTCCATGTGAACGAGAACCGAACGGCTTCATCTAACGATTTTCCAAGCCTTAACTCTTCTTTTGCTCTTTCATAGATAATGATGTTCGCATCCACTGCCGTACCCATCGTTAATACGATACCTGCAATACCCGGTAAGGTTAATACCGCACCTAAGCTTGCTAAAATTCCGAATAAGAACAATAAGTTAACGATCAAAGCAATGTTTGCAAACCAACCTGCTTTTCCATAATAGAATACCATCCATAGGGATACTAATAATAAACCTACTAATGAGGATGTAATACCGTTATCGATAGCTTCCTGTCCTAATGACGGACCTACCACTTCCGATTGTACAATTTCTGCAGAAGCCGGTAATTTACCTGCTCTTAAAATGTTTGCTAAGTCTTTTGTCTCAGCTACGTCGAATACACCTGAAATTTCAGAACGTCCTCCTGCAATTGGTCCTGAAGATACTCCCGGAGCAGAATAAACGATGTTATCTAAAACAATCGCAATATTACTTTGTTGTGTATATGCTTTTCCTGTTAGTTCTTCCCATTTTCTTGCACCGGTTGCATTCATCTGCATTGTTACAGACGGGCGACCCATCTGGTCAAATGATTCTCTTGCATCCGTAATAACACCACCACTCATTGGAGGAATACCTTCTCTGTTTGCTTTTAAAGCATACAATTCAATTACGTTTGGTGATTTAGGGTTTAATTTACCCCATGCAAAACGAACATAACGTTGCTCTGCCGGTAATAAAGAACGGATATCATCTCTTTTTAAATAAGAGTTGATTTTTGCAGTATCTTTAGGATTAAAGTAAGCCAATACCGGGCTTCCCTGTTGTCCTCCACCTACAGCCAAATCCAATAAAGGATTGTTTCCTTTTTTAGCTGCTGCAGAATCTTTTGCTTTATTGGTTAACAATGAATCGATATCTGAAGTTTTTGGTGCTTCTTTCGTTTCAACTGTTGCTTTTTCTGTTTTTTTCAGTACTTCATTAGCTGCTAAAAGGAAGTTTCCGATTTCGTCAGACTTGTATGTTTCCCAAAATTCTAATTGTGCAGTACTTTGTAATAATTTCTTAATACGATCTACATCTTTTGCTCCCGGAAGCTCTACTAAGATTCTTCCAGATTCTCCTAATTTCTGGATATTAGGCTGTGTTACTCCAAATTTGTCGATACGCTCTCTTAATACTCTAAAAGCACTTTCTACAGACTCGTCAACTTTTTTTCTAAGTACTGTTTTCACCTGAGCGTCGGACATATCAAATTTGATTACATCACTTAAATTTCTGTTTCCAAAAATTTCCGGTGAAGCCAATTTTGTTGTTCCGTTTGCCTCTTTGTCAAAAGCAACGAAGAAAGCATCCAGATAACTTTGGTTTCCTTCTCTGTTTTTAGTTGCTTCAGCAATCGCTTTATTGAAAACTGGATTTTTTGAATTATTCGCCAATCCTTTCAATACGTCTTTAACTGAAATTTGAAGAATTACGTTAATTCCTCCTTCAAGGTCAAGACCTTTGTTAATTTGTTTAGCTCTTACTTCATCAAAAGTATGACCTAAAAAAACTTTTTCTTTACTAATAGAATCAAGGTAAGACAATTCTTTCTTAGAATCGCCATTAGCAAACGCCTTAGCCTTGCTCTCGATATTATTGGTAACAAATGTGAAGGAAAGTTGGTAAATACTTACCAATGCAAAAAGTATTGCAAAAAATTTAATGAGTCCTTTATTCTGCATTATTACTAAAAATTAATTATTCATTTTTTTCAAAAACGAGCAAATATATAATTTACCAAAAGATTAACCAATTAATTTGCTAATATTATCAAAAAAAAAGACTGCTTTCGGCAGCCTTTCGGTATTTATGAATGAATGTTTATACTAAAACTGATTTTAAATCGGCGTTCATCGCACGAACCGCATCGGCACTCTTGGCAAAAAGTGCTTTTTCGGCATCATTTAATGCGATATTCACAATTTCTTCTACACCGTTTTTACCGATGATACACGGAACACCGATGCAAATATCCTGCTGACCGTATTCTCCTTCCAGATATACCGAACAAGGAATCATTCGCTTCTGATCATTCAGAATACTGTCTACTAAAAAGGCTACAGAAGCTCCCGGTGCATACCAGGCAGATGTTCCCAGCAATCCTGTTAAAGTCGCTCCGCCTACCATAGTATCGGCCGCAACTTTATCCATCACATCCTGAGCTAAAAAGTCGGAAACCGGACTACCGTTGTAAGAAGCCAGACGGGTTAACGGAATCATCGTCGTATCGCCGTGACCGCCTATTACCATACCCTGAACGTCATTTGACGGCTTATCCAAAGCTTTGGACAAATAATATTTAAAACGGGAACTATCCAGCGCACCACCCATACCAATGATTCTGTTTTTTGGCAATCCGGTAGCTTTCAGCGTTAAATAAGTCATCGTATCCATAGGATTGGAAACCACTACAATAATGGTATCCGGAGAATATTTCAGTACATTTTCCGCAACCGATTTTACAATCCCTGCATTAATCCCGATTAATTCCTCACGGGTCATTCCCGGTTTTCTAGGGATTCCCGAAGTAATCACCACAACATCACTTCCTGCTGTCTTCGAATAATCGTTTGTACTTCCTGAAACTTTTGTATTAAATCCTGTTGTTGTGGCGCATTGCATGATATCCATCGCTTTACCTTCGGCAAAACCTTCTTTGATATCCAAAAGAACCACTTCGCTTGCAATTCCTCTATAAGAGATAACGTCCGCACAAGTCGCTCCTACATTACCTGCGCCCACTATTGTTACTTTCATAATATTCTAAATAAGTATTAAATTAATATGTTTTTATTGAGAAAACCAATATACAAATTTTATGTACGCAAAACACATAACCCCAAAAAAATACCGGTTTTTTTAAACAAAAAAGGATGTCATTTTCTGACACCCTTTTTTCTATTCTTTCACTAAGCATCAATCTTAGCGTAAACTGCATTTTTCTCAATAAATTCTCTACGAGGCGGTACTTCATCACCCATCAGCATCGAGAAAACCCTATCGGCTTCCGCCAGACTGTCAATAGATACCTGACGCAGCGTACGGAATTCCGGATTCATGGTTGTTTCCCATAATTGCTCCGCGTTCATCTCTCCAAGACCTTTATAACGCTGGATATTGGTTCCACCGTTCATTCTTTCTGAAATTTCATCACGCTGTGCATCCGTCCACGCATATTCTTTTTTGGTCCCTTTTTTCACCATATATAAAGGTGGGGTAGCAATATATACATAACCGTTTTCGATAAGCTCCTTCATATAACGGAAGAAGAACGTTAAAATAAGTGTAGAAATGTGACTACCATCAACGTCGGCATCACACATGATCACTACTTTATGGTAACGTAATTTTTCAAGGTTCAACGCTTTACTGTCTTCAGCAGTACCAATGGTCACCCCTAAAGCGGTAAATATATTTCGGATCTCTTCGTTTTCAAATACTTTGTGATGCATTGCTTTTTCAACGTTCAGGATCTTACCACGCAATGGTAAAATCGCCTGGAAAGCACGGTCACGACCTTGTTTTGCCGTTCCACCCGCCGAGTCTCCCTCGACAAGGAATACTTCACATTTTGCCGGATCCTGCTCAGAACAGTCGGATAATTTACCCGGTAATCCGCCACCGCCCATAACGGTTTTACGCTGCACCATTTCACGTGCTTTTTTAGCAGCATGACGTGCCTGTGCAGCCAAAATTACCTTCTGAACAATTATTTTCGCATCATTAGGATTTTCTTCAAGATAGTTTTCCAACATTTCTGCTACCGCCTGACTTACCGGCGAAACCACTTCTCTGTTTCCTAATTTTGTTTTGGTCTGTCCCTCAAACTGAGGTTCCGAAACTTTAACCGATACAATTGCTGTTAATCCTTCACGGAAATCATCCCCGGAAATTTCGAATTTTAATTTTTCTAATAATCCGGATGCATCCGCATATTTTTTAAGGGTTCTTGTCAAACCGCTTCTAAATCCCTGTAAGTGCGTTCCTCCTTCGTGTGTATTGATATTGTTCACGTAAGAGAAAATGTTTTCAGAATAGCTGTTGTTGTAAATCAGCGCCACCTCAACCGGAACTTCTCCCTTATCGGTTTCCATACTGATCACATGCCCGATAATAGGCTCTCTGTTACCATCTAAAAACTTAACAAACTCTTTTAAACCTTCTTTGGAATGAAACGTTTCTCCGGCAAAATTCCCGTCTTTATCCGTTTCTCTTCTGTCAGTAAGTGTGATTGTGATTCCTTTGTTCAGGAAAGACAATTCACGCATACGTGCCGCCAAAGTATCATAAGAGTACTCTGTTGTTTGTGTAAAAATGGTTCTGTCCGGTTTGAAGGTAACGATAGTACCTCTTTTTTCGGTTTCCCCTATTTGTTTAACCGGGTAAACGGCTTTACCTCTTTCGTATTCTTGCTCGTATATTTTTCCTTCTCTGTGAACAGTTGCACGCAAATGATCGGATAATGCATTAACACACGATACCCCAACCCCGTGTAAACCTCCGGAAACTTTATAGGAATCTTTATCAAATTTACCTCCTGCACCGATTTTCGTCATGACAACTTCCAATGCAGAAACACCTTCTTTCTTATGAATATCAACCGGAATACCACGACCGTTATCTTCAACGGTAACGGAATTATCTTCGTTAATGGTTACGTGTATAGTATCACAATGTCCAGCTAATGCCTCATCGATCGAGTTATCCACAACCTCATAAACCAAGTGGTGAAGACCTCTCGTTCCTACATCGCCAATATACATTGAGGGACGCATTCTAACGTGCTCCATCCCCTCAAGGGCCTGAATACTGTCTGCTGAATAATTGTTTTTCTTTACTTCTTCGCTCATAATTTATTTTCTAAAAAATGTAATTTTTCGTCTAACGAGCAAATATATGAAAACGCAGAGGATAATACACTAAAAATAACCCACATTAGGGTGTAAGTTATCAACAAAAAGGGTTTATAATCCTTAAAAAAGTCCTGTATTCCGCAATTCCCGAAATAAAAAAACGCCGGCAAATTACCGGCGTTTTTCAAACAAACAAACTAATCACATATGAAAAGATCATACTTCGGCTTTTACCGTTGCAATCGTAGGATCGGCTTTAACGTGAGCGGTATTCGCCCGTCCGCTCGGATCCTGATTTTCCTGCCATTTCGGTATCCATTTACGAACTGTTTTAGCAGCACTCGCCTGAGGGAAATGCTTGTGAAAAATGGTTCTGTAGAAATACGCTTCTTTGGTGGCCGGTGTGTTGTGCGGAAACAATTCCGCGGCTTTTTCCATTTCCTGATCGGTTACCCGGGCAGAACCGTAAGCAATCAGCTTATCGATCCAGTTGTAGCCCACCCCGTCTGAAAACTGTTCTTTCTGACGCCATAAAACACTTTCCGGCAGATATGGTTTTTCAGGAGTATCAAAGGCTTTTCGCAAAATGTATTTTTCAACACCGCCATAGGTCGCCGGTTGTTTTTCTTCCGGTTTTATTTTGATGGCAAGGTTTAAAAAGGCTTTGTCTAAAAACGGCACTCTCGCTTCCAGTCCGTGTGCCATGGTCGACTTATCCGCTCTCAGCAAATCGGCAGTAGCCAGTTTCTGAACTCTTTCAATCGTTTCTTTCTGAAAATCCACAGCCGAAGGCGCGTTCCGGAAATACAGGTAGCCCCCAAAAATCTCATCGGCTCCTTCTCCTGACAGCACTACTTTGATCCCTTTTTCGGTTATGGCTCTGGAAAGAAAATACATAGGCGTACTGGCTCTGATGGAGGTCACATCATACGTTTCAAGATGCCAGATCAGGGTATCCAGTATTTCAATTCCTTCTTCTATGGTAAAATAGATTTCATGGTGTTCGGTTCCGAGGTATTCCGCTACCGCTCTTGCTGCAATTACATCGGGTGCATCGGCATCCAGCCCGATCGAAAACGAATGCAGTTTTTGTCCGCCGGCTTCCTGTATCAGCCGGGAAGCGATGGATGATGTCAGCGAGGAATCCAAGCCTCCGGAAAGCAATACACCTATCGGCACATCACTCATCAGTCTTTTTCGAACCGCTTCCGTCAGTGTTTCGCGGATTGCTTTTAAATCCAGTTTTTCAACCGCTTTGGTATGGTCTTCCCATTGCGGCTGATAGTATTTTACAAACCCGGTTTTAGGGGAATAATAATGTCCCGGCGGAAAGGCGGCAAACGACTTGCACTGGTCTGCCAATGCTTTCATTTCGGAAGCAAAATAGATCGCCCCGTGTGCATCAATCCCGTAATATAACGGCTTTACGCCCAGCGGATCACGCCCGGCTATAAAATCATCGCCATCAATAACCACAAAGGCAAAAATTCCGTCGAGCATATCGCAAAATTCATAGCCGTATTCTTCATAAAGATGTACAATCACTTCCGAGTCGGAAGTTGTGCGGAAAGTATGGTGCTTTAAAACAGTATCACGCAGTTTCTGGTGATTATAGATTTCCCCGTTGTGAACCATCCACGCCGAACCGGTTCCCTGAATGGGTTGTTTTCCGGTATGCAAATCGACAATCGACAAACGCTCATGACTTAAAAAATGTCCTTTTTCGGTAAGGTGTAAATCACTTTCATCCGGTCCGCGATGGGACATTCTTTTCGACAATTGCTTTACCAATGCCGCTTCTGTCCCTTTTCCTATAACTGCTAATATCCCGCACATAACTTTATCTTTAATTGGTTATTATTACGAAACAAAATTGCCTTTATTAGTTTTAATTAAAAAGTAAAAATAATTATATAGTTATAATTTAAAACCAAAATAAGGTATTTAGAGTTAAATCAAAACATAAAGCATTCTTTACGGTGTGTTTTGATTATAGATTATAATTTACTCCTGCCCGGTTCCGGGTTCACTTTAGTGTTTTTAAAATCAAAAAGCCCGGACAATCGTCCGGGCTTTGGCTATTACGGGGTTATTTTCCGTCAAAAGGATTTATTTTAATGTTTTGGAATAGTCTTCCAGCAGCTTCTTTTCGTCCGCATGGAGCGACTCCATTCCTTTCCGGCTTATTTTTTCAAGTATACGGTCGACTTCTTTTTGTTTGCGTACTTTTTCGGCATTATACCGTTCGTCAATGGTATAGTTCCGTTCCTCCGTATGCTGTTTCACAGAAGGATTTTCTTTATTTTTCTTCATAAAGAAATAGGTCACGCCCGAAAAAATCAAAATGATCGTTAATGTTATCATGTCTTTTGTAAATAAAATAACCGCACAATTTATTTCACCTGTTTTCCTTGTACAAAAGTGTTTACAGGTTGTACATACGGAATTCCGTCAATATCCATGGTCATAATGTCCACATCAAAAATAACAAAGTCCGCCCATTTTCCTACTTCCAGGCTTCCTTTTTCGTTTTCTTCAAAATCCGAATAAGCCGCCCAGATGGTCATTCCTTTTAAGGTTTGCTCCCTCGTTAGCGCATTTTCCATCTGAAATCCGTTATCCGGAAAGTTTTTCAGGTCTTTACGCGCCACTGCGGCATAGAACGTGTACATCGGGTTTACTTCTTCAATCGGGAAATCTGTTCCCAAAGCTATCAATCCGGCTTTTTCAAGCATGGTTTTATAGGCATACGAATATTTCAGCCGTTTTTTCCCCAACCGGTCTTCTGCCCAGTACATATCGGAAGTGGCATGCGTAGGCTGCACGGAAGGAATGATTCCCAGCTTAAAATAGTCGAAATCCTGTTCTCTCATGATCTGGGCATGTTCTATTTTCCAGCGGCGATCCGGTTTTCCTTCCAGTACTTCTTTATAGATTTTCAGCAATACCGTATTGGTAGAGTCGCCAATAGCATGGGAATTCATCTGGTAATCGGAACCGGCAATTTGTTGGGCTATTTCCCTGATGGTCGGAATTGGCGACAGCAATGCTCCAAATTGTTTCGGCTTGTCGGAATATGGCAGGTGCAAACAGGCTCCTCTGGAACCCAATGCGCCATCGCCCATAAATTTAAACGAACGGACATTCAGTTTGTCTGTTCTATAGATTCCCAATTGGGTATAATGGTCCACATTTTCGCGGGTAGCCATTACCATTGCATAAATGTTGATGTCCAGAATTTTTTCCTGCTGCAGACTGTCGATCAAATCAATCACTTCCCGTTCCAATCCGGCTTCGTTAATGGTGGTCAGCCCGTATTTGAACATTTCTTTCTGAGCATCTACCAGAGCGCTGATCTGCGTTTTACGGGAAGGTTTCGGAATAATTGCCGAGATCAGTTCCATCGGGTTGTCTACCAGAATCCCGGTGAGTTTACCGTCTTTTATTTCGATCTGTCCGCCCTGGGTTTTGGTTTTGGTTGTAATACCTGCCAGTTCGAGTGCTTTGCTGTTAACAAGCATGGCGTGTCCGTCAATTCTGGTGAGCACAACCGGTATATCGGGAAAGTGTTTATCCAACAGTTCTTTTGTTGGAAACTCCTTTACTTTCCAATCGTTCTGGTCCCATCCTCTTCCCAGAATAAAGGTTTGTTTTTTCTCTTTTTGAAAAGCCAGGATACGGTCTATAATTTCCTGATAGCTTTGCGTTCCTCTCAGGTTAACCGCCTGCATGTTCATCCCCAGTCCGTAAAAATGGGCATGCGCATCATAGAATCCGGGATAGATGAATTTATCTTTGGCAACGATGACTTTCTTGGCACTGAATTTTTTAGCGATATCCGCTTTGTTTCCGATTGCAATTATTTTTCCGTCTTTTACCGCTAATGCTTCCGCCAATTGGAAGTCTTTATTTACCGTATAGATCTTCGCATCCGAAACAATTAAATCGGCTTCCTGCTTTTTTTGCGCATTTACCAGGGTTGTGACTGCACAAAAGGCAGCTATAATGTATTGTATCTTCATTCTTATTTTATTTATGCCACACTTTCGATAGTGTACCGGGAAGTATTGATTTCAAAGGTTTCGCCAACGGCTCCGCCCATCAGTTTATTCCCTAAAGGCGATTGGGGTGAAAGGGCAATAACGGTCGTGCCGTCTATGGTTATTTTGGGCAGTGCCGCACTCATAAACAGGTACATTCCGTTTGCTTTAATCAGGCTCCCTACAGTTATTTTAGCGGTTACCAGTGTACCGTCTATTTTTTCAAGGATGGCTTTCTGGCTGATGGCTTCCTTGAGTTTTGCACTTAATTTTTCCTGTTCCAGATGCATCATGGACAGGGCGGTTTCGTGTTTGTCTCCTGCAGATCCTTTGGCATCATTTTGTGCATCTTCTGCCAATCCGGAAATCATGTCCCGAAAAACATCGATTTTGTCCTGTAATAAAACGATATGGTGTTGGAGTATTTTTTGTTTGAATGTCATTTTCAGGTATTACGGTGAAATACAAAGAAACAAAATATCTGATTTATTTTCAGGGAATCGCTTTAAAAACAAAAGTCCTGTAAAGCATCGTGCTTTACAGGACTTTCCGTAGTATATTTTCCGGTTTAGAAATCGAATTTGTAGCTTGCCCCGATCAGGAACTGGAATCCCTGTACCGGATAGTTCAGCCAACGCTGGTAATTCTGGCTTGCCAGATTATTCGCTTTCAGATAACCCGTAAGGCGTTGGTTGTGTTTGTAACCTACGTGGGCATTTAAGTCAAAATAACTATCCAGTGTTACCGTTTTAACTGTAGGCTCCGTTAGAGCGATGTCATTGTACAGGAACTGGTCTTTGCGTTCTCCAACAAAGAATATGTTGGTTCCGGCATACCATTTTTCAGTGATATTAAAATCGAAATCGGCTCCTACTTTAACTGCAGGCATATTCCATGCTTCCTGCAAATCGGTTGTAAAACTGTTGAAGGTACCGTTAATACCAAATGTTACGTTTTTAGAGAAGTCCATTTTCAATTCCCCGAAGAAGCTGATGGTTTTTAGCTTATCGTAAACCACTCCAAATGAGTTTCCGTACACATATCCTTCGGTATTGGTGTTCGCAGTGTCGTAAATATTGCTGGTAAAAAAGGCTTTATCATCGTCACTTTTATAGGAACCTCTCACGTTATAGGCTACATTATTTGCCAGTTTTCCTTTTAATCCCACATAGATATCATATTGCTCACTTGTGGGTGCAATAACTAAGTTAGGAGCTACAAACTGGTTTTCGCCTACAAAATCGGCATAGGTGTTTTGTTTTAATCCGCCTTCCGCTCCGGCATAGGCAATCATTACATCGCCAACAACTTTATAGGATGCTTTTACCTGCGGATAAATATAGAATTTACCTTCACTTTCGTTATTCAGTTTACCAACATTGTAAAAAAGTCCGGCACCGGCCTGTACCGAAAGGTCGCCCTGCTGCAATAAGATACTTGGCTGTACTCCAAAATTCAGGTAGCTGTATTTCATTTCGCTTTCCGGAAGGTTGTAATAGTCTTTTTCAAAATTTCCGCCCACATAATCCACTACAAAATCGGCTTTGAATTTCTGGTCTTTGAAGTCAAAGTCAATTGACGGCTTTACAAAAAAGCGGTTTTCCGCACTTCCTTTGGCATCCCAGAATCGTTTGAATTGTAACGATGCTTCGTTGAAGTAGCTGTCTTTCATGCCCAGTCTTGCGCCCAGAGTTAGTGTTTGGTACGTTTGCTGTACATTCACACCGGCCATTGCCGCTTCATCAAACGGCAGGAAATCAGTTGGCAAGCCATACCAATTGTACAGTTGATGCTGGTACCCCAGATCGGCATTCCAGTTAAAATCCCGCTGCTTGCTTCCGTAAGTAAGGTCCAAAGATGTTTTGGAATATTTGTCATCCAGAATCACATCTTTAATACCACCCTGTGAAGACAGGTGGCGGAACATTCCGGCCACATATTCGGTATTGCTTAGGTTCTTCGTTACAAACAATTCTCCGTTCACCGTAGCGTAGTTTCCAAAGCCCAATGTAGCGTAGTTGTTGTACAGTTTTTCTTTTTGCGCTTTGTCCACACCTGCCGCTTTTCCTTTGGATGGCGTAAAAGTGGACGCTACCGGAAAAGAGAAAATGTTGTACTGGATTTCTTTTTTCTGAGTATTGTCTTCATCCTCAATTGTCGGGGTTTCCTTTACTTTAAAAGCATCCGATATTGTAGGCGTATAGGGTTTTACTACGTTTACCACTTCTGTTCCCAGGTTTTCATCTTTTTTCTGAGCAAACAGGGCTTGCCCTCCTGTTAAAAGTAGTATTACTGCGATTTTATATTGAAATGTCTTTGTCATATTTTGAATATTTACTATTAAGACGCTGTTTTTTTACAGGCTTAATTGGTAATTGATGAGTTACGTTTTGCTTCTTCCGACTTAATAAATGTTAGTTCTTTATTGGCTTCATCCACTACATCCTGGTAATTGGCGAAGTTTTTCACCACGCTTTCCAGTATGTAGGTTGCCTGGAAACTGTCTTTTAATCCGTAAAAGTTCTTAGCCATAATAATCAGTCCTTTTGCTCCAAAATATTTGTATCCGGAATAGTCTTTCGCCAGTTTCTGAACAGCAGTATTGGAGGCTTCAAATTTTCCGTCTTTGTTTTTAAAGTAGGCATCATAATACAAGGCTTCCGCTGCCAGTTCTCCTTTGGCAATGGTCAGCAATTTTGCATAGGCTACTTTTGCTTTTGTCTCATCATTGGATTTGATAGCCGAACGTGCCACGATAATCTGGGCATCACTTTTAATTCTGTCTTCTATTTTGGAGTTTGCCAAAACTTTATCGGCATAAATTACCGCGTTCGGATAGTCTTTTTGCTCGTAATATGACTTCATCAGGTTGGATTGGGCAAAAGTGACGTTTTGCGGGAAGTCTGCTTCCGTTTCCAGTCGTTTTAAAACCGGAATCGCTTTTGCGTAATCGTTTTTCTTCAATACGATTTCCGATAGTCTTGCCAGGGATTGTTCGGTAAATTCGTTACGGGATTTTCCAATTACATATTCGTAGTTTGGAATGGCGTTATTGCCTAAACCTTCGGCAAAATAAGCCTGTGCCAGGTAGAAATTGGCTTTCAGGGCCGAAATTCCGTTCGGGAAATTCGCCAGATAGCTTGTAAATCCGGAGATTGCCGGTTTCAGGTTGTTTTGCAGGTATTGTTTTTCGGCTGCTTCATAGGATGTTTTATCCAGATCGGCATCGGTTACGTCCACAAAATCCAGTGTTTTTACCCAGGTTGCATATTCGTCTACTTTTCCGGTATCTACATAGATCAAACGGGCGGTGGAAACGGCTTCCAATGCTTCCGGTGTTCTCGGATATTCGGCAACTACTTTTTTCAGTTTTGTTAATGCCTGCTGGTCTTTTTCGGCGTTATAGTAAATCAGTCCCTGTCTTAAGATCGCTTTTGCAGCATACGAACTGGTTTTATAATCCGTAATCAGGCGCTCGTATGCCTGCAGCGCTTTATCGGTATTGTTAAGCGTTACATAGGTATTTCCTGACTCATACAGGGCATCATCGGCATATTTAGAATTTGGATAAGCTTTTAAAAAGGCGTTCAGTTCTTCTACTTTTTTATCATTTCTGGAAACAAATCCGTATGAAATGGCTTTCTGGAAGTAGGCATAATCCGCATCCACACTTTTCAGGTCGATTACCTTATTGTAGGCCTCCATAGCCGGCCAGTATTTTGTTGTCACGAAATAGCTGTCACCCATTCGCAGATAGGCGTCATTTAAACGAACCTTATCGTCTTTGGCCATATTGATGTATTCCTGGAAGTATTTTGCCGCCTGTTCGTATTCTTTCGTTTTGAAATAGGTATAGGCTAAATCGTAATTGGCATTTTTATATTCGGGTGTGCCTTTTGCTTCCGCACTCCCTAAAAACTGTTTAAAACTGATCAATGCCTCACTAAACTGATTCAGCACATATTCCGTTTCCGCTTTCCAGAAAGTTGCCCGTGTGGTAAATTTAGCATCTCTTTGTTCTGCGATTGATTTTTTGAACAGCGCCAGCGCTTCATTGTAATTTCCGTCTGTATACAGCTCCAATCCCCTGTAAAACGTTACTTTCTGATACGCCAGTTTGTTTTCCGGAGTTTTGCTCTTTTCCAGCAGTACCAAAGCTTCTTTATAGTTTTTGGATGTGATATACGAGTTGATCAGCAGGGATTCTATTTCCTGTTTATAGGAAGTATTCGGGTATTTGTTCAGATACGCCATCAGTACTTCCGGCACACTTTGGTACGGGTTCCCGATATCGTAGCTCAGTTTGGCATAATTCAGATAGGCATCTTCCTGGATCTTGGTATCAAATTCCATTTCGGAGGCATTTTTGAATGCATTTAAGGCCTGTTGTTTTTTATCGGTTTTCAGATAACTTTCTCCCAGATGGTAGTATGCATTTTGCGCTACGACATCCTGGCCGTTGATGATTTTATTGAACTGCGCAATGGCATTTTCATAATCTCCGGCTTTGTAATAGGCATACCCCAGCTGGTAAAAATCGGTGTTGTTCCACTTCCCTTTTTTTCCTTTGTATTCCAAAAGGTACGGAAGGGCTTTATCATACTGTTTCAGGTTGAAATAGCTTTCGCCGATAATTTTGGACAGTTCGGATTTTTCGTTGGCATCCGATTTTGACAATTGCGGGATACCCAGATCGATCGCTTTCTGAAAATTGCCCAGTTTAAAGTTCATATCCGACTGAAAGTAGGACATTTTCTCTTTGTATTTATCTTTATCGGCTACCTGGTCGAAATACTGATTGGCATCTTTATAGTTATCCGTTTCATAGGCCATATAGCCTAAATAGTACTTCGCCTGCGAGCCGTATTCTTTGGAATTAACCACTTTATTGAAGTATTTTTCGGCTTCTTTTTTATTTTTTGCGGTGAAATAGCTGTATCCTTTCTGGAAATTGTAGCGTTCCTTATCGCTTACTGTCATGGCATTTTCATCCACTTTATCAAACCATTTCAATGCCTGAACATAATTTCCCTGGTCAAAATAATAATGGGCCACTTCAATATAGGCCTGATTTTGTTTGGTACTCGTTGGATAGTCTTCTACAAAATCTTCCATTAACTGGTCTGCTCCTGTCTGTTCCAGTCGAATCGCACAATTAGCGCTGTAGTAAGCACAATCCGCTTTTACATCGGTGTTTGCATTGTTGCTTTTCACCCGGTCAAAAAGAATCTGAGCCGCCTGATATTGTTTGTCTTTATAAAGCGTTAACGCTCTTTGATAATCGACTAAATCATGGGTATAGATGTTGGATTGTTGTGCAGCAAGATTCATTGCACCTAATGTGAGAGAAATAAATAACAGCCTATCTAATTTTCGCATTGTTTCTTTTTTTAAAAATCAAATATATCAAAATATACTTGTATTAACGTGGGTCTACTTTTGTTTATTGCAAGAGTTTCCCACAAAAACCAAACCAAATAAATTCTTTCAAAAATAAAATCGGCTTAATTTTTATTTTAAATTTTGATTGAGTATGTTTACTTATTACTTTTACCAAAATAAAACATTCTGATTATGTCGCAAACGATTCTTTCCCTAAAAGATGTAACTATTTATCAAGAAAATAATGTGGTTTTAGCCAATGTGAATCTCGATGTAAAAAATGGTGATTTCATTTATATCATTGGAAAAACAGGTTCCGGGAAAAGTAGTTTTATGAAAACGTTATATGCCGATCTGCCTTTAACGGAAGGTGAAGGAACGATTGTAGACTATGATCTGAAGACTTTAAAAGAGAAAGATATTCCTTACTTAAGACGTAAGTTAGGCATTGTTTTCCAGGATTTCAAATTGCTTCCGGACCGAAATGTTTTTGACAATCTTGAGTTTGTTTTAAAAGCAACCGGCTGGATTGAAAAAGAGGAAATGCGGGTACAGATTGATGAAGTGCTGGACAGAGTGGGCATGAAAAATTTCAGTAAAAAAATGCCGCATCAGTTATCCGGAGGAGAGCAGCAGCGTATTGCAATTGCAAGAGCATTGCTGAATGATCCGGAATTAATCCTTGCCGATGAGCCTACCGGAAATCTGGATCCTCAAACGAGTGTGGAAGTGATGGAAGTTTTAAAGAAAATCAACCAGAACGGAAAAACAATCCTGATGGCTACCCACGACTATGCTTTATTGATGAAATACCCGTCTAAAACACTGAAATGTGAAGACCAAACGTTGTTTGAAGTAGTTCAGAGAACGGTTTAAAATATCATGAAGATACCCAAAGCATTATTGATAATCCCGTTTTACAATGAAAGCGAGCGCATTGCAATACATGACTATACCACGGCCTTTCAGGAATATGCTTCAACCGATTTTTTATTAGTTAATGACGGCAGTACCGATACTACTGCTTCCGTTTTAATGGCTTTTCAGCAGGCATACGCTAATGTGAGTACACTGCTTTTGCCGGAAAATGCCGGAAAAGCAGCAGCAATCCGCACCGCTGTTCTGAATGCGCCAACGGATCAATATGCCTATATCGGTTATCTTGATGCCGATTTAGCCACACCCATAATGGAACTGATTAAAATGCTTGCCTTTGCCGGTGAAAATCCGGAGTATCATTTTATTATGGGAAGCCGTATTAAAAAAATGGGAAGCCAGATTGTACGCTACCAGTACCGTCATTATTTCGGACGTGTTTTTGCAACAATTGTCAGCAATTTTATTTTAAAAACGCCCATTTACGATACACAGTGCGGTGCAAAAATAATCGAGCAACAGTTAGCCGTACAATTATTCGAACAGCCGTTCCTGACCCGATGGCTTTTTGATGTGGAACTGCTTTTACGGTATAAAAAAGGGAATAAAAATTTCACCAACCAGGTATATGAATACAGTTTAAATACCTGGATTGAAAAAGGAGCCAGTAAAATTACCCTGAAAGATTTATTCGGCTTTCCTTTTCAGCTGCTCAAAATTTACCAAAAATATGATTAAAAGGCTTTTAAATCTTGCTTTAAAAAATCCCGTTAGTGCTTTGATCCTGTCGGGTATTTTAATCCGTATTTTTATTATCAGCCTTTACCAGCACATTACCATATTTCCCGATTCTGAAGGGTATATCGAATTAGCCAATCTATTGGCAAACAACCAGCTTTCCGGTTATAACGGACAAAGAAGCCCGGGATATCCGTTGCTTTTGGTATTGGCCGGAAATAGTTTAAGTCTTACCGTTTTACTGCAATTTATACTTGGTATTTTCAGCTGCATACTGGTTTACAGGAATGTACTGCTTTTAAAGTTCAGCCCTGAGAAGTCGTTTTTTATAGCACTGTTCCTGAACAGTATTTTACATGTACTTTTTTATGAAACGGCAATCCTGACCGAATCCCTCACTTTTTTCGTAATCACGTTGATTTTCTATATTTTCCTGAAGTATTTTTTTGAGAATTGTTCGTTAAAAATGATGTTTTTGCTGAGCTTTTTGTTTGGTTTCCTGGTACTGATCAAGCCTTTTTATTTTTTCCTGCCTTTTCTTTTTTATGCTTTTTCTGTACTGAAAGGTTTTACACTCCGCCGGATCATCAACAAAAGAATCGTTATCCTGATCTTTCCGCTGATGTGTTTCTTCGGCTGGTCCTATGTCAATAAAATCAATACCGGTTATTTTGTTCCTACAACCTTTTACGGCATAAACATTGCGCAGAACTGTGTGCATTTTGCCGAAAAAACGCCTGATAAATACAAAACAATCCGCGATATCTACGTGAAGCACCGTGAGATCGCCAAAAAAGAGAACAAAGATGTTTCGATGAGCATCTGGTATGCTTACGACGAGCTGATTGCCACGACCGGTTTATCTTTTGTTGATTTATCCTATCAGTTAAACGAATTCAGCAAAGAAGCCATTCGCGACAATCCGAAGGAATATTGCTACCAGGTACTGGTTTCCTGGGCCGATTTCTGGAAAGTAGATATGTACTGGAATTACCGCGATTTTAAAGTTCCTTATTCCAACAAGTTTTTTATTAGCATCTGGTATATCCAAAGTACGGTATTGCAGTTCCTGAAAATTGCTTTTATACTGCTCATTCCCGTTCAGCTTTATAATTTCCTGCGCAACCGGAAAATAACACATGAACTGGTAATTACCCTGATCATTTTATGTACATCAATCCTGCAGGCAATTGTAACCTACGGAACGAATGCAAGGTTCAGCTATCCTTTTGAGTTTTTAATGGTACTGGTCGTGTTTTTGTATTTCGAGAAAAAGAAGTTTAAAATCAAAGCCGGATAATCCGCAATAGCGTAAAGTCTTATCGGCAGCCTGTTCTTTCTCTTTTAGTGGCCCGGATTATTAAAAAAAGTCCTTTATTTGTAAAATTATCGTCCATTACCATTCATCATGCTCTCAATACTTATCCCAATATACAATTATGATATCAGCAAATTAGTTGACGCTATTGCCGGACAGGGAAAAGTCATGAATATTCCCTTCGAAATAATCGGTTGGGATGATTGTTCCAATGATGAAAACAGTACCGCTAAAAACAGTTCTTTAGCAGACAAATATTCTTGTTTCCGTTATTATAAAAATGAGAAAAACTTAGGCCGTACGTACACCCGTAATTTACTTGCTGAAAAAGCAGAATACAACTGGCTATTGCTGCTTGATGCTGATGTATTGCCGGTTTCGGACACTTTTCTGCTAAACTATATCAATGCGATCAGTAAGTCTAACGATGTGGTTTTCGGAGGCTACCAATATGCCCGTACACATGATGATGCCGCAACACACCTGAGATGGAAATTCGGTACTTACCGGGAGTCGCATACTGCTATTGTCAGAAATGAACGGCCTTATCATTATATCTTTTCCGGAAACCTGATGATCCGCAAGGCTGTTTTTCGTTCGATAGCATTGCCCAATGAGAATTTTTACGGTATGGATAATTATTTCTCCTACCAGCTCTACAAACAGCAGCGAACTGTTTTTCATATTGACAATCCGATATGGCATTTAGGATTAGAAAAAAATGAGGTGTTTTTCTCGAAATCACTGGAATCCGTTAGAATACGAAAACACTATCTCCCTGAGTTAGCCGGGAATGAAGATATCAATTCGTTATTGAAAAACTACCGCATGCTGAAACGTTTTTACCTTGACGGCATTGTTAAATTAGGCTTTTTGCTTACGGAACCGCTGCTAAAAAAAATGATTTTAGGGAAGAAATCAAACCTGTTCTGTTTTGACTTATACCGTTTGGGTTATATTTGTTCTTTAAAGTGATTCCGGGCATGGCTTTTTTTTCGATAATCATACCGCTCTACAACAAACAGGACTATATTGAAAACACCTTAAAAAGTATTTTCAATCAGACCTTTACTGATTTTGAAATCATTATTGTTAATGACGGCTCTACCGACAACAGCTATAATCTTGTCCAATCACTATCCGATAAAAGGATACGATTATTTTCTACTGAAAACCGCGGTGTTTCTGCGGCCAGAAATTTTGCCATGAGCAACGCTACAGGAGAATATTTTGCCTTTATGGATGCCGATGATTTCTGGTATCCGCAGCATCTGGAAAAAATTGCCTATACCCTATCAAAATACAATCACCTGAGCGTTTTTACGACCTTACTGGAAGTGGAAACCCGAAATGGTGTTTTTCCCGGCAATTATACTCATCTTTCCGAAGCCGAAATCCAGGAAGTCGATTTATTTGAAACCAGTCTTGCCCGTACTATTCTATCGGGTTCTACAACTGTTATCCATAAAAATGTCCGTCAAAAAATAGGCCCTTTCAACGAACAGTTGTCTAACGGTGAAGATACCGAGTACTGGATCCGTATAGGATTTAACTATAAAATAGGGGTTTACAATGCCATTACCGCCCGGCACGTTTATGTATCCGGAAGCTTGTCCCATCATACCTTTGATATGAAAAAGCATTGCCATTTTGAGCAGTTTGCCGAAATGGAAAAAAATAATCCGCCGGCCAAAAAAATGATCGATATCAATCGTTTTTCATTAGCCCTTCAATGCAAGATCAATCGGGACATTGAAAACTACCGCATGCTGACAAACAGCATTAACAGGGAAAGTCTGTCGGCGAAACAGCGTTTGTTGCTGCGCCTTCCGCCGCAAATATTAGTTTTACTACAGCAGTTCAAAGGGTTTCTGGAACGAAAGAATATCCGTTTAACGGCTTTTTGATTCCAAAAAGTCCTTGTATTCGCGTATATAATCTTCTTCGGCAAAAACATCGGAAGAAACCACCAGGCATATTGCTCCTGAAGAAAAATTTTCCAGTTCACGCCAGATACCTTCCCGGATCAGCAGGCCTTTATCCGGTCTGTTTAGCGTTACTTTTTCCTTGTGACTGCCATTATCCAGAACCACGTCAAAACTGCCGCTAAGCGCTATTAAAAACTCTTTTTGCTCAATATGCGAATGTCCGCCGCGATATGCCCCGCTCGGAACATCAAACAGATAATAGATACGCTTTACTTCAAACGGTACCGTGTTTTTCTCAATAACCGCAAGATTCCCTCTGGGGTCTGTTATTTTAGGAATATCGATAAATACTGCTATGGGTGTATTCTTATTCATATACTTTATCTGCTTTCGTATTAAGGAGAAATTTATAGTCTTTAATTCCTCTTAAACCTACTAAAAATTTTGATTTAATCTGTGCTAATGGGGTATAATTTTTCCGGATCAGGAAGAACATATACTTTAGAAGATAGTAATAGGCGCCAAAACCAAACCGTTTGTAAAATCCGGCCATTTTCGCATAGATCAGCCTGTCGGAAGCCACCGCATCACTGGAAGAATAACTTTCATGCACAACAATGGTTTCCGGGCAGAAAAACAGTTTCAAACCGCTATAAAATGCCCGGCGAAGAAAATACAGCGTTTCGGCATCTTCAAATTTTGCTCCCAGACCAAACCACTCGTTATACACACAATTCTTTGCCTGTAGCGCCTCCCGGTTTGCCGTAACTTCAATGGACAGTATTTTATTGAGCTTCCGGCTGTTCAGTTCCTTCCCTTCTGCCGGGTATTTACTGTACAGTTTACCCTCTTTGGTCTGGGTCCGGAAACAGATAATGGAAGCTTCTGTATTGTTATTATAAGCCTGAATGATCTTTTGCTGAAAATTTTCCGGGTAAATCACATCGTCATCGGCAATCAGCACAATTTTTCCAAGCGCGTTTTGAAGTGCCAGATTACGGCTTTTTGAAAGTCCTCTTTCAAACGAATTGATCACCCTTACATTTGGATAATCGGAGTGTAGCAAACAGTTTTCATCCGTCTGATTAACAATCAGCAGCCGAAAACCGGTATAAGAAGCAAACGGAAACAGCTGATTTAAGAAATCCAGTGAATTGCGATTCATCGTGGCAATCAAAATTTCTAAATCTTCATTTTTAAATGCGTTCTCCAATTTGTTTTTATATTTACACAAATATAAAAATTTCTACATCGGTAATGAAAATACTTTTAATTGGCGAATACAGCCGGCTTCACAATTCTTTAAAGGAAGGACTGTCTGCTTTAGGACATGACGTTACTTTAATCGGTTCCGGAGATAATTTCAAAAATTATGATGTAGATTTTTCGCTCCGCGCTCAGTTTACAACCCGTTATTGGGTAGTCCGGAAATTCAAGAATGCGGTTTACCGGTTTACCGGTTTCGACCTGGAAAAGACCGAACGGGCCATCCGCTTTTATTTTCTCCTGCCCAAACTAAAAGGTTTCGACCATATTCAGCTGATTAATTCCGATGCGCTTGAAACACATCCCAAAGCAAGTTTATGGCTGTACAAAAAGTTGTTCTCCCAAAACAGGAACAGCATTTCCCTTTTGGTTTGTGGTGATGAAACAGCTGTGAACGACTATTTGCTTAAAGACGAACTCCGCTATTCGGTATTAACCCCCTATCTGCAAGACCGTTCGTTACAAAAACAGTTCGCATTTTCTTTAAAATACACCCGTCCCGATTACCGGAAAGTATTCAACTGGCTGACAACTCATTGCAATAGCATAATTGTTTCCGACATGGATTATAAGATTCCGATGGAAGCAATGCAGTATTCCGTTGCTTTTATTCCGAATCCGATCAATACCGATACCCTTTTATTCCGGGAAAACGAGATCAGCGGCAAGGTGGTCATCTTTTTAGGGATCAACAGGCTCAGTTATATCAAAAAGGGCATTTCCTATTTTGAAGAGGCATTGGCTATTATTCAACAACGATTCCCGGAACAGGTGGAACTGCTCATTACCGAAAACGTTCCTTACAGTACCTATATCAATTCCTATAACCGCGCCCATATCGTACTGGATCAGGTTTACGGATTCGACCAGGGATATAATGCTTTGGAAGCGATGACCAAAGGAAAAGTGGTCTTTACCGGAGCCGAAACAGAGTTTACTGCCTATTTCCACCTCCATGAAAAAGTAGCGATCAATGCAACGCCTGATGTTGACGAGCTCGTAAATGAATTAACCTGCCTGATCCAAAATCCGGAAGAGATTAGCGCAATTGGAAAAAGAGCCCGTTCTTTTATTGAAAAGGAGCACCATTATAAAATGATTGCTGAAAGGTATATTTCCGAATGGAAAAAAAAGAAAGAGAAGTAAATTACTTCTCTTTCTTTCATTATTTTTTCATGAATTTAATTGTTTCATTATAACTATCACCCAGCATTTTTACCAAATACATTCCGGCAGATAAATTAGAAACATTTACGTCAAAAGTTGTCCCCTTTTGTACAGAACTGTAAACTAATTTTCCATAAATATCATAAATTTCTAAAACAACTTCCTCTTTTGTTTCTGAACTTAAACTAATTGTAAAAGAGCCGTTATTTGGATTAGGGTATAAATTAGTTAAGTTTCCTAATCCTGTATTTACATTTTTATCAAGATTACGCTGTTTTGGATTTATTTGTGTTGGCACATTACAGATTTCATTAACAGATTTCACTTTCAAGTCAACAAATCCTGTACTACCTGGATAATAATCGCCACTTAAAATTTCAATATTATTTCTAGAAGTAAAATCAAGTGTTGCATTACCGGTGACATAATTATCCTGCATCTTAATTTTATAAGGGGCTGTCCTTAGATTAAAATCCCATCTATCAATTATTCTATTCTTTACCTCAACCGTCCCCAAAGGTAATCCCATATCTTTTGCCATTTTTACTGCTTGGTAAGCATCTAATCTTCCTGCTCCTAATCTCCCTAAGTATGGTAAGTTATCTGGAATCGTATCATTTTTAAAAGCTGTCAATTTTAAAATACTTTCAATTTCATCTGGAAAAAGACACGGATTAATCCCAAACATTAAACCAACGGTACCGGTAACCATAGGTGCAGAAAAAGAAGTTCCTCCTCCATAAGCATAAGTTGCCGTATTATTTGAATAGGCCCCTCCGGTTAATATGTTTCTACCTGGAGCTGATAAATCCACATTAATATTATGGGTTCCGTTATAAGGAGGATATGGGTTCAAATGTACATCTTTCCAGTTTTTAGGCTCCGTTCCCGCTGTACCAATATTAAATTCATGCCCAACAACTGTTACAGAAATAACATGATTTAATGATGCCGGATAATGATCTATATCCGGGCCAAGAGAACAGCTATGCTGTCCATTACCAGCAGCAGCAACAAGTACAACTCCACTATTCCAAACCTGATCAATTATTAATTGCCCATATTGAGACTCTAAAGGCATTTTATTACAGCTCCCCCAACTCATATTAATGACTCTTGCTCCACTATTTGCGATAGGGATAAGTGCTGAAAATCCCTCCCCAGATTTTATAGTTGCGTTAAATCCCATCGCTGCCATCCCGATACCATTATCTGTCGCCGCGCCAGCAATTAGTCCTACCTGCGTTCCATGTCCCATTGATAAAGCTGAAGGATTGGATCCAATTACATTAACGCTTTTTCCCAACAGATCTTCATGGCTCACGTTCATCTGTTCCGCTATACCAATAGCCACATTATTTGCCTTAGAGATGTCCCAAGCTTGGGGAGCACCAACAAAACTAAGTTCTGGCTGTGCCATCGCAGAACTTCCAGAAACCACCATATCATTTGGAATATACAATAGTTCAATAGGCCTTATCGCTTCATGTCTGCCAAAATAACTACTGTAATCAGCTTCAATTTTTTCAATTAAAGCAGGATTGCACCCAATTACATATACAACTTTCAGTAATTCGCTATTTGCTCCTGGAAACGCCAGTTTAAAATCCGTTACTGTATAATTGCTGAATAATTCTGTTAACGTTACATCTTTAAAGTTTAAAGAGATTTTTCCATTTTGTGCAATTACTTTAGGTACATTATTGAGATTCGGAATCTCAAGATAATAAGCCTTTATTTCTTTATCGCCTTGTGAATATAAATCTGAGGTAATAAAAAATATAACTAAAAATATTAATAAATGCTTTTTCATGATT
The DNA here is from genome assembly GCF_001898245.1 of Flavobacterium sp. 40-81. Lineage (NCBI taxonomy): Bacteria > Pseudomonadati > Bacteroidota > Flavobacteriia > Flavobacteriales > Flavobacteriaceae > Flavobacterium > Flavobacterium sp. 40-81. Next base: position 245,537 of record NZ_MKTM01000041.1, read on the forward strand.
AGTCTTTCTTTAATTGACTTTTCACAGCTTGCAATTCTTTATTCATTTCAATTATATACAAAGTAAGTTCCTCTACTTTTTGCAGTAATAATTTATTCATCTCACCTAATTCTATTCCATTTTCTTCTACCTCTTTAGCAGATGGGATATCTTTTAAATGTCCTTTTTCTTTAATATGTTTTTCCACTTGTTGCAAAGTAGGTAAATTATAATCCGACTCAAAAACATAATCTGCCCAAGTAGTATATACTTTTACCCTATGTGCTCTTACGGCTCCATTAACCGATAACCTGTAAGTATCAACACCATCAGTGAAATTACTAGACCCAATTCCTATATTAGCATCAGTTAATATATTCCCTTCAATTTTTGAGCTTCCTCTAACCACAAACTTATGTTGTGGCAAATAATCTCCAAAACCACCTATCACTACTCTCGAATTTGTCTTAGGAAAATGCATATATACATTATCATTTCCATCTTCAAAAATTTTCATTGTTTCCTGTTGCGCTTTATTCAACATAATCATCTGGGTATTCCCGCCTGTTTCAGCAATAAATCGGTACCTTCCAAAATTACCTCTATCTTCTATACCAAAATAAACCGACGATTTAGTATCAAAATTGGATTTAGGAAAATCAAAATATTTTAATGTTCTCCATGTTGTAGATCCGTTAACCAATTGACCAAAATTCAATACAGAAGATTTATAAAATCTTTCATCTGCATTTATAAAGTTTTGTCCGTCAGGTAAATTTTGATCTGCAGTCACTGAAGTGGCTCTAACATTTCCAATCACCTCTAATTTTGATTGAGGAGAAGTAGTTCCTATTCCTACGTTTCCATTGATTGGAAAAACATTATTCTGTGCTTTCAAAACCGATACAGACAACACATAAATCAAACTAATAAGTAAATACTTTTTCATTTTTTTTTATTAAGGTTAGTATCACAAATAAACTTAATATTTCAAACAAAAAGCACAAAATGAGAATATTTATACATTAATATTAGCGTTTATTCCTAAAATAAACACCCAAAACACATAAATAAACAAAATACGTTATCGTATGCCCTATAACCACTCCTTTGATGCCAAAAGCGTTGATACAGTAAATGCTGGCGATATAAAGAATCAGCAGTGAGGTAATCTCGGTAATAATAAAATCCCTGGTGAGCTTTTTTGCAAAAAACTGCATACCCAGGATGAGCGAAGCACCTTTAAAAAAGTCACCGGCCAATTGCCAGAAAAACAATTCGGAAACCGGTTTAAAATCAGCTGTAAACAGCAGGGTAATCAGAAAATCCTTTAACCCGTAAACCAGTAACAGTCCTAAACCAAACAACGGCATAATGGTTTTATAATAGCTCCAAAACACTTTTTTCGTTTCGGTATTATTTTGTGCTTCAACCAGTTTCGGCAAGAAATACACCGACAATAAAGTCCCGATAAACATTAAATAATAGGACGATATCCGGCTTATTGCTTCCCAATATCCGGCTTCTTTGATCCCAATCGTTTCAATAACATTATTCCGTATTGCCAGATACACCAAAGGTCCGGCAAAGCCCGAAACCAATGTCATTAAAGTATAAGACGACATTAACCGGATAACTCCGGAATCAAATGACCGGTAAGTTATATTTTTCAGAAACGCATATTCTTTATTGATGTAATAAAACGAAACGAAAAACAGTAAAGACGGTGTGAGCACAACCGACAATAAAGCCCCGAAAGTCCGGAACTGGCTGATCAGCACTACAGATAACAGCAATCCGATCAGGTTTCCGAATATTGCGATATAAATCACCCGTTTAAACTGCCCCAGACCATTAATGATCGAAACCAGCAATACATTCACTATATACCAGGGCAAGGCCAATGCCAGAACCTTAAAAATGGCTTTATATTGAAAACTGCTTCCAAACAAACGGGTATTCCAGTAATCTGCTCCGAAAAACAAGAGTAAGCTGATTGCCAATGCGGTAAACACCAAGGTTATAAAAACCGTTGAAATGATCTTTTTCAGCGCCTCATTATCCGCTTTATTTTCGGCTACATATTTTACCGTTCCGTTTTGAAATCCAAGGGTAGCAACCGTTTCTATTGACGACAGGAAGTTCCGGAGATTCCCCACGAGCGCCATGCCGTTCGGGCCTACGAAAACAGCAATAATTTTTGAAGTAATCAGTCCTATGCCTATTTTCAATAATACGCTGATGCTGTTTAAAGAGGTTACTTTAAACAAGGTGGACTTCAATATTTCTTTGTTATACCGCAAGCTAATATTGGTTTAACATCTGAATAATATGTGTAATCTCCGTATCGGTCAAAGCCGAATGGAGCGGGATACTCAAAACTTCCCGGTGTATTTTTTCGGTGATCGGGAAAGACAAACCATGAAACTGCGGCAATGCTTTTTGCTGATGCGGCGGAACCGGATAGTGTATCAGTGTACCGATACCGTTTTCCTTTAAATATGCCGCCAGCATATCCCGGTTTGCTGTTTGCACAACAAACAGATGAAAGGCATGATTTTCAGAACCGTCATAATAAGGCAACGCAATTTTCGGGTTGTTAATCTCCGCCAGATAGCGCTTTACGATTTTTCTTCGTTGCTGATTTTCGGCATCAACAGCAGGTAATTTTATATTTAAAACGCCGGCCTGCAATTCATCCAAACGGCTGTTTACGCCTATAAAGTCGTTGATATATTTCACTTCCGAGCCGTAATTACGTAAAGCGGAAATCATCTTAGCCAGGGCTTCATCATTTGTAGTAACCGCACCGGCATCGCCCAAAGCGCCCAGGTTTTTCCCAGGATAAAAACTAAATCCGGCAGCATGACCGATATTACCCGCTTTCTTTCCGTTTAAAACGGCACCATGCGCCTGGGCTGCATCTTCAATGACCAATACGTCATGCTGTTCCGCAAGTTCCATAATCCGGTTCATATCCGCCAATTGCCCGTACAGGTGAACCGCTAAAACGGCTTTCGTTTTCGGGCTGACCGCTTTTTCCATCGCTATCGGGCTGATGTTGTATGTATCCGGATCGGGTTCTGCCAATACCGGAACCAGATCCGCCTGCAAAACAGCTAAAATACTGGCGATATATGTATTCGCCGGTACGATAACCTCATCCCCTTTCCGGAGTTTTCCCAATTCGATATACGCTTTTAAAATAAGCGTTAAAGCATCCAGTCCGTTTCCAACGCCTATGCAGTATTTCACACCGCAGTAGGCTGCAAAACCGGCTTCAAATGTTTTCACTTCATTTCCTAAAATATACCATCCGCCTGCTAAAAAAGATTCGAATTTCTCTTTCAGAAGCGGTTCATAAGGCTGGTTTATTTTTTTGAGATCTAAAAACGGTATCATATTAGTACGTTGTCAAGATTAGAAAAATTGGCGGTATTCACTTTATAGAAATTCTGAACAATCGTTCTGGCTCCAAAACTTTCTTTCCAGAAGGATAAGCCCTGATTGATATTTTTCCCCTGGTTTTCGTTGGAAATACCAAAATCAAAATAGTTTTTATTATGGAACACGCTTGTCAGCAAATAGTGGTGCAGGAAATCCAGGCTACCCGACTCATTTTTAGTTTCATTACCCGATATATATTGCAGATGCGCAACTTCCGGTGTTTCAAATACGGTAGTTCCGGCTACAAGCTGCTCTCCGGAATACACATTAAACTGCCGGATATTCTGAGGGAATTTCGCCTGTAAACCGGTTATTTCTTCCAAAGAATGCACAGGTTTTGCGCCGTGTTTTTTTTGCAGATTGGGTACCAGTATTTCGTTCCAGAACGATTCAAAACCGGTTGTTTCTTTTACTATCAATTGATTTTTCACCCCTTTTGCCACTCCTTCTTTCCTTCCTTTATCCAATCTGACCGGGTTGTTCATCTGTATTACCGCCATACTGTCTCTTCGAATCAGTTCGGCTTCAGTCAGAAACAATATGTATTCCAGTTCTTCCGAAGGATATGCCGTATAAATGTGGGGCAGTATTTTTAAATAAAGTGTGGCAATCCCGTTTTCATGCAGAAATTGTAAAACCGCTTTAAAGATCTTCAGGATTTTTTCCAGTTTCAGTTTATCGGAATAAACCAGTCCGCCATAGGTTAACCCCTGATGGGAATGCAGTACATTACCGGTAATATTAGCCGGCAAAACAGCAACAAGTTTTTCTTTTTCGAAAACCAATAAGGAATGGTCTTCAAACCGGTCCTGATGGTATTCCATAAAATCACGGTGAAAAAGAAATGTGGCATTCTTGGCCTGATTTATAAAATCATTCCATGCAATAAAATCTTTTTTACTGTATTTTCTTATAATGTAATTTTCCACGCAAGTCCTATAAACTTTGGAAATGTACTACTTTTTTATGAATTTTTTGTTTTAGAATTCATCCATTTTACAACATATTAGTATTTTGGTATTCAAATAATTAGTATTTTTAGAACCATTTAATTGCTAATTAAAATGCCGGTGATAAGACAATTACACCTTATTATCTTATTTCTTTCCTTGTTTTTACCTGATTCCGCAAAGAGTCAGGACATCAGTCTGTACCATCAATTCAACGGACGTTATGACTTTACATTTATAGGCAATACCCTGAATCCGCAGGAGAATTCTTTTCAGACTGTTCCGGCGGTTTATACCACCTCATCGGCCAGTTTAAATTTAGCACCCGGAAATAGTATTAAAAAGGCATATCTGTATTGGGCAGGCTGCGGTCCGGGAGATTTCAACATCAAATTAAACAATCAACCCATCACTGCCGACCGGACATTCAGCCATGAAAGAACCACATCGGGGATTACATTGGGCTATTTCAGCGCTTTTAAAGACGTGACCACATTGGTACAGCAGTCCGGAAACGGCGAATATACTGTATCCGACCTGGATGTATCGGACTATATCGCTGCTCATTTTCAGCGAAAAACAAACTTTGCCGGCTGGGCCATCATCATTGTTTATGAAAACAGCAGTCTCCCGTTAAACCAGTTAAATATTTATGACGGTATGCAGGCTGTTCCGGACATCATTAACATTACCCTTTCCAGCCTGAATGTAATTGACAATCAAAATGCCCGGATCGGGTTTTTAGCCTGGGAAGGCGATAGGGATATTGCTGTGAACGAAACCCTGCGCATTAATGGTAATGTACTGAGCAATCCGCCTTTAAATCCGGCAAACAATGCTTTTAACGGCACAAACAGTATCACCGGCAGTTCCGTGCTTTACAATATGGATCTGGACATTTATGATATTCAGGACAATATTCATGTGGGCGATACCACAGCAGCTATAGAACTGACTTCCGGCCAGGATTTTGTAATGGTAAATGCCATCGTTACCAAATTAAACAGCCAGCTTCCCGACGCTACGGTAAGCATTGACGATATTGGCCTGACCTGTAATTCCAGAGCGGTAACCATAGATTTTACCGTTTACAACCTGGAAAGCACCAATGCGCTGCCGCAGGGAACCAAAATTAAGATCTATGCCAATGACAATCTGGTTGGTACTTTTGCCACCCTGCACGCTATCCCGGTAGACGGACAGGAAAGCCAGTTGGTAACCGTTCAGATTCCCGAAACCGTTTTTTCGCCTTTCGATTTGAAAATCGTGGTAGATCCGGATGAACAGGTTATAGAAATTAACGAAGACAACAATACTTTCCACACCAGTGTTACAACAATCATATCGCCAAAAATCAATACTCCGGAGCCTTTAAAAGTCTGCAATAAAGGTATGGGTTCCGGTTATTTTGATTTTTCAGATTATGAAAATATCGTCAAAACCAATCCCAATCAGACTGTCAGCTTCCATGAGAGCAGTGCCGATGCGGAAAATAACATCAATCCGATAACAAATACGTTTCATTATTTTGTAGCCCATGCCCCTAAAGAAATCTTTGTGCGCGTTACAGATGAAAACTGCCACACCATTACTTCTTTTACACTAAACACCTATAACTGCCCTCCTAACGTCTATAATGCCGTATCGCCAAACGGAGACAATCTTAACGACACCTTTTTTATTGACGGGCTGCGTAATATCTTTTTGAATTTTGAGCTTTTTATTTACAACCGATGGGGTAAATTAGTATGGAGCGGCAATCATGCTTCCGATGACTGGAGCGGTTTTATTAAAGACGGCGTAGGACATCAACTGGCTCCGGAAGGAACTTATTTTTATATCTTAAAACTAAACGACCCGGATTATCCCGATGCGTTAACGGGGTATTTATACCTTACGCGTTAGCGGTTTTCCTTGTGCTCCAGAGTGGGCAGCGACCATTGGAATTTTACAGCCATTAACCGGATAACGATAATCACAACGGAAGTGGTCAGATACAACACATCCTCGGCTACATTCCATTTTTTTAAAAGAAAGAAAACAACACCGCCAATAATACAAATGGTAGCATAAATCTCTTTTCTGAAAATTACCGGAATGTCATTGCACAGAATATCCCGGATAACACCGCCGAAACAGGCTGTCATCGTACCCAAAGCGATACAAATAATGGGGTGAAGATGGATCGCAATCCCTTTTTCGAGTCCGATTAACGTGAAAACACCCAAACCGACCGTATCAAACAGGAATAAAGAAGTTCTTAATTTGTCCAGACTTTTCCGGAACACTAAGGCTAAAAAATACCCTAAGGTAATCATGTAAACATAGTCCAGATTTTGCATCCACCCTACAGGCGTGCGTCCAATAAGGACATCCCGCAGCGTACCGCCGCCAACAGCGGTAACAAAGGCAATTATAAAAACACCAAACGGGTCCATTTTTTTATTCATTGCCGTTAAGGCTCCGGATAAAGCAAAAGCCATAGTCCCTAAAATATCAAGTAGCTGAAACATTCTTTTCTTTTTATTATTCTTTGATAAGCACCAATACTGCCTACATATTACGGGTGTAGTAGTTGTAGTCTTTTAAAATTGTTCGTATAAAATCACTGTCGTTCCCGGACTGGCTTTTTATTCCGGCAACCGATTCCACTTTTTCCCTTAATTTGTATATAATATTAAAGTCTTGCCCGCGTAAAGCCGCTTCAAAGGTTTCTTTAATAATCCGGACGTCATTATCCGAAAGTTTGATCACCAACGGATATGTCGGCACATAATCGTTATCGATTTCCTGCAGGATCGTATGATTGATATTGACATTTTGCTTTAAGCTGATCACCGCTGTTCCGGCAGCCATATCGCCCAACCGCTGGTTCTTTTTAGTCGCTACAATTGCAATCAGCCCGATAAGGCCGTATCCGATACTGAATTCTACAATACGAAAAAGCCAGCGCATTAAGTAATCGCCAAAACCAGCCTGATAGCCGTCAATCTTAATGACTTTAATTTTCAGGATCTTTTTACCGAACGTCTGCCCTTCCATCAGGCTTTCCTGTAGTAAGGAATACAGCATTACCGGCAGTGCAAAAAGCATGATCACAGCTCCTTTCGTCCACATATCCGCATTTCTCAGAAATTCACTAATGCCCAGCCAGTAAAAAAAGATATAAAAAACGGCAATACCATACGCTATTTTAATAACCGTATCCAGAATTTGCGCAACAATCCGGTCACCCACGGAAGCAGTCCTGAAACTTATATTAACATTTTGCGTAGTAACTATTGATAATTCTGACATATTTTATATTTTAGCTGTTTGTGAATTATGAGAGAAGTTGCGTTTATAAAACAAAATAAAGAAAAATGGCTTGAATTTGAGCAAGCAATCTTCGGTAAATCTAAAAAAAATCCGGATGAGCTGGCCAGTTTGTATATTCATTTAATGAATGACCTCTCCTATGCACAAACGTACTATCCTAAAAGCAAGACCGTTGTTTACCTGAATTACCTGGCTTCTCAGATATACCAGAAAATTTACAAGACCAAAAGAGAAGAAACGAACCGGCTGGTTTATTTCTTTAAAACCGAAGTTCCGTTACTTGTTTACGAATACCGCCGTTACCTGCTTTATGCCTTTATCCTGTTCTTTATGAGTGTGGGTATCGGAGTGCTTTCGGCTCAAAATGACGCTACTTTTGTACGACTGATACTGAGTGATGGCTATGTCAATCAGACCCTTGAAAACATAAAAGACGGAAATCCCGTTGCGATATACAAAAGCGGCAGCAACTGGTCGACCTTTATCGGGATCACCATAAACAACCTGATGGTGGGCATGCGCTGCTATATTTACGGGATCTTTGCCGGTATCGGTACCTTTTTTGTACTGATCCAAAACGCCATTATGCTGGGTTCTTTCCAATACTTTTTTTATCAGGAAAAAGTATTTTGGGAAAGTGTACGCGGTATCTGGATTCACGGCGCAATGGAAATTTTTGGTATCGTGATCGAATCAGCCGCCGGTTTTATTTTGGGTGCCAGTATCTTATTCCCGAAAACGTTCTCCCGACTGAATTCTTTTAAAACCGGTTTTAAAAACAGTCTGAAAATATTCCTGAGTACGATTCCTTTTACCATCGCAGCAGGATTTCTGGAAGGTTTTATTACCCGTTATTCCATCGATATGCCCAGAGCATTGAATGTCCTGATCATTGTAGGCACGCTGGCGCTTATTTCATATTATTACCTGATCTATCCTTTTATTCTCCATAAAAAACACCATAGAAAACATGTTCCAACTTTTTAAACGAAGAAATTTCAGTGAATTTGTAGGTGACACGTTTACCTTTTTTAATCTTTACGGGAAACATTATTTCAAAAACTACCTTATCATAAACGGCGGCTTACTGCTCATTTTATTAGTATTGGTTTATTTTGTGTCGCAAATTTTCTTTGAAGGATTTTTTTCCAATATAAGCACCGGATTTTCAGACAACCAGCTGGATGCCATTATCAATAACAATATCGGATTGTTTATCGGCTCCGGAGCCTTCGCAATGATACTGATCCTGCTCATCAGCTTACTCAGCTATACTTATCCTGTAGTCTATTTAAACCTGTCTGAGAAAAACACTGCTTTTTCAACAGGGGATATTGTTAATGCCATTAAAGCCAAAACCGGTAAGGTAATAACCTTTTTCCTGGCCTCACTGGTCATCGTCTTCCCGCTTCTGGCAATCGGGCTTGCCCTGTGTTTTGCCCTGATCTTCATTATCATCGGGATACCGATAATCATGATTTTTATCCCGGCTTTTATCAGTTGGTATTCGTTAAGTTTTTATGATTACCTTTCAACAGACAACGGTTATTTTGAATCCCTGGGAAGAGGATGGAAAATGATGCAGCCGAAAATATGGCATGTGGTTGGCTCCACCATCATCATGTATATCATTATACAGGTCGCTATGGGAATTATCACCATGATTCCTTACGTTATGGGTGTTGCCTCGATATTTACAGATCTGGATAATCCCAATGCCGTACCGAATCCCGAAAAATTTTCCTTTTTTATGATGATGATGGTTCTGGTAATGGTACTTTCCATTTTACTGAACTTTATTTTTCAGAATCTGCTTCTCGTTAATCATGGCATCGTTTATTATAGCCTCCGGGAAGAATCGGAAAACAATACCCCAAAAAGTGAAATTGATTTGATTGGAACAGACCGTGAATAAATTCATCGCATACATATTACTTTTCTTTCTTTGCTTACCGCTTTCGGCACAACCGAAAACCGGAACGAATGCTGCTGTGGTAAAAGAAACAGCTCCGGTTCGGATCGATTCTTCGGTGACCACAATAATACCGTTTAAAAAAGATTTTAAAGAACATTACCAGGGCGACGATTTTCAGTATGAAACAATTGTAAAAGAGCCTACCGTTTGGGATAATTTTAAAGCCTGGCTGCTGCATTGGCTTGAACGCATCTTCTCCTCAGGCATAAATGGCAGAAACTTAACGGCTTTTGAGATCATCGTTAAAATCCTGGTTTTTGCAATCATTATTTTTATCGTTTACCTGATCGTTAAAACAATCCTTAACAAAGAAGGGAAATGGATTTTTGGAAAATCATCCAAAAAGAAAATTACCACGGCCAATATCACGGAAGAAGACATTCACAATATCGATTTTCAAAAAATGATCCGCGATTCCAAGAACAAACAGGATTATCGTCTCAGCATCCGGTACTATTACCTGTGGCTGCTAAAACGACTGTCTGACAGAACGCTGATAGAATGGGACATCGAAAAAACCAATTCCGACTACCTGTATGAACTTAAAGACGAAAAGCTCCGCCAGGATTTCAAATACCTGTCGTATATCTATGACTACAGCTGGTATGGTGAATTTGAGCTGAATGAAGCGGTATTTGAAAAATCGGAAAAAGCATTCGTAAACACAATAAATTCCATCTGATGAACAGGACACTGAAAATATATATCGCATTTTTGGTACTGATTATCGCTGGAATAATCGCTTTGGATACCAACCGGTCAAAACCGATCAACTGGGCACCAACCTATGCCACTCAGGACAAAATTCCGCTGGGTTTATATGTCCTGGATCACGAGATCAAAGATTTATTTCCCAAACAGAAGATCGAACGTTTCGGGACTTCCGTTTATGAATATTTTGACCCGAAATACAATTTTGCCGATTCCACCTATAACGCCAAAGGAACCGTCCTGATCATTGCCGAAGGAAGTGATCTTGACCCGACTTCGACAGATGAATTATTATATTTTGTCGATCACGGAAATACGGCTTTCCTGAGTATGAAAAGCTTTCCGGAAAAAATTGCCGACACTTTAAAATTCAGCCTGGAGAGCGATTTTGCTTTCGCAGATAAAATAAAATTCAGCCTGACCGCTAAAAATGTCAGACAGCAGTCATTTGAGTTCGACAGAGGAGCCGGCTCCGTATATTTTAATTCCATTGACACCTTAAGTACCCAGATATTGGGTTATCAGGAAACCAATGCCGTAAAAACGGTTAACTTTATCAAGGTACCTTATGGAATGGGTTATTTTTACCTGCACACACAGCCCACTGCTTTTTCAAATTACAGTTTGCTGAAAGGCAACAATGCGGCTTATTGTGCTGCAATACTGGGAAAAATCCCAAAAACAGGAAGCCTGTACTGGCAGTCTTACAGCTATAACGACAACAATATATCCAGCTCACCGATGCGCTACATCCTGAGTCAGCCCGCTTTAAAATGGGCCTGGTATCTTTTCCTTATCGGCATGCTGATCTTTATGATTTTTAACGCCAAACGCCGCCAAAGAGTCATCCCGATCAAAATACCACTGCAAAATACCACTGTGGATTTTACAAAAACAATTGGTAATTTGTATTTACAGGAAGGCAATCACCACCTGATCATTGAAAAAAAGATCATTTATTTCCTTGAAAAAGTGCGCAATGACTATATGTTGGATACTTTTGATTTAGACGAGAATTTTATACAGCGCCTGCATCAGAAAACAGGAAAGGACAAAGCCCTGATCGAAAATGTTGTCCGATTGATCAAAAAACACAGAAATCATTTAGAAAGCTCCCAAAAGGACGTTATCGAAATCAGTAAAGCAATAGAAAAATTAAAGTAATATGGATACTTTTGACAATAATCACACCGAGCAAACCGAACAAACTGAAAATGTAAATTTCGGGACACGACTGGATCTTACCGCTCTTTTAGAGAGTGTAAACAATATTAAAAAAGAATTGGGAACGGTAATTGTCGGTCAGGAAAAAATCATTGACCAGCTTTTAGCCGCGATCCTTTCCAACGGTCACGTTTTATTGGAAGGTGTTCCGGGCGTTGCCAAAACAATTACGGCAAAATTGCTTTCCAAAACGCTGGATCTGGGTTTCAGCCGCATCCAGTTTACACCGGATTTAATGCCTTCTGATATTTTAGGAACTTCTGTTTTCGATTTGTCAAAATCGGCTTTTGAGTTTAAAAAAGGACCTGTTTTTTCAAATTTCATCCTGATTGACGAGATCAACCGTGCCCCGGCAAAAACACAGGCGGCACTTTTTGAAGTTATGGAAGAACGCCAGATAACCATTGATGGCAAAACCTATGTCCTGGATACGCCGTTTTTGGTAATTGCAACCCAAAACCCGATTGAACAGGAAGGTACCTACCGTTTACCGGAAGCACAGCTGGATCGTTTCCTTTTCAAAATCAATATTGATTACCCTAATCTGGACGAAGAAATTGCCATTATTCAACGGGAGAATGTATTGCAGGACCGAAACAAACTGGAATCGGTTAAACAGGTGGTCATTAAAAGCGATATCCTGAATTATCAGAGCCTGGTAAAACAGATTATCATCGAACAAAACCTGATCGAATACATTGCCAAAATCGTGATGAATTCCCGTGAAAATGCCTTTTTATATCTGGGTGCTTCTCCCCGTGCTTCCATTGCCATTTTAAACGCTTCGAAAGCTTTTGCTGCGCTTCGCGGACGGGATTTCGTAACGCCGGAAGACATCAAAGAAGCCGCCATACCGGTATTACAGCATCGTGTGGTCGTTACACCGGAACGTGAAATGGAAGGTATTACCAGTACCGAAATTATCCGACAGATTGTCGATACCGTTGAAATTCCGCGATAAACCTTAGTTTCGTTTTTTAATTTATACAGCAGCAGCCTTGAATTTCTTTAAAAAGTTATACCTCAACAATCTCTTTTTCTATATTCTGTTAGGAATCATAGTAAGCTTTGTGCTGGCCTATTTTTTCCCGGCCCTGTATCGTGCCTGCTGGCTGTTCCTGCTCATACTGGCTGCTTTTACCGGTATTGACATCCTGCTGTTATTCACTGCCAGACAAAACATAAAGGCCTCACGGCAAGTTCCGGAAAAACTTTCTAACGGAGACGATAACACCATTACCATAAAACTGAGAAACGACTATTCTTTTCCCGTTTCCCTGAAAATAATTGATGAAATCCCTTTTCAGTTCCAGGTTCGCGACTTTGAAGTTAACCGAAAACTGCTTAGCAGTCAAAAAGATCAGTTTCAGTATTTTTTACATCCAACGGAACGCGGAGAATATTTTTTCGGCAACCTGAATATCTATGTTGCCTCGCCTTTGCGATTAATCTCCCGCAGGTTTGCCTTCGATCAGCATCAGCAGGTTCCTGCTTATCCTTCGTTTATCCAGCTGCGCAAATATGATCTGATGGCTTTTTCCAACAACTTATTCCAGTATGGTGTCAAAAAAATACGCCGTATCGGGCATACGATGGAATTTGAACAAATCAAGGAATACGTACAGGGTGATGATATCCGGACGTTAAACTGGAAAGCCACAGCCAAAAGAAATCAGCTAATGGTCAACCAGTTCCAGGATGAAAAGTCACAGAACGTCTACATGGTGATCGATAAAGGCCGTGTGATGAAGATGCCTTTTAACGGCTTAAGTCTGCTGGATTATGCCATTAATGCCACACTGGCTTTATCAAATGTCATCTTAAAAAAACACGACAAAGCAGGAATGCTTACTTTTTCCAAAAAGATTGAAAACCGCGTTATTGCAGAGCGCCGGCAGTCGCAAATGCATCTGATCATGGAATCGCTTTACAATATCAAAACCGATTTCTTTGAAAGTGATTTCAGCCGGTTATATGTGGATATTAAGAAAAATATCAGCCAGCGAAGCCTGATTGTCCTGTATACCAATTTTGAAACACTGGATGGCTTGCACCGCCAGCTTCCATACCTTAAAGGAATTGCCAAAAGCCATTTACTGGTTGTGGTATTCTTCAACAATACCGAATTAAACGAATTAATCAATAAGAACATCACCAATGTTCAGGATGTTTACGACCAGACTATCGCTGAAAAATTTGCTTTTGAAAAGCGTCTGATTGTAAACGAACTTAAAAAATACGGTATCTATTCTGTTCTAACCCAGCCGGAACACCTAACCTTAGATACCATCAATAAATACCTGGAAATTAAATCAAGAGGAATACTATAAATAACAATTAAATTAAATCTAAACCATGAAAAAAATTTTAGCAATTACATTACTGCTACTTACAAGCGCTTCAATCCATTCTCAGATACATTTTGAAAGTGGCTACATCATTAGAAAGAACAATGAAAAAGTTTCTTGCCTGATTAAAAATTTAGACTGGAGAAACAATCCTAAAGAGATCGAATACAAATTAGGCGACAATCCGGAAATTAAAAAAGAGAATACCACTACCGTCAAAGAATTCGGATTAACCGGCCATAAAGTAAAATTTATCAGTGCTACGGTAAAACTGGATCGTTCTTCGGAAAAATTGAATTCTTTGGGCAGAGACAGAGCGCCACAGTTCAGTACCGAAAATTTATTCCTTAGAGTACTTCTTGAAGGCGATGCCAATTTATACCTTTTTGAAGATGAAAATGCTTATAAATTCTTCTACACCCATAACAATTCGGAAGTAGAACCGCTGATTTTCAAATCTTTTTTAAATACAAATTTAGAAATAGACACTAATGACCAGTACAAGCAGCAATTGTGGATGGATTTAAAATGCGAGGGTATCAGCATGAAAGATGTGAACGTACTGAAATATGAAAAAAACAGCTTAATTTCTTTCTTTGAAAAATACAACAAATGTAAAAACCCTGCTGCAGCAGAAGCTACAAGCTTTAAAGAAGAAATTGTACGACCAAATCCTTTCCATATGTCAATCAGACTTGGTTTAAGCAATTCCATCCTTAAAACGGAAAGTATTGCCACGCAATATGGTTATCCGAATATTGACTTTGGAAGCAAAATTTCGATCCGGATCGGGGCTGAATTTGAATATGTATTGCCATTATACCGTAACAAATGGTCCATTATAGCAGAACCTAGTTACCAGTCGTATAAATCGGATGCTACAACAGCAGACGGAAATCATACTGTAGATTACAAATCTTTTGACATTCCGGTTGGTGTGCGTTATTATTTATTCTTAAACGATGACTCTAAAATGTTCTTCAATGGAGTATTCAGTTATAATATCGATTTAGGATCGAAATTAAACTATACGATTTTCAGAAGACCATTGGAAGCAGACGTTAAACCGGACTATAATTTTGCCATCGGTGTGGGATACAAATTTAAAGACCGATACAGCTTTGAGCTGCGATATGCCTTAAATCGTGACTTAACCAATGAAGACCGTGTTTGGGAGAACAAATTCAACTCAACCTCTTTTATTTTAGGATATAAATTATTCTAAAAAATACTATCCTATAAAAGATACCTGTTATTCCTCCGGGTATCTTTTTTTATGAAAATCCTTACTTTACAATAACTGTATGTAAAAAAATATCATTTTGTGATTTTTTTAGTCTTAAAAATCAAAATATAGTTAAATTTACCATCCATTTAAGTGACCAGGCATTGAAACAAATAAGCAGTATTCAGAATCCTTTTATCAAGTCTTTAGTACAATTACAGGAAAAAGCAAAAGCACGAAAGCAATCCGGAACCTTCCTTATTGAAGGGCAAAGAGAGATCATGCTGGCTCAGAAAGGCGGTTATGCAATACAGACGGTACTGTTTCTGCCCGACATTATCACTCCGGAAGAAATCTACCGGCTAACCCATACGGATATCGAGATTATTGAAATCTCCAGAGAGGTGTACCAAAAACTGGCCTACCGCGACACTACCGAAGGTATTATTGCTATTGCCGAATCTAAAAATCTGGCTTTATCCGCTTTAAAATTAAAAAAGAACCCGTTGATTCTTGTGGCGGAAGCGCCTGAAAAACCGGGAAATATCGGTGCTCTTTTGCGCACAGCAGATGCAGCCAATCTTGACGCCGTTATTATCGCCAATCCCAAAAGCGATCTATACAACCCGAACATCGTTCGCTCCAGTGTGGGCTGTTTGTTTACAAGACAGATCGCTACCGGAACGACAGCAGAAGTAATTGCTTTTTTGCAGGAAAAAAATATTGCCATATATTGTGCTACCCTGCAGGATTCCACTTCCTATCATACCCAGGATTTCACCACGGCAACCGCGTTAGTTGTGGGAACAGAAGCAACCGGTCTTACCGATGACTGGCGAAACGCCAGCAAGCAAAACATTATCATCCCGATGCAGGGAGAAATTGACTCTATGAATGTATCCGTTGCTGCTGCCATTCTCATTTTTGAGGCCAAAAGACAACGAGGATTTAATATTGAATAAAAAAATTAACCATTTACTATGAATAGATTTTTCTTTTTACTGTTAACAAGCTTTTCGATTGGTGCCCAGATTACGACACCTGAAATCGACGAATTGGTAGACAAAACACTTACAACTTTCGATGTACCCGGAATTGCCGTAGCTGTAGTAAAAGACGGAAAAATAATCCATTCTAAAGGATATGGTGTCAAATCCATCATTACCAAAGAAAAGGTAGATGAAAATACCCTTTTTGGTATTGCCTCAAACAGTAAAGCTTTTACCAGTGCCGCTTTGGCAATCCTGGTAGATGAAAAAAAACTGGACTGGGATGACAAGGTCAAAAAATACATCCCGGAATTTAAAATGTATAACGATTATGTGACCAATGAATTCACCATTCTGGATTTGTTGACACACCGCAGCGGTTTAGGCCTTGGCGCAGGCGATTTGATGATCTGGCCGGACGGTCATAATTTTACGCCTCAGGATATCGTGAACAACATCCAGTACCTGAAGCCGGTTTCCGGTTTCCGTACAAAATACGATTACGACAACCTGTTATATGTTATTGCCGGAGAAGTCATTGAAAAAATAAGCGGGCAAACCTGGGCGGAATTCATAGAACAACGCATCATGAAACCCCTTGCCATGAACAACAGTGTGGGTACCTGGTCCCGGTTAAAGGACACCACCAACACGATAGTTCCCCATGTGCCTATTGACGGAAAACTACAGGTGATCAAACGCTATAAAAGCCCGATACTGGACGCTGCAGGCGGAATTTATTCCAGCGTGAACGACATGAGCAAATGGGCTATGGTACAATTGCAAAAAGGGAAATACGGCCCGAATAAAGAAAAGCAATTGTTCAGCGAAAAAGAACACACCGAGATGTGGACGCCGCAAACCATTTTACCCAATAATACCACGCCTCCTTACAATACTTTATTCAAAGCCTACGGTTTGGGCTGGCAGTTAAACGACGTAAAAGGAAAATTACAGGCTTCCCATACGGGCGGACTGGAAGGTATTGTAACCCAGGTTACCTTAATTCCGGAATTACAGCTTGGCATTATCGTATTCACAAACCAGCAATCCGGTGCAGCTTTCAATGCGATTACCAACACTATTAAAGACAGCTATCTCGGCATTCCCTATATTGACTACGTGACCAAATACAGCCATCAGAAAATGTCCAGCGAAGCCGAAGCGGATAAAGTAACCGATGAAGTATGGAGTACTGTCGTAAAAAACAAAAAAGACAAAAAGATCAAAATCGATGATAAAAAGCTCATCGGTACCTATAAAGACAACTGGCTGGGTGAAATTTCGATTGAGAAGAAAGACGGAAAACTATGTTTTATCTCCAAACGCTCTCCTCAGTTATCCGGTGAAATATTCTTTTATAAAGACAATACTTTTGCCGTGAAATGGTTTAACCGCTATTTCCATGCCGATGCTTTCATGTACCTGACTTTCGATAAAAACGGGCAATTAAACAACATTAAGATGGATGCCATATCGCCGTTAACCGATTTCAGTTACGATTTCCAGGATTTAGACTTTAACCGTATCAAATAACACCAAAGCACTCTTTTCAGGGTGCTTTTTTATTCCTTCAGGCTTTAACGTATTTTATCGAACAATCGGAGTTTCCCTCTTGCAAAAGTCAATTCTTTACATTAAATTTAGGAATTGAATGAATTGTTATGACAGAGATTGATTTAGAACAAGAAAATAAAGCCATCGCCCGCGAATACAAGGAACTTCTTCGCATTAGTTACCAAACCCTTACCGAAGAAGACAAAAAACTGATACGCAAGGCTTTTGACGTTGCTGTTGATGCCCATAAAGACCAGCGTCGCAAATCGGGAGAAGCCTATATCTTCCACCCTATTGCCGTTGCTAAAATTGTGGCCTCCGAAATCGGTCTGGGTGCCACTTCCATTGCCGCTGCTTTAATGCATGATGTAGTTGAAGACACAGACATTACCGTTGCCGATATCGAAAAGATGTTCAATCCGAAAATTGCCAAAATTGTTGACGGATTAACCAAAATAGCAAAAGTAAAAACCGATCAGGAAATTTCGATGCAGGCGGAGAATTTCCGTAAGATGCTGCTGACCTTAAACGATGATGTCCGGGTAATTTTAATCAAAATTGCCGACCGTTTGCACAACATGCAAACAATGGAAAGCATGGTCGATTACAAACAGGCCAAGATCGCTTCCGAAACCCTGTACATATACGCCCCTTTAGCGCACCGTTTAGGACTTTACAACATCAAAACCCAGCTTGAGGATTTAGGACTAAAATATACCGAACCGGATGTTTACATGGATATTGTAAGCAAAATGAAGGAAACCAAAGAAGAACAGGAAGCCTATATCAAGTCCATTTCCGAGATCCTGAAAAAATCCTTAGACGAAGAAGGAATAGAATACACGATGAAAGGCCGTCCCAAATCCATTTACTCCATCCGGAGAAAAATGCTGGTTCAGGGCGTTACCTTCGATGAAGTATACGACAAATTCGCCCTGAGAATCATCTACAGATCCAAACCACAGGAAGAGAAATTCCTGGCCTGGAAAATCTATTCCATAGTGACCGATCACTACCGCCCGAGCCCGAGCCGTTTGCGTGACTGGATTTCTTCTCCCAAATCAACGGGATATGAAGCCCTGCACATTACCGTGATGGGGCCAAAAGGCCGCTGGGTGGAAATTCAGGTGCGAAGCGAACGTATGGATGAAATCGCCGAAAAAGGATATGCAGCCCATTACAAATACAAACAGGGCGCTACGGAAGAAAACGGGTTGGACGTTTGGCTAAACCAGCTGAAAGAAGCACTCGAAAATTCCGAAACCAATGCTGTTGATTTTGTAGAAGACTTCAAACTCAACCTGTATTCCAAGGAAATATACATTTTTACGCCAAAAGGAGAAATCAAATCCCTGCCCAAAGGCGCCACTTCGCTTGACTTTGCTTTCAGCATTCACTCCGAAGTGGGCATTCACACCCGTGGTACCCGGGTTAACGGTAAATTAGTACCGCTCAATCACGTATTAAACAGCGGTGACCAGGTAGAGATCATCACCTCGCCGAACCAGAAACCCAGCCCGAACTGGCTGGACTATGTGACCACATCGCGCGCCCGTAATAAAATTAAAAACGTACTCAACGAGAGTACCAAAAAAATTGCCGAAGACGGAAAAGAATTACTAACCCGAAAATTGAGACATTTAAAGATTGCTTTAAACGAGTCCTCAATCAACGAACTGGTAAACTACTTCAAACTGCAAACCAGTCTGGATCTCTTTTACCGTGTGGGTGCCGGATTAATAGACAACCAGCAGCTCAAAGATTTTGCGGCACAAAAGAACAATACGTTAATCAACTTTTTCAAAAACAAAATCAAGCGTTCGCCTAATGTTCCGTCTGAACAAATACACCGCAACGAGATCATCAAAAACTATGACCTTTTAGTTTTTGGAAAAGAACAGGATAAATTAGATTACAAACTGTCCACCTGCTGCAACCCTATTCCGGGTGATGATGTATTTGGCTTTATCACCATTAACGAAGGTATCAAGGTTCACCGGAAAGACTGCCCGAATGCCATCAGTCTGCAATCCAATTTTGCCTACAGGATTATTCCGGCCAAATGGATTGATTCGTCACAGGAAGAATTTAAAGCCGTGATCAAGATCACCGGTATGGACACTTTAGGACTAACCAATGAGCTGACAAAAGTTATCTCCAACCAGATGCACGTGAACATCCAGAGCATTGCGCTGAGCGGAGAAGCCGGAATATTCAACGGACAGGTTACCGTTGTGGTACAAAACAATACCATCCTGAAAAAATTAATTGACAATATTAAGAAAATAGACGGTATTGAAAAGGTAACACGCGTCCACAAAAATTAAACTACAAAACGATTCGTATTCTTAAAATAAACACCTGGATTCAACACCAGGTGTTTATTTTTATGATTACGCCTTCCGGTTTCGTTAATAAAAAACTAAAATTTTCACCTCAGTCAACATTACTTTACGAAAACTTTAATCTCCAAAAAATAAAACTTATCTTTGCGGGTATTTCATATTAAACCATAATGGAAAATAATAAAAATCAAGAAATTGTAAAAAACGTATTCACGAAATATCTTGAAGAAAAAGGGCATCGCAAGACGCCTGAGCGCTATGCTATCTTACAGGAAATTTACGACAGTGCCGAGCATTTTGACATTGAATCGTTATACATCAAAATGAAAAATAAAAATTATCGTGTGAGCAGAGCAACGCTTTACAACACGATCGAATTATTATTGGAATGCGGTTTAGTGAGAAGACATCAGTTTGGACAAAATCAGGCACATTACGAAAAATCGTATTTTGACAAACAGCACGATCATATCATCATGACCGATACCGGTGAAGTGATCGAATTCTGTGATCCAAGAATACAGACGATTAAAAAAACCATCGAAGAAATTTTTAATATTGAAATCCACAACCATTCTTTATACCTGTATGGTCAGAAAAAGAAACATACGGAAGAATAATTTTTTCACACGCATACGACAAATAACTATATAAACACAAAACAACAAACAACAACGGAATGACTGTAGATTTGCTACTAGGATTACAGTGGGGAGACGAAGGAAAAGGAAAGATCGTTGACGTACTCACTTCAAAATACGACATTATTGCTCGTTTTCAAGGCGGACCAAACGCCGGACACACATTAGAATTTGACGGAATTAAACACGTTTTGAGAACCATCCCTTCCGGGATTTTTCACCAGAACTCCATTAACATTATCGGAAACGGTGTTGTTATTGATCCTGTCGTTTTCCAAAAAGAACTGGAAGGTCTGGAAAAATTCAACATGGATATCAAATCCAGATTGATTATCTCCAGAAAAGCACATTTAATTTTACCAACACACCGTTTACTGGATGCTGCTTCGGAAGCCTCAAAAGGTAAGGCCAAAATCGGTTCCACCCTAAAAGGGATCGGACCGACCTATATGGACAAAACCGGAAGAAACGGATTAAGAGTAGGTGATATTGAATTGGCAGATTTTAAAGAACGTTACCGGACTTTAGCAGACAAGCACGAAGCGATGATTTCGTTCTATGATGTAGACATGCAGTACAACCTTCAGGAACTGGAAGACGAGTTCTTCGAAGCGGTTAAAGTATTACAGACACTAACTTTTGTGGACAGTGAGGAATACCTGAACAAAGCCATGAAAGAAGGAAAATCCATTTTGGCTGAAGGCGCTCAGGGATCACTTCTGGATATTGATTTCGGAACGTACCCGTTTGTAACGTCTTCCAATACTACTGCTGCCGGAGCCTGTACCGGATTAGGAATTGCTCCTAACAAGGTAAAAGATGTTTTCGGTATCTTCAAAGCCTATACAACCCGTGTTGGTAGCGGACCTTTCCCGACAGAACTTCATGACGAAATCGGTCAGACAATGGCCAGAGTTGGTAATGAATTCGGTTCGGTAACCGGAAGAGCACGTCGTTGCGGATGGTTAGACCTGGTAGCTTTAAAATATGCCGTTCAGGTAAACGGGGTTACCCAGTTATACATGATGAAAGGCGATGTACTTTCCGGATTTGACACCTTGAAAGTATGTACCGGATACAACTACAAAGGCGAAGTAATCGACCATTTACCTTACAACATCGAACCGGAAAACGTAACACCGGTATATGTTGAGAAAAAAGGATGGAAAGCAGACCTGACCGGAATGACTTCATACAAAGAATTACCATCAGAATTAAAAGAATATATTGAGTTTATAGAGAAAGAGGTTGAAGTTCCTATTAAAGTGATTTCGGTAGGACCGGACAGAACCCAGACAATTCATAAATAATCCATAAAAACGCTCTCATCCGGGAGCGTTTTTACTTTTTAACCCTTCTTTATTTATTTAATAAATTATTCTTAATTAAAAATCCTATTCGTAGATTTTACTTAAATTTGGCACAAAATTTCACACTTTGAAGCAATTATTTTTATTCCTTATAAGTTTCAGCTTTTTGTGCACAACGGTTACTGCACAGCAAAAAAAAACCATCCAGATCATCCATACTGATTTTACCGACAGTAATCAGAATGAAATACCGGGTGCTTCAATTCTTACAGGAAATGTTCAGGTGGAACACGATGGTGTTTTGATTAACTGCAACAAACTCTACTTCTTCAAAGATCAGAATTATGCCAAAGCCTTTGGTAATGTGGTTATGAACCAGGGGGATACCATTTATATGAACAGCCGTTATGCCGAATACAACGGCAATGAAAAGTTCGCCTATGCTTCGGGCGATGTTTCACTGCGCTCTCCGGAATCTACCTTAACAACCGACACCTTAAATTTTGACCGGAATACCCAGCAGGCATTTTACAACTCTTACGGAACGATTATCAACAAGGAAAATACCCTGAAAAGTAAATCCGGACGTTATTATTTAAACGAAAAGAAATACCAGTTCCTTACCGCTGTTACCGTAACCAATCCGCAATGCGTCATCAAATCCAATCACCTGGACTTTTTCGACAATTCCGGGCATGCCTATGTTTTCGGGCCTTCTACGATTACCAGCAAAGAAAATGTCATCTATACCGAAAGGGGATTTTATGACACCAAAAAAGATATTGCCACTTTAACCAAAAATTCCACGATAAAATACAACAACCGACTCATCAAAGGCGATAAGATATTTTATGACCGGAAACGGGAATTTTCTTCTGCCACCGATAATGTCAAGATTACCGATACCATTAACAAAATGATCATCAAAGGTCATTATGCGGAAGTCTACAAAAACCAGGATTCCATGTTTATCACAAAACGGGCCATTGCATCCAGTTTTGTTGAAAACGATTCGGTTTACATTCACGCCAAAAAGCTGATGATTACCGGAAAACAGGGAGAACGTATCATTCGCGGTTTCAGCAATGCCCGTATTTACAAAACGGATATGAGCGGAAAATGCGACTCTATTCATTCCAACCAGAAAAAAGGATTAACCCAGATGATCGGAAGACCGGTTCTCTGGAACAATGAAAACCAGATGACCGGTGATGTAATTCATCTTATCGGAAACAACCAAACCGAAAAACTGGATTCCCTGAAAGTATTGAATAATGCTTTTATTGTCCAGAAAGACACCCTTGGCACCGGATACAACCAGGTTAAAGGACAGGATCTGTTCGGCAAATTCAAAGACAACAAACTTTCCACTGTTGATTTAATCAAAAACACGGAAAAGATATACTACATGTATAACGACAAAAACGAGCTGGAAATGATCGACAAAGGCGTAAGCAGTAAAATACACCTGGAACTCGAAGACAACAAGATCGTTTCCATGACTTCCATTGTTAATCCGGAGAGCGAAAGCTACCCACCCGACCTGTTTCCGGAAAATGCCCGGAAATTAAGAGGATTCGTGTGGCGCGGAGACGAGCGGATAAAATCGAAAGAAGAGATCTTTCCACCGGAAGAGAATCTCATCGATGAAAAGATTCAGAAACAAAGTGCTGCCAAGGATCTGGAAAATGAAACACCGATGGAAGCCCGTAAAGAAACGCTTGAATATGGCAAACCGGTAAAAAAAGAGAACGCCAAAACAACGAAGAAGACGAAGAAATAAACCAGCAATTGCGGTTTCAAAAATCGCAGCTGACAATGCAAGAGTATCATGATTAAAGATTTCCATAAATACCAGGCACAAACCTCTCCCTATCCATTGGGAATGGAAGTGTCCCACGCCAAAGGTGCTTACATTTACGACACCAGCGGAAAAAAATATTTAGATTTCGTAGCCGGCGTTTCGGCCTGCACATTAGGACACCAGCATCCGCGCGTAACCAACGCCATTAAAGACCAGCTGGACAAATATGCCCACGTAATGGTTTATGGAGAATATGCACAGGATCCTGCTGTTGCTTTATGCAAATTGCTGGCAGCAAACATGCCGGAACAGCTTAACAAAACATACCTGGTTAACTCCGGAACGGAAGCCACCGAAGGCGCTTTAAAGCTGGCCCGGCGGGTAACCGGAAGAAGCCAGCTTATTTCCTGTTTTAACGCATACCACGGGAATACGATGGGTTCGATGAGCGTTATGGGATTTGAGGAACGCAAACAGGTTTTCAGACCTTTAATTCCGGATGTGGATTTCATCACCTTTAACAACGAAGAAGACCTGCAAAAAATAACCACCAAAACTGCCGGAATCATCCTGGAAACCATTCAGGGTGGTGCCGGATTCATACAGCCTTATGACGGATTCCTGAAAAAAGTCCGCGAACGTTGTGATGAAGTTGGTGCGATGATGATACTGGACGAGATCCAGCCCGGTTTCGGAAGAACCGGAAAACTGTTCGGCTTTCAAAACTACGATATCGTTCCGGATATTGTGGTAATGGGCAAAGGTATGGGCGGCGGAATGCCTGTGGGCGCTTTTACAGCCAATGAAAAACACATGGACCTGCTGAGCCATGATCCTAAACTGGGACACATCACCACTTTTGGCGGGCATCCGGTAATTGCCGCTGCCTGTCTGGCAACCTTACAGGAACTGGTGGAAACCGACCTTATGGAACAGGCACTCGAAAAAGAAAAACTTTTCAGAAAACTACTGGTACATCCGCTTATCAAAGAAATTCGCGGAGAGGGCTTAATGCTGGCTCCCATGACAGAAAGTCCTGAAATTACCAATAAAATTATCTTTAAATGTCAGGAAAAAGGACTGATCTTATTCTGGTTATTGTTTGAAGGCTGCGCTATTCGCATTACTCCTCCGTTAACCCTTACAAATGCTGAAATAGAAGAAGGGTGTGGCATCATTATTGAAGCTATGAATGAAGTAATGAACGAAGGCTAGAGAACACGGTAAAAAACAAATAATTGTTAATTAAATTGTTCACAACAAATAGCTTTCATTTCTAAAAAGCAAATAAACCTTTCCTAATTTTAATAAGGATAATTTAAACAAAAGGAGTATGAATTTGAGTCACGAGGAAGAAGAAAATAGTTTATCCTTATCAAAGTTCGAATCAATGTTGAAAACCAACAAGGTATTCTTCTTTGACTCCGAAGAGTTTGAAGATATCATTCTTCATTATCTCGATACGGGTAAAATTAATTTAGCCAAAAAAGCCCTTAAACTAGGCTTGGAGCAGCACCCAAAATCCACCGGTTTAAAACTGGTTCAGGTAGAACTTTTAGTTTTTGACGACAAACTTGAAATAGCCGAAAAATTATTAAACGATTTGTATGCTATTGAACCGACCAACGAAGAAATCTACATTCAGAAAGCCAACATTTATTCCAAAAAAGATCAGCACGACAAAGCCGTTGAACTTTTAAAAGTCGCCCTTAAATATACCGATGATTATGCGGATGTCTATTCGCTGATTGGTATGGAGTACCTGTTCATGGACGATCTGGAAATGGCAAAAGAGAACTTCATTAAATGTCTTGAAAACGACACAGAAGACCATTCTGCCTTATACAATGTCGTGTACTGTTTTGATTTCCTGGATCAGAACGAAGACGCTATAAATTTCTTAAACGGGTTTATTGACCGCAATCCGTACAGCGAAGTGGCATGGCACCAGCTCGGACGTCAGTATTACACCGTAAAAAATTATGAACAGGCCGTTCGTGCCTTTGATTATGCCACCCTGATTGACGATAGTTTTCTGGGTGCTTATTTAGAAAAGGCAAAAGCTCTGGAAAAATTAAAAAAATACCAGGAGGCCATCGATTGCTATAACATTACCATGGAGCTTGACGATCCTACTTCCTTTGCCCTGTTGCGCATTGGAAAATGTCACGAGCGTCTTGGCAATACCGATATTGCTTTACAGTTTTACCTGAAAACGGTACATGAAGATCCGTTATTGGATAAAGCCTGGATTGCGATCACCGATTTTTATATCCGTCAGAAAAATTTCCAGAAAGCGCTGTACTATGTTAACAAAGCTATTGGAATTGACAACGAGAACAAATTGTACTGGAAACGCTACGGGGCGATCAACAAACAATTAAGCTTCTTTGAAGAGGCCGAATACGGCTACCGAAAAGCGGTTGAGTTTGGCGATTACCAGTTAGACACCTGGTTGTTCTGGGTAGACATCCTTCAGTTTTTAGGAGAATTTGAAAGTGCTGTACAAACCTTATTACAGGCTTCCGAATATTTCCCGGAAGAATATGAAGTAGAATACCGTCTTGCCGGATTATACTATATGCTGCACGACGAGGCAAAAGGAAAAGTTCACCTTAGCAACGGTTTGCGCTTAAACTTCAACAACCGCACTGTATTGGAAGAACTGTTCCCGGTGGTGTGGAACACAAAAACAATACAATCTCAAATAGAGAAGTATCAGAAATTAAACGGATAATCCGGTTCCAAATACCACTTTTTCCTATTATCTTTACGGTTAATTATTGTATTAATTGACCGTTTTTTTATTATGAAAAAATTAAAGAAAAGGAGATTTGGATTGCTCGGAAAGAATATCAGCTATTCTTTTTCAAAAAAATACTTTACCGAAAAATTTTCAGTTTCCGGATTAGAGAATTGCAGTTATACCAATTTTGATGCTGAAACCATCAATGACTTCCCGGCCATCGTTTCCGGTACAAAAAACCTGAAAGGAATGAACGTTACCATTCCTTATAAAGAAGCCGTTATTCCTTTTCTGAAAAAAACATCCAAAAATGCCACCCTTATCGGCGCTGTCAACACCATACGGTTCAACAAAAAAGGAGAAGCAAAAGGATACAATACCGATTTTTACGGTTTTAAAAAATCGCTAAAACCCTTACTGAAAAAACACCATAAAAAAGCATTGATCTTAGGAACCGGCGGCGCCAGTAAAGCCATTGCTTTTGCGCTGCAGAAATTAAAAATAGAATACGATTTTGTTTCCCGCAATGCATCGGAATGCGAGTTTTCCTATTCCGAGCTGAATCAGGATGTTTTTAACGAATACCAGATTATCATCAACACCACACCACTGGGCACTTTCCCGAATATTAAGGATTGTCCGGAACTGGATTATACGCTTTTTACCGATAAGCACATCGCTTTCGATCTGGTCTACAATCCGGAAGAAACCGAATTCCTGCGTCTTGCAAAAGAACAGGGCGCCAAAACCAAAAACGGTTACGACATGCTGGTCTTTCAGGCAGAAAAGGCCTGGGAAATCTGGAATAACAAATAAAACAAAAGGCTGTCCGGACAGCCTTTTGTTTTATACGGCTGTCACGGTCCGGTTAACGCCTCTGCCCAGCATTCCTTTTATAGTCTCCTGATAGTCATCATCTTCCAAAAGCACGAAAAATAAGGCGTTATTCTGCTATTTAAACAGAAAAATAAGCACTTTTAGGTAACTTTCTTTTGAATTATCCACTTGCTTTTAGTATCTTTCCACTCAATTTATGTTAAACTTAAGCATTTCAACAATGTTAGAAGAAAAGAATGATAACCTGCCGGAGGCAGATGGACAGGAACAAATTACAAACGAGGAAAACGTTCCTACCGTAAATCAATCCGCAATTGAAGCGATTGAAAGTACGAATGCAGAAGAAAGCGAAGACGCTTCTATTTCTGAAGGACACGATATCCCAATGCTCAACTATGAAGCAATGTCAATGGAAGAATTGACAGCGGAACTTGAAAAATTAGTTTCGAATGAGAAAGTAATGTCCATCAGAAATCACGTCGAAGAGATCCGTAAAGATTTTATGGCGAAATACACGCATTTTATTGATGAGAAGCGTGACGAACACAGCCATGACAACAATGGAGATGTTTCGGATTTCGATTATCACTTTCCTTTAAAGAACAAATTCGACAATATCTACAATAAATACCGGGATTTTAAAAATCAGCACTTCAAACAGCTGCAAAACAATTTAAAAGGCAATCTTGATAACCGTCTTGCAATTATTGAAGAACTAAAAAGCCTGATCGACAATCCTGCCGAAAGCATTCAGGAAACTTTAAAAACAGTTAATGAACTGCGTGAGCGCTGGAAAAACGCCGGACCAATACCACGGGACAAATATAACCACGTTTGGAACAACTTCCATTTTCATATTGAGCGTTTTTACGATCACCTGCATCTGGACAGAGAAGCCCGCGACCTGGATTTCAAACACAATCTGGAGCAAAAACAGAAAATCATTGCCCGTGTTGAAGAACTGGTTAATGAAAGTGATGTTTCCAAAGCATTCCGTGAATTACAATCGTTACACAAAATCTGGAAAGAGGAAATCGGACCGGTATCGCGTGAGCACCGTGAAGAATTATGGAACAAGTTTAGCGACTTAACCAAACAACTACACGACAAACGGGAAGCCTTATTAGCGAAGGCAAAAGAAAAAGAAGAAGAAAACCTGATCAGGAAAAGAGAAATTATCGCTCAGATTGACGGTATCGCTAACGAAAAGATAACAGCACACAGTGCCTGGCAGGGTCAGATTGACAAAATAGAAAGCCTGAGAGCCGCTTTCTTCCAAACCGGAAAAGTTCCGCTGGAAGTAAACGAAGACACCTGGGCGGCTTTTAAAAACGCCGTACGCAATTTTAACGCTCAGAAGAATTCTTTCTACAAAGACATTAAAAAAGACCAGCAGGACAACCTGAATAAAAAACTGGCTTTAGTGGAAAAAGCGAATGCCTTGAAAGAAAATGAAGATTTCAACGCTACGACGCCAATCATGAAACAGATCCAGGAAGACTGGAAAAAAATAGGTCATGTGCCTAGAAAATACTCCGACAGCGTATGGAAAGATTTTAAAGATGCCTGCAATCATTATTTTGACCGCCTGCACGCCAAACGCAACGAAGCAAACTCCGAAGAGATTGAAGCTTTTGATAAGAAAAAAGACTATCTGGAAAGCCTGAAAGACTTCCAGCTAAGCGGTGAACACAAAACCGATCTGGACGCTATCAAATTACACATAGAGAACTGGAAAACTTTTGGAAAAGTACCGCATGCCCGCAGACATATCGAAGGCAAGTTCAACAAAATACTGGATGCCCTGTTTGACAAATTAAGCTTATCTAAAAAAGAAGCGGAAATGGTTAAATTCAACAACCGTTTGGAGCAGCTGGCAGAAAGTGACGATTCCAGAAAATTAGAGAATGAGCAGATCTTCATTATGCGTAAGATTGATGAAGTACAAGGCGAAATTTTCCAATTGGAAAATAACATCCAGTTTATCTCGAATGCCAAAGCCGACAATCCATTTGTAAAAGAAGTTTACAAAAACATCGACCGCCACAAGGAAGAATTAAAAACCTGGAAAGACAAGCTGAAACAAATCAGAAGCCTGAAACAGGAATAAAACAAAAAGCCGGATATTAATCCGGCTTTTTTATTTCACAACCTTATTTCCCGCCATTCCGTCCGTTTTCTTTTCCGTTAGCATTACCGTCAGCAAAACGTATAAAAACAATCGTACCGGAACCGTAAACAACCACAAATAAAAAAGCCGCTTTAAAAAAGCGGCTTTTTTTATGATATGACAACTATTATTAGTTTAGTCTATTTTGAAACGTTTTCTATCGTTTTCGTTTAAGTAAATCTTACGTAAACGGATCGATTTTGGCGTAACTTCAACATACTCATCTTTCTGGATATACTCCAAAGCTTCTTCTAATGAGAATTTGATAGCAGGAATGATTCTTGCTTTATCATCTGCTCCTGAAGAACGTACGTTTGTTAATTTTTTCGTTTTGGTAACGTTAACAACCATATCATCACCACGGGAGTTTTCACCAATTACCTGTCCTTCATAGATATCCTCGTTAGGATCTACGAAAAACTTACCTCTGTCCTGTAATTTATCGATAGAATAAGGAATTGCTTTTCCGTTCTCCATAGAGATCAAAGATCCGTTTGTACGTCCAGGAATCTCTCCTTTGAATGGTTGGTATTCCAGGAAACGGTGTGACATAATTGCTTCACCGGCAGTAGCTGTAAGCAATTGATTTCTCAATCCGATAATACCACGGGATGGAATATTGAATTTAATGATCATACGCTCCCCTTTTGGCTCCATGCTTAACATTTCACCTTTACGAACCGTTACAAATTCTACCGCTCTACCGGAAACGTTTTCTGGTAAGTCGATTGTTAATTCCTCGATCGGCTCACATTTAGCACCATCAATTTCTTTGATGATTACCTGTGGCTGACCAATTTGTAATTCATATCCTTCACGACGCATTGTTTCAATCAATACAGACAAGTGCAATACACCACGACCGAAAACTAAAAATTTATCGGCACTGTCTGTTTCATTAACACGAAGTGCTAAGTTTTTCTCTAATTCTCTGTTTAATCTGTCTTTAATGTGACGGGAAGTTACAAACTTACCTTCTTTACCAAAGAACGGAGAGTCATTAATTGTGAACAACATACTCATTGTTGGCTCATCAATTGTAATAGACGCTAAAGCTTCCGGATTTTCAAAATCAGCAACAGTATCACCAATTTCAAATCCTTCAAGACCTACGATAGCACAAATATCTCCTGCCACTACCTGCTCTACTTTCTTTCTTCCGATTCCTTCAAAAACGTGTAATTCTTTAATTTTAGATTTGATAATCTTACCATCTCTTTTCACTAAAGATATATTCATTCCTTCTTTTAATTCTCCTCTTTGTAAACGACCGATAGCGATACGTCCTGTAAAGTTAGAGAAATCCAAAGAAGTGATTAACATCTGCGGAGTACCTTCAGATACTTTCGGGCTTGGAACGTGCTCCAAAACCATATCCAATAAAGGCTCAATGTTTTCAGTCTGATTTCTGAAGTCGGTTGACATCCAGTTATTCTTTGCAGAACCATAAACTGTAGGGAAGTCTAACTGCCATTCCTCAGCTCCTAATTCAAACATCAAGTCAAATACTTTTTCATGAACTTCTTCCGGAGTACAATTCTCTTTATCAACTTTGTTAACTACCACACATGGTTTTAAACCTAAATCGATTGCTTTCTGCAATACGAAACGAGTTTGCGGCATTGGTCCTTCAAAAGCATCCACCAATAACAACACACCATCCGCCATATTTAATACACGTTCTACCTCACCACCAAAATCCGCGTGGCCTGGAGTATCGATAATATTAATTTTGGTTCCTTTATAGGTAACGGATACGTTTTTAGAAGTGATGGTAATTCCTCTTTCACGTTCTAAATCGTTGTTGTCAAGAATTAAATCTCCTGTGTTCTCGTTTTCACGGAACAACTGACAGTGATACATAATTTTGTCAACCAATGTTGTTTTACCGTGGTCAACGTGAGCGATAATTGCAATGTTTCTAATAGAAGTCATAAATAATTTTTGTGGGTGCGAAATTACAATTTATTTTTTATATAAACACACTAATTTTTAAGCAGTTAGCAAAAAATAACAAAATGATAACAACAAAAAAAGCCCTCATGAAAGAGAGCTTAGTTATATTTCTGTCTAAACAACCTTATGCTAATTTAGCAACGTGCTTAGTTAATTTTGATTTTAAGTTAGAAGCTTTATTATCATGGATAATATTCTTCTTAGCTAATTTATCAATCATTGATACTACAGCAGACAACTTAGCAGAAGCCTCTGATTTATCAGTTGCAAGACGCAAAGCTTTGATTGCGTTACGAGTTGTTTTATGTTGGTATCTATTTAATACTCTTTTCTTTTCGTTGCTTCTGATTCTTTTTAAAGCTGACTTATGATTTGCCATTTTCTTAAATTGATTTAAGTCTTTTTACATTTCTTTTTTTCGTAGTCCGTAGGGGAATCGAACCCCTGTTACCAGGATGAAAACCTGGCGTCCTAACCCCTAGACGAACGGACCATTTTGTTTCAATAAATTTCGTATTAACCGCGTAATACTTTCGTAGTCCGTAGGGGAATCGAACCCCTGTTACCAGGATGAAAACCTGGCGTCCTAACCCCTAGACGAACGGACCGTAATCTCAATAAAAACCGTATTAATCGCTTAATACTTTTTTGTAGTCCGTAGGGGAATCGAACCCCTGTTACCAGGATGAAAACCTGGCGTCCTAACCCCTAGACGAACGGACCTTTATTGCTTTATTGCGGATGCAAAAGTACAACATTTTTCCAATCTCGCAAGAACAACTTTATTTTTTTTTACTTTTTTTTCACTTTTTTTCTAATAAGCCTTGGCAAACAGCACTCTACCTTTTGAAGGAGAACCTGTAAAAACACAAATTCCTTCCTCTTCTTTACGATCTAACGCGATACAACGTATTGTTGCCTTCGTAAGTTCTTTAATGCGTTCTTCGGTAGCAGCTGTCCCATCCCAGTGTGCAGACACGAATCCGCCCTTGTTTTCAAGAACCTCTTTAAACTCCTCAAAACTGCTCACTTCCGTGATATGCGTATCTCTGTAATTCAGGGAACGGGTAAACATTTCCTCCTGGATTGTCTCCAACAGGTTCTGTAAATACCCGGCAATACCTTCTTTAGAAACCACTTCTTTTGTTAAAGTATCCCGTCTTGCCACTTCGTAAGTTCCGTTTTCCAGATCATTCGGACCAATAGCAATACGCACCGGCACTCCTTTCAATTCGTACTCATTGAATTTCCATCCCGGTTTATGCGTCGTTCTGTCGTCATATTTAACCGAAACCTTCAATTTGCGCAATTGCTTCACCAGGTCATTAACCTGAGCGGAAATCGCCTCTAATTGCTCATCGGTTCTATGTATAGGCACAATCACCACCTGGATAGGCGCTAAATTTGGCGGTAAAACCAATCCGTTATCATCGGAATGCGTCATTACCAAAGCCCCCATTAAACGGGTCGAAACCCCCCATGAAGTACCCCAAACGTGCTCCAGCTTTCCTTCGGCATTTGAAAACTTAACATCAAAAGCTTTAGCAAAATTCTGTCCTAAGAAATGGGAAGTTCCTGCCTGTAACGCTTTTCCATCCTGCATTAAAGCTTCAATACAATAGGTTTCTTCTGCTCCTGCAAAACGTTCTGTTTCCGTTTTCACTCCTTTCACAACCGGAATGGCCATAAAGTTCTCTACAAAATCAGCATACACATCCATCATCTGTACTGATTCTGCCAGCGCTTCCTGTTTGGTAGCATGAGCGGTATGCCCTTCCTGCCATAAAAACTCTGCCGTACGCAAAAACAAACGGGTTCTCATTTCCCAACGCACCACATTTGCCCATTGGTTTATCAATAACGGTAAGTCACGGTACGATTGCACCCAACCTTTATAAGTACTCCAGATAATAGCTTCACTGGTAGGACGAACAATTAATTCCTCTTCCAGTTTTGCATTCGGATCTACTATTAATTTTCCTTTATTCTCAGGATCGTTAGTCAGCCTGTAATGGGTTACTATCGCGCATTCTTTCGCAAATCCTTCTGCATTTTTCTCTTCTGCTTCAAACATGCTCTTCGGAACAAACAAGGGGAAATAAGCATTCTGGTGTCCAGTCTCTTTAAACATTCTGTCTAATTCTGCTTGCATTTTTTCCCATATAGCATAACCGTAGGGTTTAATAACCATACACCCTCTAACACCGGAGTTCTCCGCTAAATCTGCTTTGACAACCAGTTCGTTATACCATTTCGAATAATCTTCCGATCGTTTTGTTAAGTTCTTACTCATTTTTATCAGTTTGGCACAAATATTGTTTAACTTATTTTAACTAAATAGTTTGGCAAAACTAACTATTTTTGTGTTGTCCAACAATAAAAATACCTAGAGATATGAAAACTTATTACCTATCCAACAGAAAAATATCCATTTACGCAGTAATTGGATTAGTCGGACTTTTGGCTTCGTCCTGTGGCTCCTATCAAAACTCGTCTTATTATGACAATGACGGGGTTTACGGTTCAGAACGACCAAGAAGAGAATACAACAACAGATACAGTGAGCAAAACATGGCTCAGTCGACCAATTACAAAGATTATTTCAGTGACCTTCAAAAAGACGCTAATAACGGTATTTTTACAGATGTGGACAGCTATACATCACAAGGTCAGGACTCTGTTTCCAATTACAATAATAACAACAATCAGAATCAATATGCCAATACAACCGGGTATGCCGGCTGGGGCGAAAATTCAAGCAATATAACCGTTAACGTTTACAACAACGATCCCTGGTACTGGAACAGAGGTTACTGGAATTCCTGGTATACTCCTTACTATGGCGGTTACTACGGCTCCGGATGGGGCTGGGGCGTTGGTTTAGGATGGGGATGGAATTCCTGGTACGGTCCAAACTGGGGCTGGGGATGGAACTCCTGGTATGGCCCGGGATGGGGTTGGAACAACTATTACTACGGAAACGGATGGTATAACGGTTACTACCGAAATGACAGAGTGTACAATGCTGGTCCGAGAGGCGGTTCTGCTTACTATAACGGAAGATACAACAACGGTACCTATGGCACCCGAAATTATTCATCCAGCAGAAATGTAGACTTTAACAATACCCGTAATTACAATAGCGGTACCCGAAACTATAACAGTGGCACCCGTAACTATAACAATACCGGAACCAGAGATTACAACTCCGGCGGAACCCGTAATTACAACAATAGCGGCACAAGAGATTATAACACCAATTCCGGCACCCGAAACTATAACAACAGTAACAGTTCCGGAACCCGTAACTACAACTATAACAACTCCAGCAATAACAGCGGAACGCGTAACAACAACTATTCCGCTCCATCGAGAAGCTACAATTCCGGAGGAAGTTTCGGAGGCTCCAGAGGTGGCGGAAGCTACGGCGGTGGCGGTGGTGGAACCCGATCCGGAGGCGGCGGAGGCGGCAGACGTTAATAATTCCCTATAAGCTATAAAGTCAAAATCCCATGAAAAAACATATAGTAACAGCTATTGTTGCCTTATCGGCAACAATAGCATCAGCACAAGAGCTAGCTCCTGCAGACGGATTGCGCTATGCGATTGACAATCTAAACGGTACAGCACGATTCCGCGCGATGAGCGGTGCTTTCGGAGCTGTTGGAGGTGACCTCTCTGCGATTCACGTGAATCCTGCCGGTGGCGCCATATTCAATTACAATACCGCTACCGTTACCCTGAGCAGCTACAACACTAAAAACAATGCCCGTTATTTCGGCACGAACACTTCCGACAACAAAAGTACCCTGGACCTGAATCAGGCAGGTGGTATTTTTGTATTCGACAACCATAACCCGAACAGCGGATGGAACAAATTTACCTTTGCCATTAATTATGACAATGCCAATAATTTTGACAATGCCATTACTTTCAGAGGTACCGGAAACCGTTCTATAGACCAGTATTTCCTGAATCAGGCTAACGGACTGCCCGTAGGCGTTATCGACAACAACTATCGTTACGACCAGCTGTCTTTCCAGGATCAGCAGGCATTATTAGCATACCAGACGTATATTATCGACACCAGTACGCTTCCGCTTGATCCAAACAACCCGAATTATATTTCGGGCGTGCCTAACACCGGCAGCTATGCCCATACCAATTATGTTTCCACAAACGGCTACAACGGTAAACTGGCTTTCAACTTTGCAACGTCTTATAATGACAAACTTTATCTGGGTATTAACCTGAATGCTCATTTTACCGATTATACCAAAAATTCAACGGTTTACGAATCAAACAACGGCCCTGTTAATACCGATCCGGGAAGAGCTA
The DNA here is from genome assembly GCF_001898245.1 of Flavobacterium sp. 40-81. NCBI lineage: Bacteria > Pseudomonadati > Bacteroidota > Flavobacteriia > Flavobacteriales > Flavobacteriaceae > Flavobacterium > Flavobacterium sp. 40-81. The sequence continues at coordinate 281,407 of NZ_MKTM01000041.1, forward strand.
CAGTACGCCAGATCCAGTTTAACAACGACATGCACACTTACGGAAGCGGATTCTCTTTCAATTTGGGTGCTATTGCCAAAGTAACCGACGAATTACGTTTAGGAGTATCTTACGAATCGCCTACCTGGTACCGTTTGACCGATGAATTAGCGCAAAGTATTTCCACGAATTACACGACAAACAATTCCGGAACAAACACAGCGGGATATGCATCGCTAAACCCGAACATCATTAACGTTTACCCGACCTATACTTTACAGACTCCTGGTAAATTCACCGGAAGTTTAGCGTATATCTTTGGCAAAACCGGATTGATCAGTTTTGATTACGGTGTAAAAGATTACAGCAATATTGCTTTCAAACCGAACAACTCCTATAACAGTTCTTTAAACGATATTTATTCCAATACACTTCGCAGTGCACAGGAATTCCGGGTGGGTGCAGAATATAAAATCAAACAGATAAGCCTTCGCGGCGGGTATCGTTTTGAACAAAGCCCATACAAAAACGAACAGGTTATCGGCGACTTAAAAAGTTATTCCGGAGGTATCGGTTATAACTTCGGCTCTGCCCGTTTAGACCTTTCCTATACGCATACCCAAAGAGATATGGATGTTTCCTTGCTTTCCAGCATGACCGATTCTGCAAGAGTGAACAGTAAAATAAACAACATCAGTCTTTCTTATACCATAGGTTTTTAAAAATAAACCCTGAAAAATACCCGAAAGCCGCTCACAAAGCGGCTTTTTCATTGAATAATACGCTTAGAACCAAACGAAATCTTCATAAATTTTATAAAACGATGATGCTTCTAATTATAAAAAGCGTAATTTTGCACTCCAATTTTACAATTATATGAGAACCAAGTCTTTAAAGAAAAACAAAATCAATGTAATCACTTTAGGATGTTCAAAAAATGTATACGACAGTGAAGTTCTGATGGGGCAGTTAAAAGCCAGCGGAAAAGAGGTCGAGCATGAAGCACCTAAAAATGATGAAGGGAACATTATTGTAATCAACACCTGTGGATTTATCAATAATGCAAAAGAAGAATCCATCAATACGATTTTGGAATACGTTGACAAAAAAGAACAAGGTATTGTAGACAAAGTTTTTGTTACCGGATGTTTGTCAGAACGTTACCGTCCGGATCTGGAAAAAGAAATCCCGGATGTGGACCGTTATTTCGGAACAACCGAATTGCCCTTATTATTAAAAGCTTTAGGAGCCGATTATAAACACGAATTATTAGGAGAACGTTTAACCACTACTCCGAAGAATTTCGCCTATTTGAAAATTGCCGAAGGTTGTGACCGTCCCTGCAGTTTCTGTGCGATTCCTATCATGAGAGGAAAACACGTTTCCCAGCCAATTGAAAAACTGGTAAAAGAAGCAGAAGGTCTGGCTGCCAAAGGCGTAAAAGAACTGATCCTGATCGCTCAGGATTTAACCTATTACGGTCTGGATCTATACAAAAAAAGAAACCTTGCCGAATTACTGGAAAACCTGATTAAAGTAGAAGGTATCGAATGGATCCGTCTGCATTATGCATTCCCGACAGGTTTCCCGATGGATGTTCTGGATCTGATGAAAAAAGAGCCAAAAATCTGTAATTATATCGACATTCCGTTACAGCACATTTCCGATAACATTTTAAAATCGATGCGTCGTGGTACCACTTATGAGAAAACGACCAGACTTTTAAAAGACTTCCGCGAAGCCGTTCCGGGAATGGCTATCCGTACCACACTGATTGTGGGATATCCAGGAGAAACGGAAGAAGACTTCCAGATCCTGAAAAACTGGGTAGAAGAAATGCGTTTTGAGCGTTTGGGCTGTTTTTCTTATTCGCATGAAGAAAACACGCATGCTTACCTGCTGGAAGACGATGTTCCGGAAGAAGTAAAACAACAGCGTGCTGCCGAGATCATGGACATTCAGGCGCAGATTTCATGGGATTTGAACCAGGAAAAAATCGGACAGACTTTCCGTTGTATCATCGACAGAAAAGAAGGCGGTTATTTCATTGGCCGTACCGAATTTGACAGCCCGGATGTTGACAACGAAGTTTTAATTGACGCCACACAGTTCTATTTAAAAACCGGTGATTTTGCAACTATAAAAATCATTGATGCTACCGAGTTTGACCTATACGGAGAACCGGTACAATAAGATCTCACAATAAATAAAAACCGCCTGTAAAATTTACAGGCGGTTTTTTTATAACCTCAACTCAAAATATAATTATCAGGAACTGCCGGCATCCGGCGGTTCAAAAAAGAAAACAGTTTAAAGTAACTAACCCCTTAAACTGTTTTACAACATTAAATCTAATAATTATGAACTAGATAACAGTTCCTTTGAATACCAACACTTTTGGTGCCTCTTCAGCATTTGTAGTAACTGTTACTGTTTTTGTAAATACTCCTTTAGCAGCAGCATTGAAAGTAGCTGTAATTTTAGCTGTTTCATTTGGAGCTACCGGAGATTTTGTATAATCTGTAGCTGTACATCCGCAAGAAGCTTTTACATTTGTGATGATTACAGCTGTTTTTCCTGTGTTTTTAAATTCGAAATCAATTTTTACTGGTTTCCCCTGAGGAATTTCACCCAATTCAACTGTTTCTGCTTTCCATTGTACCGGAGAACCAACAATTGTTTTTACCGTTTCAGCCGTTTTAACCGGGTTAACAGAAAAAGACATTAAACCTAATGTTAAAGCCAAAATTGAAAGTTTGATAATTTTCATAATTTTTTATTTTATATGGTTATTTATAGTTTTGATTACCTGATTCAAATGTATTTCAGTCTTTTTAAATCAGCTGTTAACCGTTTTCAAATGTTTGTTAACGACTTGTTAACAGCGCGAAAAAAGTTTTTTTTTCAGTAATATTACACTTCTAAATCTATCGTATATTTTGAAAATAAACCGGTTAAACAGTATCATCATCCTCGGACTCATTGCTATAGTAGGTATTATTATAGCACAATTGCTTTGGACGAAAGAAGCTTTTAATTTAGAAGAGAAAAAGTTTACCCAAAAAGTACACATCGCCCTTTTAGAAGTAGCCAAAAAACTATATGAAGGGAAAAATCACGAATTACCGGCCAACAGCCCCATTAATAAAGTATCCAACGATTATTATATTGTTAATGTCGATAACGACTTTGAACCGGAAATTCTGGAATATTATTTAAAAACCGTTTTTAAGAAATTCAATATCGCCACCGACTTTGAATATGCAATGTACAATTGCGAAAGCGACGAGATGGTTTACGGGAATTATGTTGCCCTTTCCGATACTTCAAAAAAAGAAAGCTCCGTTTATTTCCCGAAGCACAAAAACCTGGTCTATTATTTTGCCATCCGCTTCCCGAATGAAACCTCCTACCTGTTCAGTTCGTTAAAATTCTGGTTCATGCTCTCTTTTGTCCTGATCATTATTTTAGTGGTCTACGTCTACTCTATTTTTACCTTATTACAGCAAAAGAAATATTCCGAATTGCAGCGTGATTTTATCAACAACATGACCCATGAGTTTAAAACACCGCTGTCGTCCATCCTGATTGCTTCCAATTACCTGAGCAAACAGGAACCGATACTACAGGATGAAAAACTGGAAAAATATGCGACCATTATTATTGATCAGAGCAAAAAGCTCAACCATCATATCGAGAAAATATTAAATATCGCCAAATCGGACGACACGCCTTTAAAGCTGAATAAGAAGCCTATTGCCGTTGCCGCGATCCTGTCTGACGTGATTGAAAACACCCGGCTGCGCTATCCGGATGTTCGCATAATCGTGAATAATCCGGAAACAGCACTTGTTATTTATGGCGATGAATTCCATTTCACCAACATTGTTTACAACCTGATCGACAATGCCGTTAAATACTGTGAAGGCACTCCTGAAATCATCATTTCCATTACCAAAGAAGCGCAAAAGATCCGGTTGGAATTTGCCGATAACGGGATTGGGATCTCTCAAAAGAATATTTCCTTTATATTTGATAAGTTCTACAGAATTCCGAGTAAAAAAAGCAATGAAGTAACCGGTTTTGGTCTGGGTTTGTATTATGTCAAAAAAATATGTAAACTGCACCACTGGAAAATCACAGCCAAAAGCAACCTCGAAAAAGGAACTGTCATAACCTTATTAATACCTGAAAATTAATGTCGAAATTCAAAATTCTTTATGCCGAAGACGATGAAACGCTTGCTTTCTTAACCAAAGACAATCTGGAGTTAAACGGTTATGCCGTAACCCATTGTCACAACGGAGAGCATTGTCTGGAAGCTTTCAGGAGCGGATCTTTCGACATCTGTATTTTAGATATTATGATGCCGAAAATTGACGGTTTTGAACTGGCTGTGGAAATCCGGAAAATCGACCACCACATCCCGATTATCTTCCTTTCCGCCAAAACACTAAAAGAAGACCGCATCAAAGGACTTCGCCTGGGCGCTGATGATTATCTGGTAAAACCTTTCAGTATTGAAGAGCTATTGTTAAAAATTGAAGTGTTCCTCAAACGCTCACAAAAGAAAAGCATACCCGAAAAAGAACGCTATACCGTTGGCGGTTTTGAATTTGATGCCGACAACTATTCGCTGGTAAAAGCCGATAAAAAAACGGTTTTAACACAACGCGAAGCCGAACTGCTTAAACTATTCCTGGACAATAAAAACACCGTTTTAAAAAGAGAGCAGATCTTAACATCGCTCTGGGGAAATGACGACTATTTTATGGGCAGAAGCCTGGATGTTTTTATCTCCCGCCTGCGAAAAATACTATCGGAAGAAAAAGAAATCGGAATTGAGAACCTGCACGGCATCGGTTTTAAATTTACCGTTAAGGAATAAACCGGTCTTTTGCTTCTTACCGCTTTAACGAAAAATGCCCGCTCACTTCTTCGATAATGTTGTTATCGTTGTATTGCGCTACAAACCAATAGTCGTTTTCCGGCAGTGCTTTGCCGTTATGGGTACCGTCCCAGCCTTTCCCGTCCGGAGCAATATGCGTTATGAATGCTCCCTTTTGATCAAAAATCTGGATGATGACCTCTTTTTTCCCTGATAACGAAGGAATATTCCAGACATCGTTATAACCGTCGCCATTGGGTGTAAAATAAAGCGGATAATCCAACAGCAAAAGCCGTTTTACAGCCGTGCGGCAGCCGGAATTGTCTTTTACCCTTACAATATACCCGCCGCCGCTCACATTTTCAAAAAGATTACTTTCCTGATAACCACTGTTGCCCAATTGGTATTGATAAACACTTTCCCGCAGCATGACAATTTGAACAGCAAACAGATTTACTCCCGTTATTCTTGTCCTGATCCGGGCAATAACCGGTTCATAAGCCGTTTGCAGTACAATTGTATCGTTAACAGCCTTGCAACCCGATTCGAAATTCAGTACCTCAACACGATACATTCCCGGGCGGTCTGCTGCAACAGCTCTCCCCACGGCGGCCGGAATGACCGTTCCGTTATAAAACCATTTAAAGGCATGTGCTTCTTCCGGCAAACCGGAATCAAGAAGAACCGTCCTGACGGTATTATCGTTATTATCAATACAGATAAAAGGATTTGAAACACTCCATATAACCTGCGGTGTTGCGCCTATGATCACTTCTGCCGTTAATTTCCCGGTAGAACAGCCCTGAACGCTGAACCCTTCAATAAAATAGATCCCGGAAAGGCTCACAACAGTATTTTCCAGAACAGTCGTACCGTCTGTATCATAAAAAACATATTCCAAACCCGGAGTTGCCGTGTTTAAGGCATCTCTCAGTTCCACCGAATGACAATCGTATAACGGAATATCGATTAGTTCCAGTTCTGGGATTTCCGGAGCTTTACTGATCGTTACCGGAAACAGCCCGGAAACCGAACCGTCCATTTTCCTGACGATTACGCTGTATATTCCCGGCAAAAGATTCGGAAAGATATTATCCGGTGAATAGCTCAGTCCGCCGTCTATGGAATATTCCAAAGCAATGGTTGCGATGATTATGCTTCCGGTCTGCCATTCACAGCTGGGCTGCACGACCACTATTTCCAAAGGTTCCCTGTCTGTTCCCCTGCTGACATTCCGGTTGTGTTCCCACAACGGATAAACACTCAATATGTTTGCTTTCATACTACCAAAACAAGGCAGTAACCAAACAAAAAATAACCCGATCAGGGTTTTACGGCTGATAATGAATAAAAATGGCATATACTAACGTTTTATACCATACAAAATGAAACATTTTTTCAATACACACCTTAAAAACTACCTACTCAAAATTACACAACTGCTAAAAAAAGTTGCAGCACTCCTTTTCAAAAGCCCGTTTTACAGCACTTTTCCCAAATCCTAAGTCAAAACGATCAAATTCTAATTCACATCTGCTCAGGTCGCAACTTATTTTATATTTGCATATAAAGATTCTCAAAATGCATTATACCCCAGCTAAAGCAACCCAAAAGCCATTTTTACGAATCGCCGTTGCCGCGTTTTTGCTACTGAACGTGCTGTCTTCCGGATTTGCCCAGGAAAATACGATTCCGGAACTGAAATCCGGTTTAAAAACGGTCAAAACGGACACTGCCAAAGTCACTATTCTCAATAAAATAGCCCATATATTCCGGGAAAGCAACTCCGACTCCACGCTTTTTTATGCTAAAAAAGCCGCGGCACTGGCGCAAAAAAACGGCGATCATTACGGTCTGGCCATCGCCTGTATTAATATTGGCAATGCCAACATTATCAGCAGTAATTATGCCGAGGCACTGAAAAATTTTGAACAGGCCAAAGCACTTTTTACCGACCTGTTAACCCATCCGGCGGCAACGGCCGTAACCCAAAACCAGATTAGGAACGGTCTGGCAAGATCCTACGGCAGCTGCGGCATTGTCTATTCCGAACAGAACGACTATTCCAATGCCTTACAGCATTATTTTAAGGCTTTAAAAATGTATCAGGAAACCGGGGAGAAAAAAAGCATTTCCAAAGTGTACAACAACATCGGGATTATCTATAAGGTTCTGGAAGAAAACAACAAGGCACTCACCTACTTATCGAAAGCCTATGCGCTGCAAACGGAAATGGGAGAAGAATCGGCTCCCGTAACCTTAATGAATATCGGAACGATTTATTTCAAACAGAAAAAAGACAAGCAGGCTTTACAACATTACAATACCGCCATGTCCCTTTTTGAAAAAACAAACAACAACAGAGGGAAAGCATTATTGTTCAACAACCTGGGAGAATTCTACTGCAGCCATCAATCGTATGCTAAAGCGCTGGATTTTTACAACAAAGCCATGGTTTTGTATACGGAACTGGACAATAAAATGGGAACAGCTTCTGTACAATACAACATCGGGACACTTTATCTGGAACAAAAAGACCTTTCAAAAGCATTATCCTACACCTCAGCATCGTTAATGACCGCCCGAGAGATCAACATGCTGGCACAGGTTAAGTCCTCCGAAAAACAGCTGAGTGATATTTATGCTTTACAGCAGGATTACAAAAATGCTTTATCGCATTATAAAGAATATGTTGCTGCCAAAGACAGTATTGACAATAAAGAAAACACCAAAAAATTACTCCGCGTAGAGCTGAATGCCGAGTTTCAGAAAAAAGAGGCTTTACAAAAAATTGAAATGGAGAAAAAGGAAGCCGTATTAGTGGAACAAAACAAAAGCCATAAACTATTTACGCTGTTCTCTGTGATTGGTACCTTATTGCTGTTGGGGCTGATTTTCGTTACCTACAACAGATTGCAGATCAAACGCCGTTTAACCCTGCAAAAAGAAGTAGCCGAATACGAACAAAAAGCACTGCACCTTCAAATGAACCCGCATTTTGTTTTTAACTGCCTCGGTTCCATATCCAGCTTTATTGTTCAGAACGGTACGGATTCTGCCATAAAATATCTATCCAAATTTTCCAAGCTAATGCGCCTCACCCTGGAATATTCCAAAGGTTCCCTGATCCCGATCGACAAAGAGATTGACAGCCTTCAGAATTACCTGGAACTGGAACAATTGCGCTTTAATAAAAAATTTGATTTTGCCATTACAACAAGTCCGCTCATCGAGGACGATATGGCTTTACCGCCTTTATTGATCCAGCCGTTTGTCGAAAATGCCATTCTTCACGGCCTGGTGCCCAAACAGGGAAGCGGTAAAATCGAGATCAGTTTCAATGTAGAAAATAACCAGTTGGTCTGCAGCATTACCGATGACGGAATCGGTATTTCCAAATCGAAAGCCATGAAGGAAAATTCCGTGACCGCACACAAATCGATGGCTTTGGAGATCACCAAGAAAAGACTGGAAATGATGGAAGCCACAACATCACAGTCGGCACACGTAAGCATTTCCGACTTCCTGGATGAGAACAAAGAACCTTACGGGACCAGGGTGGTTATTTACCTGCCCATTCAATACACTTCAGACACTAAAATCAGAATCTAATGATAACAGCACTATTAATCGACGACGACAAACATTTACGAAAAGGCATGAAAAGCCTTTTGAACCGCTACGCCTCCGAAATCACTATAATCGGGGAAGCCGAAAGCGTAAAAACAGGCATTATCGCACTCGAAAAATACAAACCACAGGTTGTTTTCCTTGATATCCATCTGTCGGACGGTACCGGGTTTGACATCCTGGAACAGGTTGCCAAAACCAATGAAAAAACCACCTCCCATATTGTTTTTATTACCGCTCATGAGCAATATGCCTTAAAGGCTTTTAAATTCAGCGCGCTGGATTTCCTGCTAAAACCGGTTGATCCCGAAGAGCTTCAAAAAGCGGTACTAAAGGTAAAAGACGCTATGGAGAAAAATACGTCTTTTGCCCATATTGATCTACTGCTGGAAAATATCCGCAAAAAAGTAGACAATTTTAAACGAATCGCGCTTTCGACCTCTACCGGCATTCATCTTTTCGACATCAGCGATATTATCCGCTGTGAAGCCCAGGACAATTATACCAAGTTTTATATCAAAGACCATAAAACGCTGCTCATTTCCAAAACACTGAAAGAGTATGAAGAACTGCTCACCCAGCATGGCTTTGAGCGCATTCACCAGTCGCATTTAATCAACCTTGCCTATCTGAAATCGTATATCAAAAATGACGGCGGCTATGTGATCATGTCCGACAACAGCAACCTGCCTATTGCACAACGCAAAAAAGAAAGGCTCCAGGAACTGATTAAATCATTCTAAATCAAATTCTAAGTCATAATCGTCGAATTCTTAATCATCCAAAATGTATCTGCAATAGCTCCTAATTTTGAGAAACAAACCAACCCCAATACATTTATGAAAAAAACTTTACTCTTTCTATTGCTATACTCCGGTATCGCATCTGCCCAGATTGTAACCATTCCGGATGCTAATTTTAAAAATAAGCTGATTGCATCGGGAATAGATACAAATAACGACGGGAATATCCAGCTAACGGAAGCTCAGGCCGTAACGAACTTAAATGTGACCAATGCGAACATTGCTTCTCTTACCGGTATCGCAGCATTCACCAATTTACAGACACTTAGCTGTTCGGCCAATAACCTGACCACCTTAGACATCAGCAGCTTAGCAAATCTGGTTAACCTGATTTGTTTTGACAACAATATTACAGCGATCACTGCGGTAGCTTCTCCTAATCTTAAAACGCTGTCCTGTTATAACAATGCCTTAACCAGTATTGATCTTTCGCTGTTTGTAAATTTAGAATTCCTGTCCATCAAACACAATCAGCTAACCGTTTTAAATACAACCGGCCTGACGGCACTGCGCCATCTGGATGCCGGCTTTAACAACATGACCAGCATTACCGTTGCAGACAAGCCCAACCTGGTTACGCTTTATTTAGGTTATAATCAGCTGACTTCTGTTACCCTGACAAACCTTCCGCACGCTTATAAAATCAATGTTCAGGACAACCAGCTTACTTCCCTGGATCTGTCATCCTGCGCTTATGAGCCTTACCTGAATAATGTTTCGAATGCTTCGGTATATGATATTGGCTGTAATAATAATTTAGGGTTAATCTATATCAATTTAAAGAACGGCTTCCCGAATCCGCAAGTAGAACTGATGTCTTCCAATTTAGCCGATCTGCCGCAATATATCTGTACGGACGAAAACGACACCATTATTGCAAACAATACCTGGTACAATACCGATTCACAGTTTTCAACCTATTGTAATTTTACACCGGGCGGCAATTACAACACCATCACCGGAACATTAACATACGATGCTAATAATAATGGCTGTGATGCTAACGACGGCCTGTTCCAGAATATCAAAGTAAGTATTAATGACGGAACAACTTCCGGAGCTACTTTTAGCAATAGCAGCGGTAATTATACTTTTTATGTAACGCAACCGAATCTGACACTGACACCTCAGTTTGATTCTCCTTATTTTACCGTTTCTCCTGCTGCAACAGCAACAGTAAACTTCCCGGTTAACAACAATTCCACTCAAACACAGGATTTCTGCATTACTGCCAATGGGGTACATCCGGACCTGGAAATCGTACTCAGCCCGGATAATGATGCCCGACCGGGATTTGACGCCTATTACAACCTGGTTTACAGAAATAAAGGAACAGAAATAGCATCCGGCACCATCAACCTGGCTTTTGACGATACCCTTATGGATTTTATGTACAGTAACCAGGCCGCCACACCAGCAACCGGTTCGCTATCCTGGAATTACACCAACCTGTTACCATTTGAAACACGCATTATAAAAATAGGATTTACCATTAATACTCCTACTGCCACGCCACCGGTTAACAGCGGTGATAACCTTCCTTTTACAGCAACAATCAATCCGGTTACAGCCGACGATACTCCGGCAGACAATGCTTTTGTATTGAACCAGCTGGTCGTGAATTCTTTTGACCCGAATGACAAAACCTGTCTGGAAGGCAATCGTATTGCCCTTACAAAAGTGGGCGATTACCTGCACTATAACATTCGTTTTGAAAATACCGGTTCTGCTTCCGCTATTAATGTAGTGGTAAAAGACATGATCGATTTAGACAAGTTGTATATTAATTCTTTACAGGTGCTGTACAACTCCCATCCGGTTAACACACAAATCAGAGGCAATAAGGTAGAATTCATTTTTGAGAACATCAACCTTTCTTCTGCCAATCTGTATCCGGAAGGAGCCCATGGAAATATCCTTTTCAAGATAAGATCCAAAAACAACCTGGTTATAGGGGATGTGATTACCAATGAAGCCGCTATCTATTTTGACTACAACCACCCTATCAACACGGATGAAGCCCGTACAGTGGTTGAAAATCTTTTAGGAGGTCAGGATTTCACTATCGATAAAAGCATCAGTATTTTTCCAAATCCTGCCAGCGATATCCTGAATATCAAAGCAGACAACACTATTAAATCCATCCTATTGTATGACCTGCAGGGAAGACTTTTAATGACCAGTCTTCACAATGCAACAGAAACGTATTTAAACATCACTGATAAATCTTCCGGAATATACCTCATTAAAGTTATCTCCGAATCCGGAAGCAAAATCGAAAAAATTGTGAAGCAATAAAGTGTGTTAATTACGGTTAATTAAGTGTGACAAAAGCGCCAATCCTGAGGATTGGCGCTTTTATTATAGGACCAGTAGTCCGAAGTCCCGAAGCGTATTGATTGGCTTGGAGTACCAGAAGAGTTCGAAATCTTCCTTATCCGAGTTTTCATAATCACTTTTCACTTCGTTAAACGTAAATACTTTGGTATTCGCTACCGAAATTTTAGGCAGCAGCTCTTTCAGCCAGTCGGCTTCTTCTTTATTTACCTGTATTGTAAAGCTTTCTTTTTTATCGTGAAAAGTCAGGCTTGCCATTTCAAACTGTCGTCCTTTTTTGTTTTTTGTAAAATAGGAAACTGCCGGCTTCCCTCCTGTCCATACGATCTTGGCGCTGGATTTTACGGTAAAGTTATCCTCATCCTGCAATGCATTGTAGATATAATCGTGGGGAACTTTCGTTCGCGGTATTTTAAATTCAAACCAGTCCTGCAACGGGTAATCAAAACAAATCCCATGCATATAATTGAACAGGGATTTTTTCAGTCCGAAACTAAACCGGTCGTGATCGGTGCCGGTTGTATCGATATGTACAATATCGTTATTGGCAAAAGAACCAATGGTATCCGTTTCTTTCTGTACGCCAAATTTTTCAGGATACATTCCAACCGGGCTATGAGCCGTCATTGCAAACTGATGCCAGAATCCGGATTGCAGGATTCCTAATTCAAACAATTGGCGCACCATTTCCAGGCTGTCTATTGTTTCCTGGGCTGTTTGCGTAGGGAAACCATACATCAGGTAAGCATGTACCATGATACCGGCTTCGGTAAAATTGCGGTTCACTCTTGCCACCTGCGCCACGGTTACTCCTTTCTGGATCAGTTCCAGCAAACGGTCCGAAGCAACTTCCAGTCCGCCGGAAACGGCAATACAGCCGGAAGCTTTTAGCAACAGGCAAAGGTCTTTGGTAAAACTTTTTTCAAACCGGATATTCGTCCACCAGGTAACTGCCAGTTTTCGTTTCAGGATTTCCAGGGCTACCGCTCGCATTAATGCCGGCGGTGCAGCTTCGTCTACAAAGTGAAACCCGTTCTGTCCTGTTTGCGCCATCAGTTCCTCCATTCTGTCAACCAGCATTTTGGCGGCAATTGGTTCGTAAACCTTTATATAGTCTAATGATATGTCACAGAAAGTACATTTTCCCCAGTAGCAGCCGTGCGCCATCGTCAGCTTATTCCAGCGTCCGTCGCTCCACATACGGTGCATCGGGTTCACGATTTCAATAACCGAAATGTATTTATCAAGCAGTAAATCGCTGTAATCCGGTGTTCCTACTTCGGATTGTTTATAATCCCGGCAGGCAGGATTATTGATATAGGTTACTTCCCCGTCCGATAAGACAAACGTCCGTTTCAGGGCTTCTTTCGGCAATTTGCCTTCCACATAAGCGATCATGTTTTCCACCGGCGCTTCTCCGTCATCCAATGTTATAAAGTCAAAGAATTCCATCACCCTCGTATCCGTAAGGGAGCGCAATTCCGTATTGGGAAAACCGCCGCCCATGGCTACCTTGATTTCCGGATGGTGCTTTTTTATCCATTGTGCGCAACGAAAAGCACTGTACAGATTTCCGGGAAACGGCACTGAGAAAGCCACTATTTCCGGCTGAATCTCCTGTAGTCTTTCCTCCAGAAGCTGTAAGGTGATCTGATCGATATAGGTGTATTCCTGCTGAAGCGTGGCATGCAGTTCGTCAAAAGAATTGGCGGAACGGCCTAAGCGTTCTGCATAACGGCTAAAGCCAAAATGCGGATCGATACATTCCACTATCAAATCTGAAATATCTTCCAGATAGAGCGTTGCCAGGTGCTTCCCTTTGTCCTGTGTTCCCATCGTACCAAAAGCCCAGTCCAGTTCTTCCAGCTGTGCAAAGCGGGACGCTTCCGGAAGGAAATCTTCCTGGCAGATCAAATGGGATAAGGTTGGATTTTTCCCTTGCAGGAATAAGATAACCGGATCAATCGTCTTGATATATTCGTCCTGTAAAGCAATAATACGCTGACTGTTTTCAGAATATTGCTGTGCTTTGCCTTCAATTTCGGCAAACAGGCGGATAAGTCCTTCTTTGGAAAACAATTTCAGGATCACTTCGATACCCAAATCCGCCTGGAAAGAGGAGATATTTTTGGTATTCAGAAAACCTTTCACATAAGCTGTTCCCGGATAGGGTGTGTTGAGCTGTGTAAAAGGCGGTGTGATTAGGAAAATTGTTGTCGGCATCTTTACGTTACTTCATTGAGACTGCAAAAGTATCACATTTTTAAAAATAAATCAGCTTTATCAACGATACATCAACGGCTGCTTATAATGCCACCGTTTCTATAGCGTTTAGTTTGTCGACATACAAAACCGTTTCCTGATTTTCATGATCGCCGGAAAACATTGGCAGGAATTTCGCGCCATAGACAATCTCCTTAAAAGTATAAGATGTTCGTTTAACAACCGTAGTACTGAACATATCGTCGAAAACCTTGATAAAAACCAGTACTTCACCCTGTTGTTTTTCAAAGTCTTCTTTACTAAAAGCCGCCAGCGGACTGCTCTCCGTGATAGGGTGCACCAGAGTCCAGCTCAGCGTCAGCATATTGATCTTATCCAGTTCCAAATCCAGCGTAAAGAATTTATTTACTTTCTTTCCGTCTTCTTCAAAATTCAGCCCTAACGTAACTTTTGCTTCCGCTTCCATCAGGTTGGTATTTTTATAAGGTGTTAGCCGGATCATTAAGGCTTTGGAGTCTTTATAGGGAGCAATTACCGCAATATCCGAAAAACGGACCAGTGCTTTCGGCTTACTGAATCTTCCGTAAAACAAGCCGGTCGCTATGGCAAAGCTCAGCAATCCGAACAGCGCTTCCACGGAAGCGACAAAACTGGAGGCAAATCCGGTCGGACTGATGTGTCCGTAGCCCACAGTCGTAAAAGTCTGTGCACTGAAAAAGAATGCCTGACCGAATTGATTGAGCGGTGTGACGGCATTGATACCCTGCAGGTGTTCCACCCCGATGCCATAGTAAATACAGGCAAAAAGAAAATTAACCGCCAGGTAAAAGGCAAAAATGATAAACATGAATTTCCAGCGCTTCACTTCGATCATTGCATGGTACCAGCTTATTTTTTCTGCCCGTCCGATACCGACTTTCCTCACATTCGCATTTCCGTTTTTATTTACAAAACGCCCGGCATAACCGGAGGCATTCACTCCAAAGCCGGTGTTCTCATCCGCTTTAGCCCTGGAATTTATTTTCTTTAGAAAAGCCATAAGGTATATTTTAAGTAAAGCTAAAAAAAATCCGATTTCCACTATTCGGGAAACCGGGATAATTTTCACATTGCCGTACATCCATTCCGGCAATTATCCGTTTTTGTCATATTCCAATAAAAAAAGTCCCGATAAATCGGGACTCTTCAAATATATATTGTCGTATTATTTACTTAAATACATTTTTCTTCTGGAGTACAATTCGTAGAACTGATCGTCTTTCAGGTCATCGATAAACAAGATGCTTTCTCCTGTGGATTTCATTTCCGGTCCTAAAGCTTTGTTTACATTTTTGAATTTGCTGAAAGAGAATACCGGCTGCTTGATGGCATATCCTTTTAACTGCGGGTTAAAGGTAAAGTCGGTTACTTTCTTTTCACCCAGCATTACTTTTGTCGCATAATTTACATACGGCTCCCCATACGCTTTAGCGATAAAAGGAACGGTACGGGATGCTCTCGGGTTTGCTTCAATGATGTATACGGTATCGTCTTTAATAGCGAACTGTATGTTGATCAGACCTACTGTTTTTAGTGCCAGGGCAATTTTGTGGGTATGGTCTTTGATTTGCTGCATCACAAACTCTCCTAAGTTAAAAGGCGGTAATGTCGCATTACTGTCTCCTGAGTGGATTCCGCATGGCTCGATATGCTCCATGATTCCGATGATGTACACGTTTTCTCCGTCGCAGATAGCATCTGCTTCCGCTTCAATAGCTCCGTCAAGATAATGGTCTAACAACAGTTTATTATTTGGAATTTTACGTAGTAAATCCACCACGTGCTCTTCCAGTTCTTCTTTGTTGATAACGATCTTCATTCCTTGTCCTCCCAATACGTAAGATGGTCTTACCAATAAAGGGAAGTCTAATTTATCGGCTAATTTTGATGCTTCGTCTGCACTTTCTGCTACTCCAAATTGCGGGAAAGGAATTTTTAATTCTTCCAGTAATTCCGAGAAACGTCCTCTGTCCTCAGCCAGATCCAGTGCATCAAAACTGGTTCCGATGATTTTAACGCCGTATTTTGACAGTTTTTCAGCCAATTTCAAGGCTGTCTGCCCGCCTAACTGCACGATCACCCCTTCCGGTTTTTCATGACGGATAATGTCGTAGATATGTTCCCAGAAAACCGGTTCGAAGTACAGTTTATCAGCCGTATCAAAATCGGTTGAAACCGTTTCAGGATTACAGTTAATCATGATGGTTTCATAACCGCATTCTGCTGCTGCCAATACACCGTGTACACAGGAATAATCGAATTCGATCCCCTGTCCGATGCGGTTTGGTCCCGAGCCCAGTACAATTACTTTCTTTCTGTCGGTTACAATACTTTCATTGTCTACATAACGGGTTCCGTCTGCTTTTTCAATTTCTGCCTCAAATGTAGAGTAGTAATACGGTGTTTTTGCCTTAAACTCGGCCGCACAGGTATCTACCAGTTTGTACACACGTTTTACACCCAAATCCTCACGAAGTCTGTAAATCTGGCTTTCCAGACAGCCTAACATGTGTGCGATCTGTCTGTCGGCAAATCCTTTTTGTTTTGCTTCCAGCAACAGTTCTTTGGATAAGGTATCGATATTGTATTTTGAAATTTCTTTTTCTAAAGCATACAGTTCTTCATATTGTTTTAAGAACCACATGTCAATTTTGGTAATCTCATGAATTCTGCTCAATGGAATTCCCATGGCAATCGCATCATAAATCACGAATACACGATCCCAGCTGGCGTGCGTCAGCTTATCAATGATCTGATCGTAATTGGTATATCCTTTTCCGTCTGCACCCAATCCGTTGCGTTTGATCTCCAGCGATTGTGTTGCTTTGTGCAATGCTTCCTGGAAAGAACGCCCGATTCCCATTACTTCTCCTACGGATTTCATCTGCAATCCTAAGGTTCTGTCGGCTCCTTCAAATTTATCGAAGTTCCAACGCGGTATTTTTACGATTACATAATCTAATGTAGGCTCAAATAAGGCCGATGTTGATTTTGTAATCTGATTTTCCAATTCATCCAATGAATATCCCAATGCCAGCTTGGTTGCAATTTTAGCGATCGGATAACCGGTTGCTTTTGAAGCCAATGCCGAAGAACGGGACACACGCGGGTTAATTTCAATGGCAACAATATCTTCCTTTTCATCCGGAGAAACGGCAAACTGCACATTACATCCTCCTGCAAAGTTTCCGATGCTGCGCATCATCAAAATTGCCATGTCACGCATTCTCTGGAACGTTCTGTCTGATAAGGTCATTGCCGGAGCAACGGTAATACTGTCGCCGGTGTGGATACCCATCGGGTCCATATTTTCGATCGTACAGATAATCACGACATTGTCGTTTTTATCCCGTAACAATTCCAATTCATATTCTTTCCATCCCAAAAGTGCTTTATCAATCAACACTTCGTGGATAGGTGACGCTTCCAGTCCTCTTGTCAGCAAATCGTCGAAATCCTCTTTTTTATGTACAAAAGCGGCTCCGGTTCCTCCTAAGGTAAAGGACGGACGGATTACCAGCGGAAAGCCGAATTCCTGAGCAATTTCTTTTCCTTTAAGGAATGAGTTTGCTGTTTTTGCCGGCGCTACCGGAATTTCAATTTTTTCTAAAAGCTGTTTGAACTGCTCTCTGTCTTCTGTAACATTAATGGCATTGACATCAACACCAATCAATTTTACATTAAAATCCTGCCAAATTCCTTTTTCGTCTGCTTCCAGACATAAGTTCAACGCTGTCTGTCCACCCATAGTCGGTAAAACAGCATCGATCTGCGGATGCGCTTTAAGGATTTCTATTATTGATTTTGTAGTTAGTGGTTTTAAATAAATATGGTCCGCCATGGAAGGATCCGTCATGATCGTTGCCGGATTTGAGTTAATCAAAATAACTTCAATTCCCTCTTCACGAAGCGATCGCGCCGATTGTGATCCGGAATAGTCAAACTCGCAGGCCTGACCGATAACGATAGGTCCTGAACCAATAATTAAAACCGATTTTATTGAATTGTCTTTAGGCATTGTGTTGTGTTGTATGTAGTTGTATTTATTTTTAACGAAAAGATATAAAAAAAGGCGTTACCATGAATTAGTAACACCTTTATTAACGATTTTAATAAATCATTATTTTTTATGTCTTGGCTCAGAAGAAACCGTTAACTTATGTCTTCCTTTAGCTCTTCTACGCGCTAATACTTTTCTTCCGTTAGCAGAAGCCATTCTTTCCATGAAACCGTGTTTGTTTCTTCTTTTTCTTTTTGATGGTTGAAACGTTCTCTTACTCATTGCTTTTTATCTTTAAATCGTGTTTTTAAAATAACAGGTCAGCTTTGAAAATTCTGTCGCTTCAAAACCGAGTGCAAATATACAAAGACTTTTATTTCTGACAAGTGCTTTTAAAAAAATATTTTAAATTCCTTTTGATAATATTATCTTTTAAGCAATTCTGCCTGCTATATCAAGGTTTTTTAACCTTCTTTGAACAAACTTATTTCGCCTGCTCATTTCATTTTATTACATTTGCAAACCTAAATACAAAAATACTATGTTTCACAGAAATATCAAACTAATCTTAGCTGCATTAATCATTGCATTAGGAATCTGGCAATTCACCGAAAACAATATTGGAAACGGTATCTTTTTAATACTTTTTTCCTCCATCTTTATTTTACTATATTTCAAAAACGAATTCATATTATTAGCCTTTTTAAAACTTAGAAAACAGGATTTTCCAGGAGCACAAAAATGGCTTTCCTATATTAAAAACCCGGAAACTGCTTTAATTAAAAAACAACAGGGGTATTACAATTATCTACACGGATTAATGGTTTCGCAGACAAATTTATCGGCGGCTGAAAAGTATTTCAAAAAAGCGATTGAATTAGGTTTAAACATGGATCAGGATTTAGCTTTAGCGAAATTAAACCTTGCCGGAATTGCAATGACCAGAAGACGAAAACTGGAAGCGACCAATCTTCTTAACGAGGCTAAAAAACTGGACAAACAGAACATGCTGAAAGACCAGATTAAAATGATGAAAGATCAGATGAAAAAAATGTAATAACATTTTGATTATCAAAAATATAAAACGCCTTTTCGGGCGTTTTTTTTATGCCCGGCACGCAACCAAACGGTTTTAGGAACATCTTATAGTCAGATACGTTTATTTACGGCAAAAAATGCCTAACTTTACTACTTAAAGCGTTGGTTATGAAGAAATTTTACGTAACAAACATAGCTTTACTTCTCCTATCTTCTACAGTTCCTGCTCAAGATAACGGCACTATTTTGTTTTCGTATACCCTGCACAAAAACATCCGGCTGTATTCTAAAAAATCCGATTTAGCCTATACCAAAGGTGATATTGACCGGGGTACTTTTCTTTTTGATTCTCTGGTTAAGAACCAATTAACCGGAACAACATTCGACAATTTCAGCTTTAAGCGCCTCAAAAAAAGCCGCCTGTACTTAAACAGCATTAAAAAACCTGTATTCCTGATTACGTATGCCTCGTGGTGCGTCCCGTCTAAAGGAGAAATTCCGGCCTTAAACAAACTGGCACAGCGATACGGAAAAGACATCCAGTTTATTGTGCTGTACTGGGACCGTAAAAACAATATTAAGAAGATTGCCAAAAAATTCAACAGCCGCATTGAAGTGTGCTATGCCCACGAAACCTACAACAAGGATGCTTACCTGGTATCGACCCTGAAACATACTTTAGGTTTTCCTACATCTTATTTTCTGGATGAGAATTTAAAAGTAGTCAATATCAAGCGCGGCGGTGCCATCCTTACCGAAAAAGCAACCTTTGCCAAAGCGCTTGATTTAAACTACAGAACATTCCAGGAGGGACTGAGCTGCCTGCTCATCAATGTCGATTCCCATTCCCAAAGACTGGCTAAGCACTAACGCTTATAGCCTTCCAAAGGGATATCGATGGTATATTTTTTATTCGGAGCTACGACCAGTTTTTTATCGCGAAGCCACGGATTGTGAATTTTCAGGATCTTATAATTAATGCCCTGCTCTATCGCAAACAAGGCCAGGTCATCAATAGTAGCCGTCACCTCAACCTTTTTTACCGGTATTTGCTGATACAATACCTCTTTAGGCAAATCATAGCCGTATTTCACCTGGTTCTTCATGATTTCTTTCAGGGCTAAAATCCTGAAAACATAACGGGATGTTTCATCATTTAAAAGCAAATCGTAATAATCCGTTACTTTCTGACTCTCGATCTGCTTGTTCACGCCGTTCATACCGCCGTTATAGGAAGCCGCAGCCAGCGTCCAGTTACCAAATTTATCTTTAGCCGAAAGCAGGTATTTACAAGCCGCTTCCGTTGATTTTTCCAGATGGTAACGTTCGTCTACATATTCGTTCACTTCCATTCCTTTTTCTTTGGCTGTTTCCGGCATAAACTGCCATACGCCACGCGCTCCCGCAGAAGAAACGGCATTTACCAATCCGCTTTCAATAACCGCCAGGTATTTAAAATCATCCGGAACACCATACTGTTTCAGTATCGGCTCAATTACCGGAAAAGCCCTGTTGGCTCTTTTAATCACCAAAGCAGTTGTTGCATGCAGGTTCACATTTACCAGCAATTCCCTGTCCAGTCTTTCTTTTACATCCGAAAGCGACATCGGCACCTGTTCGCCGGCAAAATCAATATTAGCCGGTAAATACACATGGTTCTTTACATCTACTTCCGTTCCGGTTCCGGTGGAGGTCCAGTGGATTAAAACACCACTGGTTATTATTACTGCTGCTACTATAGCCGTTCTTTTGATTCTGTTCATTTTGCTTTTTTATTTTTTTACATTTCCTTCTACAATCAGAGAAGGTAAATTACTGTTTAACCACCTGAATTTATTCAGTATCATCACATGTGTTCCGCCTTTAATAACAATAGCATCCTGTATGTTTTTTATTGGAAACACCTCGTCGGCATCACCGTGAATGTGAATCACCGTTGTGTCACACTCTGTCCGGCTCCAGGTAACCACCTGTTCCAATGCCCAGTCCAGATAGCGTTTATCCCTCATGGACAAAAACTTCTCGTACAGCTTTATCCGGCCTTTTGCCGTTTCGCCAAAAGCATATTTTGCCAGTACTTCAATATTCCCGAACAAACTCGTCGGAACCAGTTTGTAAGCTCTGGTTGTTTTTGCAAGTTTGATGCGTTTCGGAAATTCAATCTTTGTTTTAACACTGGATATAATGATCGTTCGTCTAACCGGAATTATTTTCGCTATTTCCTGCACCAGTATCCCGCCAAAGGAAACACCCACCAAAACAGGCTGCGCTTCCGTTATTTTTTCAGCCATCCGTTTCGCATAGGATTGCAGGCTTTCTTTAGGCTCCGGCAAAAACCATTCCAGTAAATGCACTTCAAACTGATCTTCCGGTAATTGGATATGTTCAAATATAGATGGATTGGCGGCCAATCCGGGCATAAAATAAACAGGTATTTTACTCATTATCTGATGTTTTAACGCTTTACTAACGCAAATTCTGATGATTTTTTCCGAATTTTGCATAAAAATAATTCATTCCGAATGATTTTACAATCTCATTTCGCTTTAAATTATTATCAATTTATTTCTTCGATATGAATACACTACATTATGGAAATTAAAGACAACGAATTATTAAGACAATTCGAGAATCACACCGAAACCGGGCTATTAGCCGTTGAATATGCTATTCAAGAACGAAAATTATTTTTAACCAAACTCAATCATGCCGAAAATCAGGATCCCGAATCCATCAATGAGTTTTTAAAAAGCGTTATGTCCATTGCCGAAGAGAGAAAACTTCGTGTCGTACCCACACATCCCAAGATTACTTCTTTTTTTAGAAAAAATCCGGTTTACAAGGAATTGCTTCCGCCGGGAATTAAAATATAAAACATTAAAAAAGCTCGTGTTGATCACGAGCTTTTCTTTTATCTTAAAAACCGGGGTTTATACCGGGACATTCCGGAATTCCATACGAACCATTCCGTCTTCGTCAATTTTAGTTAAGCGTATATCGTGCAGCGTATTAACCAGTTCCGGATTCCATGGCGTTTTCACCTTTACATAGTTTTCTGTAAATCCATGGATATAGCCTTCTTTATTTTCTCCTTCAAACAACACGGTACGGTTGGTTCCCAGCTGGCTTTCATAGAACGCTCTTCTTTTTTTAACCGATAGCCCTCTCAGCATTTTACTTCTTTTGCTTCGCACATTCATCGGCACCACACCTTCCATCATGACCGCTTCGGTATTATCCCTTTCCGAATATGTAAACACGTGCAGATAAGAAATATCCATTTCATTCAGGAAGTTATAGGTTTCCAGGAAAAGCTCATCTGTTTCACCCGGAAAACCAACAATAACATCCACCCCGATACAGGCATGCGGCATCACTTCCCGGATTTTAGCAACACGGTCCTGATACAATTCCCGCAGGTATCTTCGTTTCATTTTTTTCAATATCGTATTGCTTCCGGACTGTAACGGAATGTGAAAATGCGGCACAAAAGTTCTGCTTTTCGACACAAAATCAATCGTTTCATTTTTCAGCAGGTTCGGCTCGATAGACGAAATACGCAAACGTTCAATTCCCGCTACTTCATCCAGTGCCTGCACCAATTCGTAAAAAGTATGTTCGTGTTTTTTATTCCCAAACTCTCCTTTTCCATAATCCCCGATGTTAACACCGGTAAGCACAATCTCTTTAATGCCCTGTTCCGATATTTCTTTGGCGTTTTTCAGCACATTATCCATCGTATCGCTACGGGAAATCCCTCTTGCCAAAGGAATCGTACAATAGGTACATTTATAATCGCAACCATCCTGAACTTTCAGGAAAGCACGCGTTCTGTCGCCAATGGAATAACTGCCCACATAAAAATCGGCATCTTCAATCTCACAGGAATGCACTTCTCCCATGTCGTTTTTGGACAGGTCGTTGATATAAT
Organism: Flavobacterium sp. 40-81; assembly: GCF_001898245.1. Taxonomy (NCBI): domain Bacteria; kingdom Pseudomonadati; phylum Bacteroidota; class Flavobacteriia; order Flavobacteriales; family Flavobacteriaceae; genus Flavobacterium; species Flavobacterium sp. 40-81. The sequence continues at coordinate 304,275 of NZ_MKTM01000041.1, forward strand.
CGGTAATCTTAAATTTTTCGGTGGCACCCAAAACCAGATCCACTCCATCCACCGCAACCAGCTCTTCCGGTTTTAGCTGGGCATAACAACCCACAGCCGCCACAAAAGCTTTATCGTTATTCTTAAGTGCTTTTTTTACAATCTGCTTGAACTGTTTGTCTGCATTCTCTGTTACCGAACAGGTGTTAATCACATAAATGTCGGCGATATCCTCAAAATCCACACGATCAAAGCCTTCGTCCTGAAAACTGCGCGCAATTGTTGATGTCTCTGAAAAATTCAGTTTACATCCCAACGTATAAAAAGCAACTTTTTTTCTGTTTTCCATAATGATAAGCTACTTATGAAGTAGTAACTTTAGTTATATTTACATCTTTTTAAAAAAGAGTTTGCAAATTTACATACAAATTTCGGTTTGGTAAAATCCATAAGGACATTTGTATAGCTAATTCACAACATATTAAGACTTTACAAGAACAGCACCGTATTTTTTATTTAATGAAATCAATAATCTTTTACATATCAACATTTTGCCTTTCCCTTTTCCTTGTTTCCTGCGGAAAAAACAGCACCGAAGGAAAAGAACATCTGGTTTTCCGGTATAACGAAAGTGCAAATGTGAGCTCCCTTGATCCGGCTTTTGCCAAAAGCCAGGCAATCATCTGGCCTTGTAATTTACTTTTTAACGGATTGGTGCAACTGGACGACAGTTTGCACATTCAACCTGACCTTGCCAAAAAATGGATGATTTCCAATGATGGAAAAACCTATACATTTACCCTGCGAAACGATATTTACTTTCATAAAAACAGTCTTTTCGGAAAAGACAGCACCCGCACCGTTAAGGCTTCCGATTTTGAATACAGCCTGAAACGACTGCTGGATGAAAAAGTAGCCTCACCCGGCGGATGGATCTTGCAAACGGTGGAAAGTATGCAGGCAAAAAACGACAGTATTTTTGAAATCCGGTTAAAAAAACCGTTTCCTGCTTTCTTAGGTTTATTATCGATGAAATATGCATCGGTAGTTCCGAAAGAGATAGTTGACACACCGGGTTATGACTTCCGGGCAAAACCGGTTGGCACCGGACCTTTCCGGTTAAAACTCTGGGAAGAAAACGTAAAACTGGTACTGCGCAAAAATCCGCTGTATTTTGAAAAAGATGAAAAAGGCGTATCGCTTCCGTACCTCGAAGCCGTAGCGGTCACTTTCCTGCCGGACAAACAAAGCGGCTTTTTACAGTTTGTCCAGGGAAAACTGGATTTTGTTTCCGGTCTGGATCCTTCCTATAAAGACGAGATCCTCACCCAGGACGGCACTTTACAGCCCAAATATAAAAATGATGTCAACCTGATTACCGGTGCCTACCTGAATACCGAATACCTTGGCTTCCGAATGGACGGAACCGACAAAACAATTCTGGACAAACGCATCCGCCAGGCGATGAATTACGGTTTTGACCGTAAAAAGATGATCCTTTACCTCCGAAACGGCATGGGTACGCCGGCAACCAGCGGAATCATTCCGGCCGGATTACCGGGTTATAACCATCAGCAAGGATACGATTACAATCCAGTAAAAGCAAAACAGCTGATCTCGGAATACAGGAAAGCGACCGGAAATACCAAACCGACCGTTTTTTTAACGACCAATGCGTCTTATATTGACATTACCGAATACCTGCAGCGGGAATGGCAGAAAATCGGGCTGGACGTCCAGGTCGATGTCACGCCGCCGGCAACATTGCGCCAGGCGATTGCCACCGGAAAAGTTAGCTTTTTTCGCGCCAGCTGGATAGCCGATTATCCCGATGCCGAAAATTACCTTTCCCTGTTTTACAGTAAAAACTTTGCCCCGAACGGCCCGAATTATACCCATTTTAAAAATGAGGCATACGATGCGCTATACGAGCAGGCTTTTTTAGAAACCGACAACGAAAAGCGCTATGCTTTATACCAGAAAATGGATGCCATCATTATTAATGAAGCGCCCATCATTCCTTTATTCTATGACAGAGTAGCCCGTTTTACGCGCAAAAATGTACAAAACTTAGGAATTAATCCTTTAAATTTATTACAGCTGAAAAGAGTAAAAAAGCTACCGCCGGACAATTCCTAATTCTTTCCGAAATTCCGGATTAGATTGCCTCCATTTATTTAATTTTTATAAGCAAAAGGATGAAAATTCTAATAATAGAAGATGAAAAAGGGCTTCGAGAAGTCATACAGCAATCGCTCGAAAAAGAGAAGTTTATTGTTGAAACTGCGGCGACATTTAACGACGGACTGGACAAACTGGGCAGTTATGATTATGACTGTGTTGTGGTGGACATCATGCTTCCGGACGGCAACGGTCTTGATTTAATTTCGGAAATCAAGGCAATTCATAAAAAAGAGGCTATCATTATCATTTCGGCCAAAGATGCGGTAGACGATAAAGTAAAAGGGCTGGACATTGGCGCCGACGACTACCTGAGCAAACCTTTTCACCTGGCAGAATTACACGCGCGTATCAAATCGGCGATACGCAGAAAAAGCCATAACGGCGATACGCTGCTACGCTGGAACAACATTTCCCTATCACCGGAGCAACGCCTGGTAAAGGTAGACAACGAAGAGCTAACGCTAAACCGGAAAGAATTTGACCTTTTGTATTATTTTATCATCAATCCGAACCGCCTGATCAACAAAACCGCCCTGGCGGAATATGTATGGGGTGATTATATCGACCAGGCAGACAATCTGGATTTTGTGTATTCCCAGATCAAAAACCTGCGTAAAAAATTAAAAGATGCCGCTGCCGAGATAGACATACAGGCTGTTTACGGCATCGGTTACAGAATGAGCTAAACATGAAACTTCAGGTCTATACATTACGCTATCTGCTCATTGCCTTACTGGGTGTTATCGCACTTTGGGCAAGCCTTTTCTATATGGTTATCCTGGAAGAAGTGTATGACAATATAGACGACGGCCTGAAAAACTCCAAGCTGCTGATTATCCGGAAAGTGAATGAAAACCCGAAGTTTTTAACGAATTACGAATCGGAAATCAACCAGTTCACGATAAAACCACTGCCCAAAGGCAATTACCCGGTTTACAATGACGACGACGATGACGATCCTAACGATGTGTTTGTAAATTCCCATCAGTATATGGAATATGACGACGATTACGAACCGGTACGCCTTTTAAAAACAATGTTCATTGCTGCCGACGGCAATCCGTATGCGCTCACCATCAGCGCTTCCATGGTGGAAGAGGATGAATTGCTCGAAGACCTGATGGCAGCGCTGATCGCTTTGTATATCATGCTGGTCGTGAGTATCATTGTTATTAATTATTTTATTTTAAAAAGAGTATGGAAATCCTTTCATGCGTTACTGGAAAAGCTTCGAAATTTCAAACTGGGAACCGGAACCGCTTTTACGGCACCACATTCCCCTATTGACGAATTTAAAGTACTGGGCAAGGAACTGGAAGGACTGTTACAGCGAAATGAAGCCACCTATGCGAGCCAGAAACAATTTATAGAAAATGCTTCTCACGAATTACAGACTCCGCTGGCGATCAGCATCAACCGCCTGGAATTGTATGCCGAGAACAATCTTTTAACGGAAGCCCAGATGGACGATATCGGGAAAATAACCGACACGCTTTCCCGTCTGGTCAAACTGAACAAATCACTGCTGATGCTTTCCAAGATTGAAAACAAACAGTTTCCGGATGAAGAACGCATTGATTTTAATGACCTGACGGCTAAAATTGTATCCGATTTTGAGGATTTTGCCGATTTCAAACAGGTAACCATCAGCATCACCCAACAGGAACCGTTGCTTTTCACCATGAATAAAGGACTGGCTGTAACCTTACTCAGCAATCTTATCAAAAATGCCATCCTGCACAATCACACCAACGGTACTGTAGCCATTTCGCTTTCCCAGAACCAGCTGAGTATCCGGAATTCGGGCACAGAAAAGGCACTGGATGCCAATTTTATTTTTAACCGGTTTTCCAGACACAGTACAAACGAGCATTCCACCGGCTTGGGCTTAGCCATCGTAAAATCAATTATTTCGACCTATAATCTAAAAATTTGTTATAAATTTGAAGAAGGACATGTTTTTACGATTACGTTCCCCTAAATAAATAAAAAACATTTTTCCGGTTTTTCCCAATTGTTTCCTAATTCCGATTGTAATCTTGTATCAAATATTAAAATCAATCAAATATGAAAACATTATCAAATTTCCGTTTTGCAAGCCTTATTATTTTATTTACGCTTTTTACAGGAGTAACAGCAAATGCTCAAAAATCGAACATCACACTGTCTCAGTTACCGGCTACCGCGCAGGATTTCCTGAAGAAACATTTTCCGAAGCAAACGCCTAATTATATTTTAAAAGACGAAGAGACGTTCTCTTTGGATTATAAAGTACAGCTTGCTGATGGTACCGAAATCGAGTTTGACCGAAAAGGCAACTGGGAAGAAATTGACGGAAACGAAAGACCTATCCCAAACACTGTAGTACCTGCTACGATTGTAACGTATATCCAGAAAAACTACAAAGGGGCTTCGATTGTAAAAATCGACAAAGGTACCTGGGATTATGAAGTGGATCTGGACAACGGTCTTGAATTGAAATTCAACAAAAGCGGTGAATTCCTTAGAATTGACAAATAATAACCGCTTCCTATAAAAAAAGCCTCATCTTTTGATGAGGCTTTTTTATGACCCGGATTTATCGTTTGGGTGCCAGCATGTTTTCCGGATTTAAAATATCATCCAGCTGTTCTTTGGAAAGGATGTTGTGTTCCAAAACCAGATTATACACGCTTTTACCAGATTCTAAAGCTTCTTTGGCAATCTTGGTACTATTTTTATACCCGATATACGGATTTAATGCGGTTACTATACCAATGCTGTGCAGTACCATTTCGCGGCAATGCTCCACATTTGCCGTAATACCGTCAATACATTTAAGACGCAGTGTGTCCATACCGTTCGCCAGTAAAGCCATCGATTCCATAATGGCATAGGTTAACACCGGCTCCATAACATTCAGCTGCAGCTGACCTGCTTCGGCAGCCATCGTTACCGTCAGGTCGTTCCCGATAACACGGTAACAAACCTGGTTCATCACTTCCGGAATTACCGGATTTACTTTCCCCGGCATAATGGACGAACCCGGCTGCATGGGCGGCAGGTTGATCTCATTAAATCCGCAGCGCGGTCCGGAAGACAGCAAGCGCAAATCGTTACAGATTTTAGAAATTTTAATGGCCATTCTTTTCAATGCCGAAGAATAGATCACATACGAACCGGTATCCGGTGTGGCTTCAATAAGGTTAGGTGCCGAAACAAACGGATGCCCGGAAACTTTCGCCAGATTCTCCGCACAAAGCTCGGCATATCCCGGAACGGCATTCAATCCGGTTCCAATGGCTGTCGCTCCCATATTGATTTCAAAAAACAACGCCGAATTTTGGTTTAACCGGGCAATTTCCTCTTCCAGGTTTGCCGCAAACGCTTCAAATTCCTGCCCTAAGGTCATTGGAACCGCATCCTGTAACTGGGTTCTTCCCATTTTTAATACCGTTTTGAACTCCTCTCCTTTTTTACGGAAAGCAGCAATCAGTAATTTTAAATGTTCAATTAACTGGATATTGGCATTTATTGTGGCTAATTTTATCGATGTCGGATACGCATCATTGGTTGATTGCGAAAGGTTAACATGGTCATTTGGAGAACAGTACTGGTATTCGCCTTTCTGGTGTCCCAACAGCTCCAAAGCCCTGTTGGCAATCACTTCGTTAATATTCATATTTGTCGATGTTCCGGCACCACCCTGAATCATGTCGATTGGAAATTCCTTGTCGAACTTCCCGTCTATCACTTCTTTGGCAGCCTTAACAATCGCCTCTTTTAATTTCTCTTCCAATAGTCCCAATGTAAAATTGGTTTCGGCAGCAGCCCATTTCACATAAGCCAGTCCTTTTATAAATTCCGGAAACTGATACAGCTTCACGCCCGAAATATGAAAATTATCAATCGCTCTTTGGGTCTGAATCCCATAATATGCATTTTCAGGAACGTTTAAGTCCCCTAACAGGTCGTTTTCAATTCTATACATTTTATGCTATTTTTAGTATTAAAATTACATTAAAGGTACTTTTTATTTTAGAGATACTTCTTTATGAATCGTTAAATTTACAGCCATAAAATAAAAAACCACAACCGTTATTACAGTTGTGGTTTCCTATTTTTAAGGTCTTACTATCCTATTATTCTTTTCGCCATTTTTTGGTTTCCTCAAATACGTGTTCTAAAATTGCCGCATCCTGTTCTGTGAATTCCACATTGCGTCTTGACATTACAATTTTAGCCGTATCAAAAGCTTTTTTGGTGATATAGGTGGTAAAACCGGCGGCTCCGCCCCAAGAGAAACTCGGCACGAAATTTCTCGGGAAACCGCTTCCGAAGATGTTTGTACTCACCCCCACAACCGTTCCGGTATTGAACATGGTGTTGATCCCGCATTTACTGTGATCGCCCATCATCAATCCGCAAAACTGTAATCCGGTTTTAGCAAATCCTTCCGTTTCATAGCTCCACAGTTTTACTTCTTCGTAATTGTTCTTTAAATTGGAGTTATTACTATCGGCACCAATATTACACCATTCTCCCAAAACCGAATTTCCTAAAAATCCGTCATGTCCTTTATTCGAATAGCCAAACAGTACCGAATTATTCACTTCTCCTCCAATTCTGGAGTGCGGCCCAACAGTTGTTGCACCATATACTTTGGTAGCCAGTTTTACCTGTGCTTCTTCACAAAGAGCAAACGGACCACGAATAACCGAACCTTCCATTATTTCAGCATTTTTACCAATATAAATAGGACCGGTTGCTGCATTTAATGTTACAAATTCCAGTTTGGCGCCTTCTTCCAGGAAAATATTTTCCGGCGCAATGACATTCACACTCTTTGGAATGGGCTGTGATGTTCTGCCTTCGGTTAACAATTCGAAATCTTCACGAAGGGCAATATCGTTTTTCTGGAAAATATCCCAGGTGTGTTCTATTTTGATACAATCGTTTGTGTATTCGATAATTTCATACGAATCAAAATCTACTTCTTCCTGAGTATCCTGCGTATAAAAAGCGATTACGTCATCCTTGTGAAAAATAGCCTGATTCGGTTCCAGATTCACCACCATTTCCGTCAGTATCTCATTGGGCAAAAAGGAAGCATTAATCATAATGTTCGCTTCCATTTCCACCATAGGGAATTTTTCCATTAAATATTCCTCCGTTAAGGTGGTCGTAGTGTACCCCAGGTGTTTTTCCCATTTTTCTCTAATGGTCAGAATCCCGATTCGAATATCGGCTACCGGACGGGTAAAAGTAAACGGAAGTAACGCTTCGCGAACCGTTCCATCAAAAAGTATGTAGTTCATTTGTATCTGTTCAAGATTAGAATGTACCAAAGTTACAAAGTTTCGGTCAGATAAAAATAAAAAAAGCCTTCCGGAATGGAAGGCTTTCTTATTTTTTGAACACTTATTATTTACTAAATTTAGCGTATTTGTTTTTGAATTTATCAATACGTCCTGCAGTATCGATAAGTTTAGATTTACCTGTGTAGAAAGGGTGAGAAGTTCTGGAGATCTCCATTTTGTACACTGGGTATTCAACACCATCAACTTCGATAGTTTCTTTAGTTTCTACTGTAGATTTTGTGATGAAGATATCTTCGTTAGACATATCTTTAAACGCTACTAATCTGTAATTTTCTGGGTGAATTCCTTTTTTCATGATAAATCTTTATTTGTGGCTGTAATCCGTTTTGAAGCTTCTATTTTTCAAAAAGGTATAAACGTCTCACAACTTTTTGTTTATAAACTTTTTTATTTTCAGGTTGCAAATGTACAACTAATTTTGAAATATCAAATCTTTAGCTCTATTTTTTTAAGTAGCTGCCTGCTATATTTTTTAGCTATCCTATAAAGGTAATTCTTATATTTGTAAATTAATTAACCTAAACCAAAATTTATGAATAGTATCATTAAAAAAAACGGGATTAATTTCGGCCTGATAATGGGTATCTTTTCCATTTTAGTAACAACTCTGATATACGCTATCGACATTTCTCTATTTGTGAATCCGATGATTGGCATTTCAAGTATTGTGATATACCTGATTCTGGGAATATGGGTTGTTTCCAAAACAAAAAAAGAGCTTAACAAAAGTATCACTTTTAAAGAGGCTTTTACCGTTTATTTTTTAGCGGCCGCTATAGGAGCAACGCTTTCTGTAGTATTCAATATTATTTTATTTAATTATATCGATCCTGCTGCTAAAGACACTATTCGCCAGCTGACTATTGATTATACGGTTGACATGCTTAGAAAATTCAGTACTCCGACTGCAACGATAAAAGAAACGGTTGAAAAATTAAAAGAATCAGACAACTATAGTATTGTAAGCCAATTAAAAGGTTTGGTATTCAGTCTTGTTTTCAGTGCCATTTTCGGAGCAATTTTAGCACTGATTTTTAAGAATAGAACCAATACTTTAGAATAATAAAATAAATGAATTTATCCATTATAATTCCTTTACTAAACGAAAGTGAATCACTTCCGGAATTGCATTCATGGATTTCAAAAGTTATGACTGCCCACCATTACTCCTATGAAGTTATCTTTATAGACGATGGCAGTACCGACAGTTCCTGGCAATTGATTGAGCAGTTAGCTGCCCGGAATCCGAATGTAAAAGGAATTCGTTTTTTACGAAATTACGGAAAATCGCAGGCGCTGCATGCCGGTTTTGCAAAAGCAGCCGGTGATGTTATCATCACTATGGATGCCGATTTGCAGGACAGTCCTGACGAGATTCCCGAATTATACAATATGATTACCAGCCAGAACTACGATTTGGTTTCGGGCTGGAAAAAAAAGCGCTACGACTCTGTAGTAGCCAAAAATTTACCTTCAAAATTATTCAACTGGGCTGCCCGAAAAACATCGGGCGTTCAGTTGAACGATTTTAACTGCGGACTAAAAGCCTATAAAAACATCGTTATTAAAAATATTGAGGTTTCGGGCGAAATGCACCGCTATATTCCGGTTCTGGCAAAAAATGCCGGTTTTGGAAAAATTGGTGAAAAAATCGTTATTCACCAGGCCCGTAAATACGGATCGACAAAATTTGGTATGGAACGTTTTATCAACGGTTTTCTGGATCTGATTACCATCTGGTTCTTATCCCGCTTCGGAAAACGCCCGATGCACCTTTTCGGCGCTTTAGGAGTTTTAATGTTCCTGATCGGTTTTTTATCGGCCGGATACATTGGTTTTATAAAGCTTTACAGGCTGTACCACCATCAGCACACCATTTTAGTAACCAGCAATCCCTGGTTTTATATTGCGCTGACTACGATGATTATCGGAACACAACTGTTTTTAGCCGGATTTTTAGGCGAAATTATTCTCCGTACCAAAAACAATGAAGAGCGGTATAAAATTTCCAATGAAGTGAATACCTGATTCTTGTTTACAAACTTTAAAGTTGAACAGCAATGCACATTGAACAAAACATATTAGATAAAGTAAATGTCTGGTTAACGCCAACATTTGACAAGCATACCCAGGAAAAAATCAAAGAAATGATGACTTCGGCTCCGAAAGAGCTGGAAGACAGCTTCTACAAGAACCTGGAATTTGGAACCGGAGGAATGAGAGGGATTATGGGCGTAGGAACCAATCGTATCAATCAATATACCTTAGGGAAAAACACGCAGGGATTATCGGATTATCTGAAGATTTCTTTTCCGGGTGAAGCCCTTAAAGTTGCGATTGCCTATGACTGCCGCCACAATAGCGACACTCTGGCAAAAGTGGTTGCCGATGTTTTTTCTGCCAACGGAATTAAAGTGTATTTATTTTCAGACATGCGTCCCACTCCCGAATTGTCTTTTGCGGTGAAACATCTTGGCTGTCATGCCGGAATTGTACTGACCGCTTCACACAATCCGCCGGAATACAACGGGTATAAAGTGTACTGGCAGGACGGAGGTCAGCTGGTTCCACCTCAGGACAAGGAGGTCATTGAAACCATTGAAGCACTGAATTACGATCAGATCCGTTTTGAAGCCAATAACGATTTAATTGAATATATCGATACCGCCATTGATGATGCTTTTATCAATAACGCTATCGAAAATGCCAGTTTCAACACTCCGGCTACGGCAAAAGACAAGCTGAAAATAGTTTTTACGTCCCTGCACGGAACGTCTATAAAATTAGTTCCGGATGTTTTGGAAAAAGCCGGTTACCCTCATGTTGAGATCGTTAAGGAACAGGCCGAACCGGACGGGAATTTCCCAACGGTAAAATCACCAAACCCGGAAGAACCGGAAGCTTTAACAATGGCTATGGCACTGGCCGAAAAGACAAATGCCGATATTGTTATCGGAACCGATCCGGACAGTGACCGTTTAGGCGTTGCCGTTAGAAATACCGTAGGCAAACTGATCTTATTAAACGGTAACCAGACCATGGTGGTTATGACCCATTTCCTTTTGAAACAATGGCGAAAACAAGGCAAAATAACCGGAACCGAATTTATTGGTTCTACCATCGTATCCACACCAATGATGCTGGAGTTAGCTTCTGCCTATGGCATTGAATGCAAAGTAGGACTTACCGGATTCAAGTGGATCGCAAAAATGATCAAAGACTTCCCGGATCAGAAATTTATTGGCGGCGGCGAAGAAAGTTTCGGTTTTATGGTGGGCGATGCCGTTCGCGATAAAGATGCCGTTACCGCTACGTTACTGGTTTGCGAAATTGCCGCTCAGGCAAAAGAAAGAGGCGCTTCCCTATATGAGGAACTGCTGCAGATGTATGTTGATTTTGGCTTCTATAAAGAACATTTAATTTCAATCACGAAAAAAGGTATTGAAGGCGCTAACGAGATCAAACAAATGATGGTTGCTTTACGGGAGAATCCGCTAAAAGAAATTAACGGAGAGCGCGTGGTTTTTATTGAAGATTATCAAAATTCGACAACAAAAAATCTTTTTACAGACGAAACAGGAACCTTGAGTATTCCCAAATCGAATGTTTTAATCTATTATCTGGAAGACGGTAGTAAAATTTGTGCCCGCCCAAGCGGTACAGAACCAAAAATAAAATTCTATTTCAGCGTAAATGCTGCCATAGAAAGCATTGATGATGTTGTTGAAGCTGAAGCATTCCTGGACGACAAAATCAAGAATATAATATCAGGAATGAATTTATCTTAAAAATGACTTACTTTAAACAAATATTCCGCTTTGCGATTCCGTACTTAAAATATGCGTACCTGAATATTTTATTCAACGTACTGTATGCCTTATTCAGTACTGTTTCGTTTATGGCATTAATTCCAATGTTATCGGTTTTATTCGGTGAAACCAAAAAAGTTACCGAAATACCGCAATACACCGGAATTGAAAACATTAAAGCGTACGCAGAAAATTATTTTAATTATTTCGTCACCACCACCTCCGAAGCCAAAGGCCTGGATTATACACTGGGTGTACTGGTAGTGATCATTATCTCGATTTTCTTACTTAAAAACCTGTTCAATTATATGGCACTTTTTTTCGCAACCTTCCTTCGAAACGGAATGCTGCGCGATTTAAGAAATGCCATGTATAAAAAAGCAGTGGAACTGCCGTTATCGTTTTTTTCAGAAAAAAGAAAAGGCGACACCATATCCCGAATCACCTGGGATGTGGCGGAAGTACAGGGCTCCTATTTATCCATCCTGGAATTAATTATCAAGGAGCCGCTAACGATTATCTTCACGATTGTTGCCATGCTGGTGATCAGCGTTAAGCTAACCATTTTTGTATTTATTTTTATTCCGGTATCGGGTTTTATCATCTCTCTGATCGGAAAACGTTTAAAAAAGCAGTCCTCTGTAGCCCAGCAGGAACAGGGTTTCTTTCTTTCCATTATTGAAGAGACCTTAGGCGGACTGAAAGTGATTAAAGGGTTTACAGCCGAAAGTTATTTCAATAAAAAATTCAGTACTTCGACCGATCGTTATTTTGAACTTTCAAACAAAATCATGAACCGTCAGAATATGGCTTCCCCGGTGAGCGAATTCATGGGAATCATGGTCATTGCGATTCTTTTATGGTTTGGCGGACACATGGTTTTAGTAGAAAAAACGTTATTAGGCGCGCAATTCATCGCCTATATGGGACTTGCCTACAACATTTTAACGCCAGCCAAAGCGATTTCCAAAGCTTCTTACGATATTAAAAGGGGTAATGCTGCTGCAGAACGTGTGCTTGAAATTTTAGAACAGGAGAATCCTATTGAAAATAACGCCAAAGCGATTAAGAAAGATACCTTTGAAGACAAAATAAGCATCCAGAACATCAACTTCCGCTATGAAGAGGAGAATGTACTGAAAAACTTCTCCCTTGAAGTGCCGAAAGGAAAAACCATTGCTTTGGTTGGACAGTCGGGAAGCGGAAAAAGTACTATTGCCAATTTGCTGACGCGTTTTTATGACGTACAGGAAGGTTCTGTAAAAATTGACAATATCAACATTAAAGATTACGACCTGCATTCGCTGCGCGGTTTGATGGGACTGGTAACCCAGGACAGTATCTTGTTTAACGATACCATTAAAAACAACATCCTGTTAGGAAAACTGGACGCTACCGATGATGAAATCATTGCCGCTTTAAAGGTTGCCAACGCTTATGAATTTGTAAAAGATCTTCCTAACGGTATCGAAACCAATATCGGGGACAGTGGTAACAAATTATCCGGCGGACAGAAACAGCGTTTATCTATTGCCAGAGCCGTATTGAAAAATCCTCCGATCATGATCCTGGATGAAGCGACTTCCGCATTGGATACCGAAAGCGAAAGACTGGTACAGCAGGCACTGGAAAACATGATGCAGAACAGAACTTCGGTTGTTATTGCCCACCGTTTGTCTACGATTCAAAAAGCAGACATGATCGTGGTAATGCAAAAAGGAGAAATTGTAGAACAAGGTACCCATGACTCGCTTTTAGCCTTAAACGGTACGTATTCCAAACTGGTTATGATGCAGTCCTTCGAATAAAACATTTTTAATGTACAGAAACGCTCCGAACATAACGCTTCCTGAAGATCCGGATACTATTATCTGGAAATACCTGGACTTGTCGAAATTTCTGGATTTACTGCTGTATCAAAAAATGTTTATGTCGCGTTCCGATAAGTTTGAAGATCAGTATGAAGGTACTTTTAGTGAGCCGACTTTTGAAGAGATTAAAAAAATAGCAGAAAACAATCCTAAATTTCTGCAATACTATAAGTCACATCGTGAAAATGTCGTTATCAGCAGTTGGCACACCAACGAATACGAATCTTTCGCGATGTGGCAAATTTTCACCAAAAACAACGAAGGTTTAGCCATCCAGTCTACCATCGGCAGGCTTAAAGAAGCGCTGGCTCCGGAAAAGCATTTTGAGCAGTATATTGGCGAGGTGAATTATATTGACTATAAAAAGGAGTACATTCCTTTTGACGATGCCTTCTTCCCTTTTTTGTTTAAAAGAAAAAGTTTTCAGTATGAAAAGGAAATCCGGATCATTTCGGATCTTACCTCCCAAAAAATGTCCATTAATGAAGGTTTAAAGATAAATGTAAACATCAACACCCTGATTGAAAAGGTTTACATTCATCCTAAATCGGAAAACTGGTATAAGAAACTGGTAATCGAACTGGTTACCAAACTCGGTTATGATTATATTACGATTGAAAAATCGGATCTGGAAAGCGATATCCTGATTTAGGTTTTATATCGGCATATATTCTTCTACTTTCCACTCTTTATCCAACAGGTTTACATAAAAATAGTGTACGGTATCTTTTTTATCGAAAGCGCCATTCTTATTGATATCCTCAATGGTTCTGAAATAAAGCCTGTTCTGAACTTCCACAATATTCCAGTCCAATAGTTCCTGTAAATCGTCAGACAGTTTGGTAAAGTTCGTTCCGTTAATATTACTCACGTATAACGCTTTAATATCATTTGCATCTACTTTATTATCACGATTCGTATCGGCATCTACCAACGAATAAACCAGGATCTGTTTTTTGGTTTTATCAGCGATTGTATTAAGATAAGTAGCTGTCTGAATCTGAATCGCCTTGTCCGTTAACGAATGTAGCGCGGTAGAGTCAATGTGCTGAAATTTTAGATTCTGGAAATAACCGGTAATTTCAAAACGGTTGTAATTTGAAATCGCATAGCTCACCGAGTTGGTTTTACTGGAACCATAACTGCTGCTTGGCCCGTCGTATACACGGATATCGCCAATAGCATGGATCAGGTATTTGGTTCCCTCCATATAAATGGGCAAATCGGCTATCTTAATCTGAGAAGAATCCCTTTTCACCTGACCGTTCACAGCACTTTTAGCTTCTTCATAAATTACTTTAGGTTTTTTGACTTCCTCTTTACAACTTATAAAAAGAAACGACAAAAGCAAAACGGCACATGTTACAATCTTTTTCATCTTCTGAAATTAAATGGTCATTCAAATATAAAACTTTTAAGCTGGAACTACAATCTTACATTCAACTTTAAATTAAAAGTTCTTGTGGTCATATAATTCGGGATTCCGTACTGGCTTTTTGTATAAACATCGCGAACCCAGGTATTGGTAATCGCATTCTGATTATTGAACAGGTTAAAGATTTCAAAGCCCAGTGTAAACTCATTAAATGGTTTTAGCCAGGTTTTAGCAGATTTTATATTTGCATCTTTAAATACATACGAAAAACCGGCATCTGCTCTTCTATAGTCTTTTAAACGCAGCTGGTAGTCATACGGATCGGCATAGGCAGGAGAACCGCCCGGAAGTCCGGTATTGTAAATCATATTCAGGTACATTTTCAGGTTCGGAATCGTAGGCATATAATCCTGGAAAAGCAATCCGAATTTTAAACGCTGGTCGGTTGGACGGGCAATATACCCTTTTCCATCCTGATTTTCTTCTGTTTTCAGGTATCCGAAACTGAACCAGGATTCCGTTCCCGGAACAAACTCGCCATTCAGTCGGAAATCGGCTCCATACACATAGGCTGTGGCGTCATTATTAGCACTGTAACGAATCCGCACATTATCAATGGTATAGGTATTCACATCTGTCAGGTTCTTATAATAGGCTTCCGAAACCAGTTTAAACGGTCTTCCCCACATTTTAAAACTGTAGTCGTTACTCAACACGATATGTACGGACTGCTGCGCTTTCACATTGGGCTGTACCACACCATTAGCATCCCGCAATTCCCTGTAGAAAGGCGGCTGGTGGTATAATCCTCCCGATAAACGGAAAAGCATGTCCATATCCCAATCCGGTTTTATGGCAAACTGCGCGCGCGGGCTAATTACAAACTGGCTGTCACCATCGGTAATATTATCACCGGAAACCTGCCACTGATGTGCTCTCACTCCGGCATTCACCCAAAACTGGCTACTTCCCATTTCGCCACGGTAATTCCATTGGGCATACCCTGAAAAACGGTTGATCTTCACAAAGTTTGTCGCTCTGATGTTCTGATAAGGCGCTAGCGGCCCGGTATAAGGTGTGTATGGCTGGTCGTGCGGAATACCCAAAACAGGCGCCGGCAATGAAAAACCTGCCGAATCGATCGCTTCCCACTCCACTATTCTGTCCCGGATATCTTCACGGGTATATTTAAGCCCCCATTCTACCTGGTGGTCACTTTCTTTAGGAGCGTGAAAACCTTTTACTTCTGCATTTACAATTAATGCATCCAGATCGTTTCTGGCATGGCTCAGCTGCGAACCGACACCACGGGAATACACCACATCGCCAAAAGTATCCGAACCAATGTTACTGTCTACTTCTCCCAAAGCATATTGTGCCTGTATATCAAAATGTTCCTGTTCCTGTGTGTGGTAGGTTGAACCGATAAATTTCAGTTTGAATTCGTCACTCACCTGATAAACCGATTTGATAGCGCCGAAAAGGGTCAGATAACGGTCCTTCTCCTGTCCGTCATAAAAAACCTGCAAGGCTATAGGATTGTCTATTGTTCCAAAATTCGTCTGACGTGAGATCGGCTGATAGTTGTAACGGTTTTGCGATATATTTCCCAAAAAACTCCATTGCCATTTTGTAGAAGCATCGAAATTAACCAAAGTCTGAACATCCACAAAGGTAGGCCGGAAGTTTGTTTCCGTTTCCTGGCTTTTTACCAGCAGGCTGTTGTCGCGGTAACGCACTCCTGTAATACTGCTCCATTTCTGGTTTTTGGAAACCATATCCACTGTGGCACTTCCGCCTAACAGGCTGGCATCCAAAGCTGCCTGGAATTTCGTTGGTCTTCTGTAAGTAATATCTAAAACAGACGATAATTTATCGCCGTATTTTGCCTGGAAACCTCCGGCAGAGAAATCCACATTTTGTACCATCTCGGTATTGGTAAAACTCAATCCTTCCTGTTGTCCGGAACGAATCAAAAACGGACGGTATACTTCAATTTCATTTACATAAACCAGGTTCTCATCGTAGTTCCCGCCGCGAACCGCATACTGGGTACTCAGTTCATTGTTCGAATAGACGCCGGGTAATGTTTTCAGGATGTTTTCAATTCCGGCATTAGCTCCCGGTATGGTTCGTATTACTTCCGGTGTAATTACCGTTATCCCTTCTACTCTTTTTCGTCCGCCACCGGTAACAATCACTTCTCCCAATTGTTCCTGACGCTGATTTAAAACCACATTGAGTTCATAATCTTCGTTGGGTTTCAATTCGATAACCGTTGTCGCCTTTTTATAGCTCACATGCGAAATTTCTATTGTTATTTTCTGATGTGCGGGTATCGTTATCTGAAAAAAACCGTTGGCATTCGATTGTGAAGAGGCAGATCCGGCTTTTATAGTTGCTTTTTCAATAGGCTTATTGTTTTCATCTAAAAGAATTCCTTTTACACGTCCCGTTTGCGAATAGGAGGCATAACCAATAAAAAAAACACAGATAACAAGGAAATTAATTATTTTTCTCAAGTGGGGTAGTTTTTAAATTTCTAAAAAAATGAGTTTCAAAGGTAGTAGAATTTCCAATATTATCAGAAACAATAATTTTTAAATCATTCCGTCCTTCATCATAAATCATATCGCTTAAATCGTGTACTAACAATTTGGTTTTGTAATCATATTTCATCAGTATCCATTTGCCGTTCAGGTAACCGTTGTATTCTTTTATACCCGACAAATCGTCCTGAATGTAAACACTAATCGTGTCCAGCTTATCAATTGTACTTCCTGTTGCGAAATTCGGTTTGTAGATTCGCGGTCCGGCGGTATCCGTCATCAGAAGGAATTTACCCAGATCTTTTGTTTTTATCGAAAACAGGTTGCCTTTTCTGGTTGTTGTAAAATATTCTGCTTTGGCACCATCCATCCGGGCAATAAATGTTTTTTTCTGATCCAGGTTGGGAATCCCGCTCACATCAAAGGTTATCGTAATGTTGTTATGTGCCGGCACCGTATCGTCATGCAGGTCAAGCACATTGTCTTTCACATCAAAGTTCAGGTAAAAATCATCGTAAAAGGCATTTGCCGGAATAAAAACGGAAATATTGTCCCTGGTGTAGTTATGATCGTTACTGGCTTTAATAAAGTAAGGCGTTTTAACATCTTCCCTTAAATACTTTGCTTCCAGGCCGGAATAGGCAATCGGAATATTGATAATTGTTTTGTTGTTATTAAAATCGGACACTTCAATTCTATAGGTAAAATTGTCCCCGTCTTTAACGCTGATCTGTCCGTTTTTAACGTTTCCGCTAATAATCGAAAAAGGGTAACTGTTTTTGTAAAACAATTTCTGATAGCGCTGCTTGGTTCTTTTATACCTTTCGTAGTCGATGAAGTTATTGATATAGCGCGATTCGTCAAACGAAAAGGCATCAAACTGGTAACCGTACAGCCTGGTTCCGTTTAAAAAAGTTTCCACTTTATAAACCCCGTTTTTACTGTAGTTGTTATCTGAAGTATCGTAAGCATCCAGCGCAAAAGCAATGTCGCCTTTGGCAGCAATTTTACCGGCAAGATAGGTTCCGTCTTTTTGCAGCGAAAGCGCAATGACTATCGGACGCTGCGAAGCGTTAACCACGGCATCATCGCTAACCGAATAGGCCACGATACCGTTTACGGATGGCGCTTTGGTATCGACCAGTTCCTGATTTAACCCGAACAAAAGCGGATTGAGTGTTTTTTCTGTTTTGGTATCCCGGTATTCAAAATGCAGGTGCGGTCCGCCGGAACCTCCGGTATTTCCGGAAAAAGCGACCAGATCACCTTTAACAACCGGTAATTCGGCTGCTGTGGGGAAAAATTCCACTTCAAATTTTTTCTGGGTGTATTGCCTCTTTTTTACATATTCTCTGATCTTGCCTTCGTAGGCCGACAAATGCCCGTAAACGGTAGTAAAACCGTTCGGATGGGTAATGTAAAGTGCGTGACCGTAGCCAAATGTAGAAACTTTTATCCGGGAAATATAGCCGTCTGCCACTGCAAAAACGGGCAATCCGATGCGCTGCTGTGTTTTATAATCCAATCCGGAATGAAAGTGATTGCCTCTTAATTCTCCAAAAGTACCGGAAGAGAACAACGGAATGTTCATCGGCGATCTGAAATAATCTTTCGGATATTGATTCTGGCTAAAACAACATAAAAAGGGGAACAGTAAAAATAACAGCAGTCTCATAACTCGAATTTAGGCTAATATAATAAAAAACAAATATAAAACAATTCGAAAATACCGCAAAAACTTAACTAACTATAAAACAATTTATTATCAAAACCCGCTAAAGTTTTTCGTTTTTTTTAGTAAAACTATTGGGTTTTTTCATCAGGAATACTAACTTTGTAAAATCATATAATGAAATTAGTCTGCAATGAATGGATTGTCGGAAATTATTGATTCTCTTGAATATAAATTTTCCAAGCTTATCGTTAAAATCGAAGGGCTGGAAAAATTAAACCAGGAGTTACGCAATGAAATATCGAAATCAACAGCGCTAATCAATCGCCAGAAAGAAGAAATTACCGTATTAAAAGAACAATACGACAATTTAAAAATGGTGAATTCATTATTGGGCAGTGAAGAAAATAAACGAGAAACGAAACTCAAAATAAATTCATTAATACGCGAAATTGATTATTGTATAGCACAACTTTCTGATTAGAAAGCCTTATGGATGACAAGCTAAAAATAAAAATATCAATTGCAGACAGGGTATATCCGCTAACAGTAGATTATGCCCAGGAAGAAGGACTCAGAAGTGCTTCCCGCAAGATAGATACAATGATCAAGCAATTTGAAGAAAACTATGCCGTGCGCGATAAACAGGACGTTTTAGCCATGTGTGCCTTACAATTTGCTTCGCAGGTAGAACAAAAACAGATTGACAAATCAGTTGATTTTCAGGAAGCTTTTGAACGCCTAAAAAACATGAATGAAAAATTGGATTCGATTCTGTCTAAATAAATCACGTTCTTTAAAATAGATTAAGATACTGCCTACATTAGTACCTATTTGATAAACTCAACACTAACAAATTAAAATGGGTGAATCATCGTTTCTAAAGCAAGCTGTCCAGAACAGATCCTTGAACAACGAGTTAACTCAAAACTTGTCTTTACGAGTTTATGCAATAACCCTAATGTAGGCTTTTTTTATATATAATTTTCAACATACTATGAGCACAACATTGATAATAATTATTTGCTGTATCGCAGGAACAGGGATAGGTTTTGGAATTGCAAAATATTTAGAAAAGATCAATGCTTCGACATTGATTAAAAATGCAAAAAAAGATGCCTCATCCATCCTAAAAGACGCAAGAACAGAAGGGGAAGCCCTAAAAAAGGATAAGATCCTTCAGGCTAAGGAAAAGTTCATTGAATTAAAAGCAGAACACGAACAGGTAATTTTAGGTCGCGACAAGAAAATTGCTGAAGCAGAGAAAAGAACACGCGACAAAGAATCACAAGTATCAAACGAATTAGCAAAAGCCAAAAAAGCTAACGAAGAATTAGAGACCAAAACTACAGATTACAACAACCGTATTGACGTATTAGACAAAAAACAACAGGAGATTGAAAAATTACACAAAAGCCAGGTAGAACAGCTTGAGGTAATTTCCGGTCTTTCTGCTGATGAAGCTAAAAATCAATTGGTGGAGAGTCTGAGAGCTGAGGCAAAAACCAGCGCAATGTCCCACATTCAGGAGACTATTGAAGAGGCTAAATTAACCGCACAGCAGGAAGCTAAAAAGATCATCATCAGCACGATTCAGCGTATCGGAACAGAAGAGGCTGTAGAAAACTGCGTTTCTGTATTCAACATTGAATCGGACGATGTAAAAGGTCGTATTATCGGACGTGAAGGCCGTAACATCAGAGCATTAGAGGCTGCTACCGGAGTAGAGATCATCGTTGATGATACTCCTGAGGCAATCATCCTTTCCTGTTTTGACCCGGTTCGCCGTGAAATTGCCCGTTTGGCATTACACAAACTGGTAACAGACGGACGTATTCACCCGGCACGTATTGAAGAGGTGGTGGCTAAAACCGCTAAACAGATTGACGATGAAATCATCGAAGTTGGTAAACGTACCGTTATCGATTTAGGAATTCACGGATTACACCCTGAATTGATCAAAATTGTCGGACGTATGAAATACCGTTCTTCTTACGGACAAAACTTATTACAACACTCCAGAGAAGTGGCAAAACTTTGCGGTATCATGGCAGCCGAATTGGGCTTAAATGTAAAACTGGCAAAAAGAGCCGGATTACTTCACGATATCGGAAAAGTACCGGAAACAGAAAGCGAACTTCCGCATGCTATCTTAGGGATGCAGTGGGCTGAAAAATACGGTGAGAAAGAAGAGGTATGCAACGCTATCGGAGCACACCACGACGAGATCGAAATGAAATCGTTAATTGCACCGATTATCCAGGTTTGTGATGCTATTTCAGGAGCAAGACCAGGTGCAAGACGTCAGGTACTGGATTCTTATATCCAGCGTTTGAAAGATCTTGAAGATATCGCTTACGGATTCAACGGTGTTAAAAACGCTTATGCTATCCAGGCCGGTCGTGAACTACGTGTTATTGTAGAGAGCGAGAAAGTGAGCGACGAAATGGCTTCAACACTTTCTTTTGATATTTCTCAAAAGATCCAGACAGAAATGACCTATCCGGGTCAGGTAAAAATTACCGTTATCCGCGAAACAAGAGCGGTAAATATTGCCAAATAACAAATCGCATTCACTTTACATTAAATGATAAAAAAAGCATTTCAAAATTTTGAAATGCTTTTTTATTTATAATCGGTACCGTTATTTTCGGGGATGGAATGCATGCAGTACTTTCGAAAGATGTTTCCGGTCCAGATGCATATAGACCTCGGTAGTTGTTATCGACTCATGTCCGAGCATAATCTGGATCGAACGTAAGTCGGCCCCGTTTTCCAGCAAATGTGTCGCAAAGGAGTGCCTGAACGTGTGCGGGCTGATTATTTTATTGAGATTTATTTTCACGGCCAGGTCTTTAATTATCGTAAAGATCATCGCCCGCGTGAGCTGCCCTCCTCTTCTGTTCAGGAACAAAGTATCCTCAAATCCTTTTTTGATCTGCTGGTGGTTCCGGATGCCTTCCTGATAGAACACAATATATTTTTGAGTAGAAGCCCCGATCGGGACAAAACGCTGTTTATTTCCTTTACCGGTAACTTTAATAAAGCCTTCGTCAAAAAAGAGATCCGAAATTTTCAACCCGACCAGTTCCGAAACCCGCAAACCGCAGCTATAAAGCGTTTCCAGCATTGCCCGGTTGCGTTCTCCTTCATTTTTGGACAGGTCAATCGCTTTTATTAACGCATCAATCTCAATAGTGGAAAGCGTGTCCGGTAATTTTCTCCCCACTTTGGGGATTTCAATCAGTTCCAAAGGTGTTGTTTCCCGGTATCCTTCAAAGATCAGATAATTAAAAAAGCTCTTTAATCCCGAAATAAGCCTTGACTGCGAACGGGCATTAACCGTTCCGGAAATGGCATATATAAATTCCTGTATCGTCAGTTCGTCGATATTTACCGGAGAAATGCTCAGACCGCTCGTTTCCAGATAGGCCAGCAGCTTTTCAATATCATAAACATAGTTCATGATGGTATTCTCTGACAATCCTCTTTCCAATTTCAAATACGCCTTATACTCATTTATGTAAGATCTCCAGAGTGTCATAATTTTTAAACTGCTTTAAATACTGCCCTGTTAAAATCCAGATTGGCACGATTTCTGGATAAAGTTATTAAACTTAAAAATTTAACCTTATGAAATTAGTAAATTTTTTGCCCGCCGGTTTATTATTTTTAGTAACACTAACAGCAGCCAATGCCCAGGAAAAAGCCAGTTTTGGTATAAAAGGAGGTTTGAACTACTCCACCGTTACACAAGGTAAGTTTGAAGAAGGCCCGGATGCCAGAACCAGTTTTCACATTGGTGTTGTTGGCGAAGTCCCCATTGTTCCGAACATATTTTCGATCCAGCCGGAAGTACTATACTCCCAGCAGGGTTTTGAAAGCAATGTAACACTATTGGGAAATACCTACACCACCACTCACAAAATTGATTATTTAAACATTCCCGTTTTAGCAAAATTATATCTTGTTAAAGGGTTAAGCCTGGAAGCCGGTCCGCAATTTGGTTTTAAACTGAATGAAAGCCACGACAGCGACAACAGTTCCATCACAACCAACGAAGTCAACAAGTTTGACACCGCTTTGGCACTGGGAGCTACCTTTAACCTGTCTGGCGGTATTTTTATCTTTGGCCGCTACACCTACAGCTTAAATGAAGTGGTAAAAGACACCGATGCCAAGAACAAGGTATTACAAGCCGGAATCGGTTTTAAATTTTAAAAAAGAAAACCTCCCAATGGGAGGTTTTTATTGGGCAGCATTTTTTTAAATACTATAGGAATTTATAACCTACAGATACCTGGAAAACACTATTTTTTCGGCTTTGATCTCCTGATTCCTTAGCCAGGTTTGTTAAGCCTAAATTATATCTTCCCTGAAAGAAGATACCTTCTTTTAATTCATAACCAATACCAGCGTTAAAACCAAAGTCAACCGTATTGAATGTATCTTTTACATCCACCGACTCTAATTTTGCACTCATTAAGAAACCAACCTGTGGTCCGGCTTCAATACTGAATCCGTCTGCAACATAATATTTCGCCATAATCGGAACATTGATGTAATCCATTTTTAACGACACATCTCCCTCACCTTTTGCCCCCTGAGAAGAGTACAAAACTTCCGGTTGAACCGCAAATTTATCTGCAACTTTTATTTCAGCCAATGCCCCAACGTGAAAACTGGTTCTTGTTTTTCCACCATCCAGGTTAGTGATTGAAGATAAGTTTAATCCGGCTTTAGCACCAAATTTAACTTCTTGTGCATTAGATGCAAAACCGAAAGCCATTAAAGCCACGGCAGAAAGTAATACTTTTTTCATACGTAATAATTTTTTACAAGTTTGTCTAACAAAAATATAAAAACTTACCAATTATCAAATTAAAAAGCAAAAAAACACACGAATACCCATGTTTAACGTTAAAAATACAAACAAAAAAACCTCCTTTTGTGAGTTTTACAATATAATCTGCTTTTATACAACAATTTGCTAGATATTGATAGCCAGCATAATGCATAAAGCCTCCCAAAAGGAGGCTTTATCAGGTATTGTTTTTATCCGGTTATTCGATAGTAAACTTGATACTTTTCAAAACACCGGTAGCATCTTTATAGGTTAACATATAGATCCCTGTAGCATATCTGGAAACATCCAGTGCAAGTTCGCTGTTCTTTTCCGAACCGGAACCCGGTTGAAAAGTATAGACTGTTTTACCAAACGAATCAATAACGGAAAGAATTTCACAATTATTAACGGCAATATTCAGTTTATCTTTAGCCGGTACAGGATATAGTAACGGTTTAGTATTTCCCTTAACTTCTTTTAATTCTCCCAATAAAAGCGCATCATCAGCAGCAACTTTACCACTCACGGAGTTTCTGTTATTTTTATAGCTGTTTGCTGCACAAATAGTAGCCAGTTCTGCCTGTGTTACCGGAACAACTTTATTGGTTGGTACAGCCGGATTAGCACCGTTTTGAGCCGCATAAACCTGCGCATCTGTTATATAATTAGATCCCGTCATATTATAACCGGCCGGAGCCGCTTTGATGGCTACCGGGTAAGTTACCACATACAATACATTTTGCGCATCCGGATTATCCGTACGCTTTAAATTCAGGATAAACTTAAGCTTAAACCCTTTAACTCTTGGCGTTAAGAAATCATCTTTAGGCGTTACAGAATAAGGATTAACCAATGTTGATGTATTGTATCTAAAATGGGATGTACTCAGGAAACTAAAACTATTGGATGTCGGATCGTTCTGCTTATAGCTAAAAGGTCTTGATCCGCCGAAATCCCAGTCACACGGGCCAATAGAAGAACTATAGCATGTAAACTGCTGGAATGCTGACGCAAACTGATTGTATTTTAAACGTCTCTTACCACTACCGCCCGGTGTATTGGCAACAGTGTACAGGAAGGAAAAGGAATAATCATTTTTATAATTATTAATTCCAATGGCTTTATAGGCATTTTGAAAAATCGCTCCTTCATCATCTACAACAGGACCTTTGGATGTTCCGGCAATGTCCTGCCCGTTGTCCATATCCACATCAACATTGATCACCTTAGGACTCGGAAACTGTCTTGAATATTTAATTGAAGGTTTTTCATATTCTACCATCAGCATGACTTCGGCATCCTGTAAAATCAGTCCGCTTGCCGGGTTAATTGCATATTTAAGCGCATCGCCGGATAACTTATAATTTCTGCTGGTAAAATCATATTTATTCTTTATCTCCCAATATTCTGTTTTATCAAAATTACCAACGGTCTCTCTGTTAATAAACTCTTTCTGAACCTTGGTTTCCGTATAATACATAACCGGTTCATTAATTAACGAAAACACTCCTAATGTTTCATTATACAATGGTTGTCCGCCGATAGTTCCCGCCAGCGTGTTCTGTTTTTGAGAACCCGGCAACCCGATAGTCTGATTGTGCATCGGATCCTGTGTTGTGATCGATCCTTTAATGGCTACATCCAGGTTTACACTCAAAGGAGCAAGCTGTAACGGACCATTACCGCTGCCTCCGCCTCCAAAAAGACCGGAAAGGAACTTAACTCCTTCACTTACATAAGGAATCGCTTTTAAACCGGCTTTCATGAATTGGTTATTTTTCATAAAATTACCAATCGAGTTGATCGCATTGATCGTGATACCTCCGTCTGCAAGGTTCTTATAAATTTTTTCGTAATCTTTTGTAAATGACTCAATTCCCTTATGAGCTTTCATCATTTTACTATTGATATTGTTGGCAGTCTTCCAGAAATTTCCATCGGAAGCAGCACTACCCTGTCCCTGCGATATAGACGAAATTGTTCCGGTGATTTTCCCGGTCAATTCTACCGAAGAGTTGCTGATTAGCTCCGAATAAAGCAATAATCGCGATGATTCTGTAAAGCTACAGGTACAAGGATCATAATTCATTTTAAAGTCGGCATACGCCCAGGAATTATTATCGTTGTAGAACTTCAGCGCCGTACTGAAGGAAGGATTTTGGATATGCGGCGTATCCAATGTTTTTTCATTATAGGCCATATCCAAAAGATTGGTCTGAAAACCTGGTGCAAATTTCAATGTTAACATCGCTCCGTTATAGTTAACATTGCGACACCATTTCACCAAAATTCGCATCATGCCCGTATATTTATTATACATCATGATGTACGTATGCTCCGGACGGGCGGCCAAAGGGACATTATTATTATCATATCCCATATTGTAGGCAACCATTTCCCAACCGTTTTCCGGTTTCATATCTTTAGTCAAAGACAATGGCAGCATTTCCAGCTGGTTCGATCCGAAAGGATTGGGTGTTGCAGCGTTTGGATTGCAAAAGGAATTGATGGGATAGAAAGGATTGGTAGTAGCCCAATTAAAAAAGTTCAGGTAATTGGATTGCTGGGGATTAACAGGGTTTGCCGGATTGGTAGAAATACCGTTGGGAGGGCAAAAACTCTGGGCAAAAAGTAAATTCGTAACAAAAAGTATTGGCAATGTAATTTTTAATTTCATTTTAATAATAATTTTACTGTTAAAAAAATAAATCTCTCCAAAAAAAATCTCCTGATTCTCAACAGAATAGGAGGCAATAAGTTCCAAAAAACTCTTTAAGTATAAAAAAACCTCCCGAAAGGGAGGTTAATCTATAAAATCTAAGTCAGATTAGAATTTGTAAACTACACCAAACTTAATGCTTGATAAGTTAAGGTTTAAATCGAAAGTGTTTTTCGCTTCTGCACCATCAACATCAGCTTTAGCACTGTTGTAAGATAAGTTACCAAAAGTAGCTTCTAAAGCGAAGTTGTTAGATACGAAATAGCTTAAACCTGGTCTGAAACCGATATCGAATGTATTAACTTTTGTATCAGTTAATTTATCTTTACCCATCCAGTACTCAGCTCCTAGTTCTCCGAATAAAGAGAATTTAGTTGCAGGAGTAGTGTAATATCTACCGAAAACACCTACTTTGAAAGTATTTTGATCTAAAGTTGTAGCAACTTCATTTTCTTTTTTCAAAGTTTCGTATCCGATTTTAGCACCAATTGCAATATTGTTAGTTACAAAGTAAGCTGCTTTAGGGCTGATGTCGAATCCGTTTTCTTTAACATCTCCTTGTTTAGCAGAATTAACTCCTACTGAACCAGAAATAAAAACATCTCCTTTAGAGAAACCTTCACCTTTAGCTTCTTCTTGTGCATTAGCAAATCCGAAAGCGAATACTGCTGCTACTGTTAAAATAATCTTTTTCATGATTGTTTTGTTTATTAAAATTAACGGGACAAATGTATAAAAAAAACTATATCGCAATCATGACATTTGTCCAAAAGAAATCAATTTTAATACTAATTTTCATAAAAAAACGTTATATATTTGATAAGCAATATATTACAAGAATATTAAAAAAACCTTAAAATCTACTTTTATGAAAAAAAACCTCTTGTTTTTAGTATTATTCACCTTTTTTAGCACTCCTTTTTATGCACAATTGCTCCAGTTTGGAGTAAAAGCCGGTGTAAATTTTTCGAATTTTACCGGAGGTGACATCGAAGGCTATGACTTCAAAACCATAACCAGCTATCATGCCGGAGTGGTTGCAGAAGTAAAAATTCTGGAAAATTTTTCAATTCAGCCGGAACTTTTATATTCCACTCAGGGAGCCGAACTAAAAGGACTCGGAGAACAGATCAAAAGCGAGCTGGGTTATATTTCCATCCCCATTCTGGCGAAGTTTTATCTAACCAGTAATAAATTAAGTCTTGAATTAGGTCCGCAGGCATCCTTTTTAGTAAGCAAACGCAATGAATTCAGCGGTAGCGATACCAAATCCTTTGATTTTGCTGTTGCCGGAGGTCTGGGCTATAAAATAACCAACAGTATATTCGTTCAGGGCCGCTATGCTCTCGGACTAACCGAAGTTTCTAAAGATGCTGATGTGAAAAACTCTACAATTCAGTTTTCTTTAGGATATTTATTTTAACATCACTCATATGTTAGTTAGTAAAGCCATTCTCCAGGGAATGGCTTTTTTATTCCGGACAGGCAGCAGAATCGGATTTTTCTGTATTTTTACAAAAACTGTATCCCATGAAACTCATCATCATCAACGGCCCTAACCTGAATCTTCTTGGCAAACGCGAACCGGAAATCTACGGTTCCCAGTCTTTTGAAGATTATCTTGAAATCCTGAAAAAAAACTTCCCGGATGTCACACTGGAATACTACCAGAGCAACATTGAAGGCGAGCTTATTTCTAAAATTCAGGAAAAAGGATTTGACTATGACGGTATCATCTTAAACGCCGGAGCCTATACGCACACCTCCATAGGCATTGGCGATGCGATTAAGGCCGTAACCACACCGGTTATAGAAGTTCACATTTCCAATACATTCTCCAGGGAAAGCTTCCGCCACCAATCCTATATTTCTCCAAATGTAAAAGGCATCCTGATCGGGTTTGGCTTAAAAAGCTACGATCTGGCAATTCAATCTTTTTTATAACGCCATGCAACCATTTTTTGTTTTAAATCGTCTTATCAGATAAGACACCTTATCAACAGCCTTAAATTACATTACATGAAGAAAACAATTACCCTGCTTACCTTATTATTCTCTACCGTTTTGTTAGCACAAATCAGAGGAAAAGTGACCACAGCATCCGGACAGGCCCTGCCTTATGCCAGCGTTCTTATTGAAAACACCTATAACGGTACGTCAACGAACGACAGCGGGATGTATGAACTGAATGTAAAAGAGAAAGGAAAATATACAATTATCTTTCAGTGCCTGGGTTTTAAAACCAAAAAGGCTACCGTTACCGTTTCCGATTTCCCATACACCATGGAAAACATTGCCCTTGAAGATGAAAATTTCACGCTTAACGAAGTAGTCATTAATAATAAGGAGAATCCGGCTTATCCGATAATCCGGAATGCGATAGCCAGCAGAAAAAAGAATATGGCCAAAACGGATAAGTTTGAAGCCGATTTTTATTCCCGCGGTATTTTTCGCGTTAAGGACATGCCTAAAAAAATTCTCGGACAGGAAGTGGGCGACTTTAACGGTTCGGTCGATTCCACCGGAACCGGTATTATCTACCTTTCGGAAACGGTTTCCAAAGTAGCTTTCGAAAAACCCAACAAGCTTCGGGAAGAGATCATCGCTTCCAAAATAAGCGGAAACGACAACGGTTTCAGTTATAATACCGCCCGCGGTACGCATTATGATTTTTACGAAAACTATGTGAGCCTCGGCATTAACATGGTTTCCCCTATAGCCAATAACGCCTTAAACTATTATAAGTACACACTGGAAAGTACTTTCTTTGACAATTACAACCACCTGATCAACAAAATCAAGGTTACTCCAAAAAGGG
The DNA here is from genome assembly GCF_001898245.1 of Flavobacterium sp. 40-81. NCBI lineage: Bacteria > Pseudomonadati > Bacteroidota > Flavobacteriia > Flavobacteriales > Flavobacteriaceae > Flavobacterium > Flavobacterium sp. 40-81. The sequence goes on from NZ_MKTM01000041.1 coordinate 333,457, forward strand.
ATAAAGAACCTGTTTTTGAAGGATACATTTATATTGTAGAAGACAGCTGGGCCATTTATGCGGTAGATTTTGACATCAAAGGCTACAGAATGCAGCAACCGGTTATCGAAACCATGAAACTGACACAGAGTTTTACCTACAATACCCATTCTGCCATCTGGGCAAAAAACATACAGACCATGGATTTCAGTGCCGGCTTTTTTGGCGTGAAATTCACCGGAAAGTTCACCCATGTATTCAGCAACTATATCTTTAAAGACCAATTTGAGAAAAAAACGTTTTCTAACGAAATCGTAACGATTCAAAAAGAAGCGAATAAAAAAGACAATGACTACTGGAATACTTTCCGTCCGGTTCCGTTAACCGAAGAAGAAGTTACCGACTATAAAAAGAAAGACAGTATTCAAACCTTAAGAACATCAAAAGTATACCTGGATTCTATTGACGCCAAGAAAAATAAATTCCGCCCATCAGACATTCTTCTGGGCTATACACACCGCAATTCCTTTAAAAAAGAAACCTACAACTACGATGGTATTTTAGACATTACCTCATTAGGCTTTAATACAGTTCAGGGATGGAATCTTGGTTCCGGCTTTTCCTATCGCAAATGGGATCAGGAAACCGGAAAATCAACCTACATTGGCACCAAACTGAACTATGGCTTTGCAGAAGACCGTTTGCGTATAACCGGTTCTTTCACCCACCATTTTAATGCCACGAACTATGCTGTACTGGACATTAGCGGCGGAAGCAGTATCGAACAGTTTAACCCGGAAAACCCTATCAGCAACCTGCTCAACTCTATGACCACTTTATTTTTCAAAAACAACTTTGCAAAATACTACAACAAAGAAGCGATCCGCATAAGCTACGGCCAGGAGGTTGTTAACGGTGTAACACTTACCGGTAAAGTAGAATATTCCGCCCGAAAACCACTGTTCAACAATACCGATTATGTATTGCTCAAACGGGATAAAGACTACACGTCCAACAATCCGTTACTACCGGAAGACAATACGGTTGCTCCGTTTGAAAAGCATAATCTTGTAAAAGCGTCCTTATCCACCCGAATCCGCTTCGGACAAAAATACATCACCAGACCGGACAGAAAGGTAAATATCCCGAATGATAAATATCCGTCCCTGTTGCTAACGTATGAAAAAGCATTTGCCGGCAGTGCCGACAACTATAATTATGATTTGCTATCCGGTGCCGTTAATTATGGCAAAACATTAGGAAACAAAGGTGATCTGGGAATACGCTTAAAAGCCGGTAAATTTTTCAATGCCGATAATATTTCATTTATCGATTACAAACATTTTAACGGCAACCAGACCCACATCGGGACCACAGACCGTTACCTGAATGTTTTCAACCTGCTTCCTTATTACTCAAACAGTACTAACGATGCTTATCTGGAAACACATATCGAGCATAATTTCAACGGTTATATCATGAATAAAATTCCGTTGTTAAACAAACTGCAATGGAACCTGATTGTTGGTTTCCACCAGATCAATACACCAACAACAAAACCTTACCAGGAATTCACTGCCGGATTTGACAATATAGGATGGGGCAAATTCCGTATGCTTCGCGTGGATTACGTCCGTTCTTATCAAAACGGATTCCAGACAGACGGTATCGTTTTCGGATTAAAATTCCTTAATATTATTGACTAAAAATCAAAAAGCCGGATAATCTCTTATCCGGCTTTTTGATTTTGCTATTTTTTCATAAAAACATCATATCCAAAACGGATCAGGGTTCCGATCACGACTATTAAAAAGAAAATCCGGATAAAACCATTTCCTTTATTGATCGCCAGTTTAGCACCAACCCAACCGCCCAAAGCGTTACAGGCAGCCATTGGCAGCGCAACCATCCAAATTATCTTTCCTTTCAGCAAAAACAGGCAGATCGATCCGAAATTTGTTGCCAGGTTTACCATTTTAGCATTTGCGGAAGCGTGTAAAAAATCAAATCCCAATAAGGAAATAAAGGCTACCACAAAAAAACTTCCGGTTCCCGGACCAATAAACCCGTCATAAAATCCCACAACCACACTTATTAGTGCGGCATAAATTACCTGGCGTTTGTAACTGAGTGTCTTTTCCTGCCGCTGTCCGAAATCCTTTTTCAGGAACGTATAAATCGCCAGAAAAACAAGTACAGCCAACAATAGCGGTTTCATAAAATCATTGCTCACCATCGTTAACAGGGTAGAACCCGCAAAAGCCGCTAAAAATGCCAGACCAGCCATTAACAGCAATAACCGCCAGTTCATCGTGACTTTTTTCAGGTACTGATAGGCCGCAAAACTGGTGCCGCTGAAAGCCGGGATCTTTAACGTCCCTATCACTGACGACACGGCATAATTGGGTAATAAAACCAGCGCTATAGGTGTTTGTATCAAACCGCCGCCGCCAATAATGGCATCGATAAACCCTGCGGCAAAAGCCGCCAGGCAAAGAAACAGTAAGGTCGTTATTTCCATGGTTTTAAAAAGAAAAGAGCTAAATTCTAACAGAACTCAGCTCTTCAATATTATTCTTATCTAAATATTAAACGCGTACTATTTTGGCTCCAATCGCTCTTAAACGCTCGTCGATTTTTTCGTAACCGCGGTCAATTTGTTCAATGTTCTGGATCGTACTGGTTCCTTTTGCCGATAAGGCTGCAATTAAAAGGGAAATTCCGGCACGGATATCAGGAGAAGACATTATGGTCGCTTTTAACTGCGATTTGAAATCATGTCCGATAATCGTCGCTCGGTGCGGGTCGCAAAGAATAATTTTCGCTCCCATATCGATCAGTTTATCCACGAAGAACAAACGGCTTTCAAACATTTTCTGATGAATCAGCACTTCTCCTTTTGCCTGTGTTGCCACAACAAGGATGATACTTAATAAATCCGGTGTAAATCCAGGCCATGGTGCATCGGCAATAGTTAATATTGAACCGTCAATATCCGTTTTAATTTCATATCCGTCAACGTGAGCCGGTATGTGAATATCGTCACCTCTTCGTTCCAGCGTAATTCCTAATTTACGGAAAGTACCTGGAATCACTCCTAAATTATCCCAGCTAACATTTTTGATCGTAATCTCACTTTGGGTCATCGCTGCCAGACCAATCCAGGAACCGATCTCGATCATATCCGGAAGGATTCTGTGCTCACAGCCGCCAAGCGCTTCAACACCTTCAATTTCCAATAAGTTAGATCCTACACCGTGAATCTTGGCGCCCATAGCGTTCAGCATTTTACACAACTGTTGTAAATATGGTTCGCAGGCTGCGTTATAAATGGTTGTTTTTCCTTCTGCCAAAACAGCGGCCATAACAATGTTTGCCGTTCCGGTTACCGAAGCCTCATCCAGAAGCATGTAGGCTCCTTTTAGTCTTTCGGCTTCCACGCCATAGAAATGGTCTTCTTTATTGTATCGGAATTTTGCTCCTAAATTGATGAATCCTTCAAAGTGGGTATCCAAACGACGGCGTCCGATTTTATCACCTCCCGGTTTCGGAATATATCCTTTACCAAAACGTGCCAATAACGGCCCGACAATCATGATAGATCCTCTTAATGCTCTTCCTTCATCTTTAAAAGCAACCGACTCCAGATAGTTTAAATTAACGTCATCTGCCTGAAAAGTATAGGCATTCGGTCCTATTTTCTGAATCTTAACACCTAAATTCCCTAATAACGTAATCAGTTTGTTAACGTCGATAATATCGGGAATATTAGAAATCGTTACTTTTTCAGGTGTAAGCAACACCGCACACAAAATTTGTAATGCTTCATTTTTTGCTCCCTGAGGGGTTATTTCTCCTTTTAATTTTATACCTCCTTCAATTTTGAATGTTCCCATATGGTAAAAGAAAATTACGCTTTTCGGTTATTATTTTTATTGTTATTGTTGTTACTATTTTTCTGATTGGTGAAATTTTTATTGCTGTTCGCATTTCCGCCATTCTTTTGTTTGCTGCCAAATTGTGTTTTGTTGGACTGCTTTTTGTTCACCCGCATTAGATCGGTTGTATTTGAAAGCTCCTCATCTGTTTTCAGCAGGTTAATTTTACCTCCGGACAGTTCATACAGGTGTTCAAAAATAACTTCATCCTTCACACTATCCTTATTCCAGCTCAGGTAGGACTTTTTCATGTGGTTGGCAATAACCATAATCAAAGCGTTTTTCAGCTCTCCTTCTTCCCATTTATTAGCAACATCAATCATGTACTTGATATTATTTCCGTAGAAACGATATTTCGGGAAATTCTGAGGATAGGCTAATCTGTCCGGCTTCTGATTCAATACTTCTTTATTCGGAATCGGATACGGCGAATCTACATCCAGTGTAAAATCGGACATTATAAAAAGCTGATCCCATAATTTATGCTGGAAATCCGGCACATCTCTCAGGTGCGGGTTCAAACTTCCCATTACCGTAATGATATATTTTGCCGCTTTGTTTCGTTCGTCCCTGTCTTCAATTACCGTTGCCTGGTTGATCAGTTTCTGCAAATGACGTCCGTATTCCGGAATAATCAAATGCGGGCGCTCGGCATTGTATTCAAGAAAACCAATAGCTTCTTCTGGGCTGTACTTCATTCTTTTTTGAATTTATAAAGAAATAATTCCTTCAATTTTTGATAGTTCAAGATACTTATCAATCACGCTTTGTGCGCTGTTCATTGTAACATTAATGGACACACTGGTATATTTTCCCGTTTTGGATTGACTCGTTTGTATAACGGCTCCTACTCCGTCGAAAGATTTCTCTATTATCGCCACTTTTTCAGTATCGGTAGGGACAATAAATTTAAACAAATATTCTGAAGGCCAAAGTGTTGAATTGGTTAATTCTTCTTTAAGTCTGTGGTAAAATTCTTCTGTTTTCTTATCCATCTTCATACAAAATAAAAGCAAATATACATTAGAGTTATGAATTATGAAGCATCAAACTGGATAAATCCGATAACTCTGAAATTATAAATTAAAAACTATTCTTTTGATTAAACAAAAAAATGTAAATTTGCGCCTTATTTTTAAAAAGTGAATAAGGAAATTGTTGTTATAATTGGAGGACCGGGTTCGGGGAAAACCACACTTATTGATGGTTTAACGGATAGAGGATATACTTGTTATCCTGAAATTTCCCGTGAGGTAACTTTAGAGGCCCGTAAACAGGGAATTGAACAACTCTTCCTGGAAAGACCGCTGCTTTTCAGCGAATTACTGCTGGAAGGAAGAAAAAAACAATTTGTCAGTGCAACCAATGAAGCAGCTGAGATTGTTTTTCTAGACCGCGGTATTCCCGATGTACTGGCTTATATGCACTACATTGGCGATGCTTATCCCGCTTTTTTCGACAACGCCTGCAAAGAACACAAATATTCCAAAATTTTCATTCTTCCACCCTGGGAAGACATTTACATCAGCGACGATGCGCGCTATGAAAACTACGAACAGGCTGTTTTAATCCACGAACACCTTGTAGAAACCTATGAAAAATACGGCTACAATCTAATCGAAGTGCCAAAAGACACTGTAGATAGCAGAATTCTTTTTATATTAGACAAACTTTCAAAATAATTACGAATCAGGCACGGCAATACTTTCCGGTATTGACGCAGCAGGACTCCTAACATTTATTTGATGTCTGAAGCTCTAAAAACTCTTCAAAAATATTGGAAGTACGACAGTTTTCGGGATCCTCAGGACATGATTATTCAGTCTGTCCTTGACGGAAAAGATACGTTTGCACTATTGCCAACCGGAGGCGGAAAATCGATTTGCTTTCAGGTTCCGGGCGTTATGCTGCCGGGCATCTGCCTTGTTATTTCCCCTTTAGTGGCCCTGATGAAGGACCAGGTACAAAACCTGCAAAAAAGAAACATTAAAGCAATTGCCCTAACCGGCGGAATTTCGTCCGATGAAATTATCGACCTGTTAGACAACTGCCAGTTTGGAAACTACAAATTCCTGTATGTTTCTCCGGAACGACTGCAATCGGACTGGATTATCGAAAGAATCAAAGGACTGCCAATTAACCTGATTGCCATTGACGAAGCGCATTGTGTTTCCCAATGGGGACATGATTTTCGCCCGGCCTATCTTAAAATTGCAACTTTAAAAAGTTTTTTTCCAAAAGTTCCTTTCCTGGCACTGACCGCATCGGCAACCGAACGCGTACAGGAAGACATCTGTAAAGAACTGCTCCTGGACAATCCCGTTCTTTTTAAAAAATCCTTTGTCCGGGAAAATATCGCCTATATGGTCTTTGAGGCCGAAGACAAATTACACCGGATAACCCAGATGCTGACCAAAAATCCGGGGCCATCCATTATTTACGTCCGCAACAGGAAATCCTGCCACGATATAGCCGCACAGCTCACCTCGCTGGGATTCCGTACCGCTTTTTATCACGGCGGATTATCCACCAAGGACAAGGAACGGCAAATGCAGCTCTGGATGGAAGAAAGCGCACAGGTGATTATTGCCACCAATGCTTTCGGAATGGGCATTGACAAGCCCAACGTTAAAACGGTAATCCACGTTCAGCTGCCCGAAAATCTTGAAAATTATTACCAGGAGGCCGGAAGAGCCGGAAGAAACGGTGAAAAAGCGTTTGCGGTTACCCTGATCGCACCTTCCGACATTGGCACCACCAAAAACCAGTTTATAGAAGTACTGCCGGACAAAACTTTTTTAAAGGAAGTCTATATCAAGCTCAACAATTATTTCCAGATTGCATACGGCGAAGGCTTTAACGATTCCTTTTCGTTCAATCTGAATCATTTTTGCCTGCATTATAAATTCCCGGTTTTAAAAACCTTTAACGCCCTACAGTTTTTAGACCGCCAGGGCGTGATTACCTTATCGGCGACTTTCTCCGAAAAAGTGACCATCCAGTTCCTGTTACCCAGCAAGGAAATCATCCGGTATATCAGCCTGAACAGTGCAGACGAAGCGGTTATTGTTGCTGTTTTGCGGAATTATCCGGGTGTTTACGACATGGAAACCCCTATTAACAGCAGTTTGATCGCCCGTAAGGCAGGCACCTCTGAAGATACCGTTTTTCAGATTTTAAAGCGTTTACACGAAAAAGAAATCATCAGCTTTAACAGCCAGGCAAACGACAGCCAGCTCACTTTTAACGAAGTACGGGAAGACAGCCTTACCATTAACAGGCTTTCCAAGTTTTTAGAAAAGCAAAACGACCTGAAAATTGCCCAATTTGAAGCGGTTGTTGCCTATATGACCGATAAAAAACTATGCAAGAGCCGTTTTATTTTAAACTATTTCGGCGAGCAAAACACTATCGATTGCGGCAGCTGCTCCGTTTGCATCACCAGAAAGAAAGCTCCGTCCGATCCTGTAGCCACCGCAAAGGAGATCGTGGCGCTTTTAAAAAATAGTCCGCTAACGTCAAGAGAAATTGAAAACAGGCTTAATTTAACGCCGGAGGAAACTATATTTGCAATTCAGCTGCTACTGGAATACAACAGCATTACCCTAAACACTAAAAATCAATACCTTTTAAAATAATGAATACGCTACGAATCGTTTTTATGGGAACTCCCGATTTTGCAGTCGGAATTCTGGACACTATATATCAAAACAATTATGAAATTGCCGCTGTAATCACAGCTCCGGACAAACCTGCCGGACGCGGGCAAAAATTAAAATATTCTGCCGTAAAGGAATATGCATTAGCAAAAAACCTTCCGATACTGCAGCCGACAAATTTAAAGGACCCGTCTTTTTTAAGCGAATTAAAAAGTCTGAATGCCAACCTGCAGATTGTGGTGGCTTTCCGGATGCTGCCGGAAGCAGTATGGAAAATGCCAAGCCAGGGGACTTTTAACCTTCATGCCTCCCTGCTGCCGGAATACCGTGGTGCTGCCCCGATTAACTGGGCAATCATTAACGGTGAAACCAAAACCGGAGTGACTACTTTTTTCATTGATGATAAAATCGATACCGGTGCTATGATTTTAAGTTCCGAAACCGAAATTGAACCCAATGAAACTGCCGGCGAACTGCACGACAGGCTGATGCACCTGGGAAGCGACACCGTGATCCGGACTTTACAGCAAATTGAAAAAGGCGACGTTACCACAACCATACAGGCCGAAAGCAGCGACATTAAAACCGCTTATAAACTCAATAAAGAAAACTGCAAAGTAGACTGGAGCAAAAAAGGAGAAGAAATTCACAACCTGGTAAGAGGTTTAAGCCCCTACCCGGCTGCCTGGTGTTTTATAAACGACAAAGAACAGGAATGGAACGTAAAGCTTTATGAGACTTCTTTTGAAGCGGCAAACCATGATTTTGCTGCCGGAAAGATTCTGGCAACAAAAAAAGATTTAAAGGTCGCTGTACAAAACGGTTACGTTCAGATTCACCAATTACAATTTCCCGGAAAGAAGCGAATGAAGACATCCGAACTCTTAAACGGAATTGTTTTTTCTGAAAACGCAATCGCTTCTTAAGTGGCGTAAACACTAATATTTGCAAAAATTTGAGAAAAACAACTAAGTTTATTAACAATCGTACTTAGTTATCAACATTTTACCGTAAAAACAGTCAAAAGACTTGTGTAATTGGGAAATCCACATAATTTTGTAAGACAATTAATTAATTTTAACCAAACAATTAATAACTAGAATTATGAACAAATCAGAATTAATCGATGCAATCGCTGCAGACGCAGGTATTACTAAAGCAGCTGCTAAATTAGCTTTAGAGTCTTTTTTAAATAATGTTGAAGGTACTTTAGCTAAAGGTGGAAGAGTATCTTTAGTAGGTTTTGGTTCTTGGTCAGTTTCTAAAAGAGCTGCAAGAGAGGGAAGAAATCCTCAAACAGGAAAAACGATCAAAATTGCAGCTAAAAATGTTGTAAAATTCAAAGCTGGTGCTGAATTAGAAGGTTCTGTAAACAAATAATAATTTGTTAGACAAAAATAATAAAACCTCTCGTTGAGAGGTTTTTTTTATGCATTAAACGATTTTTTTTTGACCGATTCTATTTTTTTTGTTAAATTTAATTCTAAACTCTCAGGAAATGATTTCAATTAAGCCTCAAAAAGGAAATCTGCTCATTGCAGAGCCTTCAATTATAGGAGATCTTTCATTTAACAGATCCGTGATATTATTAGCCGACCACAACAGTGACGGTTCGGTAGGATTTATTTTAAACAAACCGCTGGGATATTCCATACAGGATTTAATCCCTGAAATCCATTCGAATTTTAAGATCTACAACGGCGGTCCGGTTGAGCAGGACAACCTGTATTTTATCCACAACGTTCCTGAATTAATTACCAACAGTATTGAAATTTCCAATGGAATCTATTGGGGCGGCGATTTCGAGTTAACCAAAGAACTGATCAACGCCGGAAAGATAAAAAAAGGGAATATCCGTTTTTTCCTGGGCTATACCGGTTGGGATATCCATCAACTGGAACACGAACTTGAAGAAAATTCCTGGATTGTGAGTGAGAACAGTCACAAAAATAAAATCATTGGAAAATCCACTGTTCACTTCTGGAAAGAAAAAATCATGGAGCAGGGAGGCGATTACTTAATCTGGTCCAATGCTCCCGAAAATCCTGTATTAAATTAATTCAAACGGATAAAGGCGTTTAGCTTTTTAACCAAATCTGCTGAAAATCCTGTTTTATAGTCCTTTTTACGGTATTTCGTGATGGGCTGAACACCTTTTATCACATTCGTAAGAAACAACTCGTCTGCCTTCTGTAAATCGAAAGGAGAAATAGATTGTTCCACCACTTCCAGTCCTTCCATTTTTCGGGAAAGCGCCAGCACCTGTTTGCGCATGATACCGTTCAAACATCCGTCTGCAATGGGTGGTGTAATTAATTTGCCATCCATCAGCATAAAAAGATTTGCCTGCAGTGCTTCCACCACATTTTTCTCATCATTCATCACCAGGCAGTTTTCATAACCGTTTTCATAAGCAAAAATACTTCCGGTTATCTGCACCATCCTGTTCGTACTCTTTAAAGTCGAAAACAACTGCTTGGTCACATAGGCATCCTTAAACAATTCTACTTCATAAGCCGCAGCATCAAAAGCATACAGTGCATTTTCAAGCGGCTCGGCAGTAACAATAAAAGCCACTTCATTGGTTTTAGGCAGGTAAAAGCCGCCATTTTCCCGGAATACAGAAAAACGCACCCTGTAGGAAGCGGCCTGCTCTTTTGTTTTCAAAAGTTCCAGCACCTGTGTTTCAAAATATTCCATCGTAAAGTTCATCGGAAGATCCATACGAAGGATTCTTGTGGAAGCCATTAACCGAAAATAATGATCTTCCAGGAAAAGAATTTTATTATCTAATACTTTCAACGTTTCAAAAACGGCATCGCCATACAGAAAACCTCTGTTTTCCTGAATCTGAATCCCCGAATTTTCAACTATTAAACCATTATAATTAATCATAAAAAAAGCCCTGATTTTATTTCAGGGCAAATATACTTTATATAAACCGAAACTACACAGAACCGATTACATGTTTTAAATCGGAAATCTGATTTTCCCATAACAGCTTTGCTTCGTGCAAATCGCCATGTTCGGCAAAATCAACAACCATTAACGAAACGTCTTTTGTAATTTCATCTTCCAATATGCGCAACTCAAAATAATATTCGCTATCCTTATCATTATCATCAACCCAGCGGAACTTCACTTTCTCACCTGACTTTTTTGAAGCCAGCCGTGCTTTCTCCTCAGAATCATCCCAAATGAAGGTAAAAAACTCCCCTCTTGAGTTTACATTATCTGCAAACCATTCTGACAAACCGGAAGGCGTTGAAATATATTGATACAATAACTGGGGGGATGACATTATAGGAAATTCTAATTCGTATTTTACTTTACCTTCCATATATTAAATTTTTCGGAAATATATAGAATAATACATACAAAAAAAAAGAATTTCAGAAAAAATATTTTTTTTAAAAATATATTTGGAAGCTTCGAATTTAGTCTTATATTTGCACCCGCATTCAAGGATGTAACACGAAAGACGAAATGGCGAGGTAGCTCAGTTGGTTAGAGCGCAGGATTCATAACCCTGAGGTCACGGGTTCAACTCCCGTCCTCGCTACAAAAAAAATTCCGTAACACGCTTTTAATTAAGTAGTTACGGATTTTTTATTTAAAATTTTCCCGACATCTTCCCGACAATTTGATTTTACCTAATTTTCATTTATTGGTATATACTTTAATAATAAGCTAAATTTCAAATCACTCACCCTCTCTTCTTTGAGATTTATAAGCTCAAAAACATTAATACTCACATATTAAGGTGTTACATTTATTACTATTGAACCTTTATATCTGTTTTTTTTAAATCTTTAAACGCATATGTATAATTCAAATACAGCTCAATCGCAACTATTAAGTAAAATAGATAAGGATTAGTAATATAAAATAACATCGTATTTATTGATCACATAATTATTACAAATAAGATTAATTAAGTTTAAGAAAATTATAGAATATTTTACAATTAATACTTACAAAAATTTCCTAATTTGTAACCATAAATAATATACTATTATGAGAGAATTTATATATATGAATGGTAAAAAATCTGTTGAAATAGAGTATATAAAATCAGATCAAGAAGGAGTTGACGAGTTTATTGATTGTGATGTATATCTTGACAAGATCAAACATAAGTTTGACGAAGGAACTTCATATCAGAATAAATTAAACTTTGGAATAGAAAAAAAAAGAGACAAATACGCTGAATTCCTCAATAATCAGTTTGAAAATTTGATTGTGCTTACAGGTGCTGGTTCATCTGTGGGCATTGGAAAAGATATTCAGATTGGTGAAGACATTAAAGAACGAAAAGGGAGATTATTATCACATCTTTGGGATGATGTTAAAGAAGAAATATCAGAAGAAGTTCTTTATAAATTTTGCCAATTAGTAAAATATGAAGATAAATTCATTGAAAAAGAAGGGGAGGAAGAACAATATGTGAAAAACTTAGAAAAACTCCTCTCATTAGCTAATATTTCAAAAAATTACGTTGAACATAACCCAGCTGAAGGTGAAGACAAAATAGAGATAGAAACCATTATTGAAAAGATAGAAGAGATTATAAAAAGAAATTGTACTCTAAAATTACCAGATAATGCACCTCATACCCTTTTTATTGAAAAAATCACGAAACGTAAAGTAACACTTCCAAGAGCAAAAATTTTTACATTAAATTACGATACATTATTTGAACAAGCTGGACGGAAGAAAAACTTTACAATTATTGATGGGTTTTCTTTTTCTCTTCCAAGAACTTTTAGTGGTAGAAATTTTGAACTAGATATTGTATCACGAAACTTAAGTCGTGTAAAAGAAGAGGACAATTTTATCCAAAAAGTTTTTCACCTTTACAAACCACATGGTTCTATTGATTGGACTAGAGAAGACAATCAAATTACTCAAAAAGAAGAGCCTAAAAAATCATTAATGATTTATCCAAAGGACAGCAAATATGAGAGTTCTTATGAACAACCATACTTTGAAATGATGTCTCGTTTTCAACAAAACTTAAGAAATGAAAATACATTGTTAATTTGTATTGGTTTTAGTTTTAACGATAAACATATTGTGACTGCTATCATTGAAGCATTAGAACAAAATCCAGGATTTCAACTAATGGTAGTTAATAAAGGCATTGATAATTGGTCAAAATCTTTTAAACCAATTTTCGAAGCATCAAAAGTTCATAATAACATAGTGTTGATAGATGAAGTTTTTGACGAATTTGCAAAATACTATCCTGATTTAAAATCATACAACCAAGAAGATATTAAAAAGATTATTCTCAATGTAAACAATTAAAATATGAGTAATAATCCATTTAATCACAGTCATTTTATTGGTTATATAAACCAAGTTACACCCCAGTATGTAAAAGTTCATTTTCCATCATCAGTTTTAATGAAATCATTTATTTTCTATGGTGAAGAATTAAAAGGAGGTTTAGTTGGAAATTATGTAGTTATAGAAGGAGAAAAATATGGCTTTTTAGGTAAAATTCTAGAACTAAGTTTACCTGAAAAAGAGCGACTTGAGTTAAGTGAAAAGTCGTTTAATACTAAAGAATTTCATCCAACTGGAAAAATTGAAATACTACTCTCATTTGAACTTTTTGAGCCTGCTAATATTGATAAAGGATTAAATTCATTACCAATGATTGGAGCAAAAGTATTCATTTGTTCTTCTGAATTTATAAATGGATACTTTAAAGGTTTTGGAGTGAAAAAAGAGCATCGAGGAACAGCACCAGTAATTGAATTAGGGAGATTGACTTATGATAAATCAACAATAGTTGAACTATCACAACAAGCAATATTTGGACGGCATTGTGCAGTAGTTGGTACTACTGGAGGAGGAAAAAGCTATACAGTAAGTAAACTTTTGGAAGCATTAAAAATTAATAATAGTAAATCCATTTTAATCGACGCAACAGGAGAATATTCAAGTTTGAATGAAGATCCTAAAGTTTCAAATACAATTATTGCAACTTCATCTTTTTTCCCCTATTCAAAATTAACTATTGGAGACTTATTTGTTTTATTTAGACCTTCTGGTCAGGTGCAACAGCCTATTTTACTTGAAGCAATAAAATCATTAAAAATTGCTTACTGTTTATTAAGAGATAAAGACAAATTTCCACATACAATAGTTGAGCAACGAGTAACATTCAAAATAAAAGATAAAGATTTGATAATTGAAAATGGTTGTGTTGTTAAATCTGGAAATGAAACAAGACCATTTAACAATGCTCATTACATTTATAAAACAGAAATTGAAGATGATAATTCAAGTTTTTTTGACATAAATAAATTATCCCAGCAAATAATAAATGAATGTCATCAAATAAATGGAGATCGTTGGCAGAGTTTTCAAGACGCACGGAATTTTGGGAATAGTACTAGCTTAATTATGAGGATTAATAATACTATTAATGATTCTGATTTTAAAAAAATGTTTGGCTTTAATTCTATTGAAGATGAAGTAGATATAATAGAAATGATTGAAATTTTTCTAAAGGACAATGATAAATGTATATTAAGAATAGGCTTTGAAAATGTACCTTTTAATTTTCAATCCAGAGAGATTTTAGCAAACGCTATTGGTAAATATTTATTAAATAAGTCAAGAATAGACACATTCAAAGAAAAACCTTTAGTTTTATTTATTGATGAAGCACATCAATTTTTAAATAAAAAAGTTAAGGACGAATATTTTGAAACTACTGAATTAAGTTCGTTTGATAGTATAGCCAAAGAATGCAGAAAATATGGGTTATTCCTTTGCATTGCTACACAAATGCCTAGAGATATTCCAAATGGCACATTAAGTCAAATAGGAACTTTTATAGCACATAGATTAATCAATCATCAAGATAAAGAAGCAATTGCAAACGCTTGTTCTTCGGCTAATCGTGATACATTATCGTTTTTACCTGTATTAGGTTCGGGCGAGGCAATTTTAATGGGAGTTGATTTTCCAATGCCTGTGATGTTAAAAGTGGAAAAACCAATTATTAAACCAAAATCTGAAACACCCCTTTTTTAAGAATGGAAATACTATATGTGTATATTGATGACTATAAAATTTTAAAAGAAGCTAATGTCAATTTTGGAAGTGAATATTTCTTTAATTATTCAAAAGAAACTAATTTATTAACTTATAAAAAGAATGAAACCTTCATAGAGGGATTTTATAACATAGATTATAACAGCGAATCAAAAATCAAGAACCTATGTTATCTAGTAGGAAATAATGGAGCTGGCAAAAGTACTGTCTTAGAATTTATTAGAGAGAACTTTTCAAAAGGATTGAATATAAGAGACGAAACAATTGTAATTTACAAAAAAGAAAATGAGTTACATTGTATTTCAACGATAAAGTTTAAGCAAGAAGTAGCTTTAATAAAGCCTGATTTTACGGAGATTTTAAGTAAACCTGAAGATCAGATGGGTTTTGATTTCGGTTACGATAAAAGAGGATTAGAAGATTTAGACATTATTTTCTTTTCAAATATTTTTGACGGGAAAATAAGTAGTAAAAGAAAAGGATTGCATGATATTTCAACTAATTGTTTGGTTGTTGATGATCATGATTTTTATGTTAAACAAAAATTAATTGAAAAAGATACTGATACATTGTCAATTCATTTCTCTCAAGAAGTTTATAGACAATTTAATTTTTTGAGTTCAGAATTAAGAGAAAAGTTTCATCTTTTTAAGATTCCTGAATATCTCTTTTTGAAAGTTGAAATTAATTCTAAATCGATAGATAGTTTTGAATTTTCAGATAAAAAGACAAACCGTATCTATACATCATATAAAAGTGATCTACTCGGACATATTTTAGAATTAAAATCAGATATAAATGATTCATTAAAATGTTTCATTTCATTGATAGTTTTAAACTTAATTAAAGAAATATCATCTTCAAATCATCCAGAATCTGGTTTTGAAATGGATTTTTATCCAAATACAAGTCTTAATCAGGACAGTAACTTTGATCTTGTAATTCAAGAATATTTGAAATCAATTAAAAAGCAACTGGGGAAATTAATATATAGAATACCTAGAATTGAATCTCTTTTAGAAAAAAATGCAAGTCTAATTGAATTCATTTTTCAAAATAAAGAAAGTTTGATCAATTATTATCCTGATAAAAGCAAACCTCTTTTCTTTATCTCTATTAAATCAGAAGACACTATTAAGAATTTTTTCAAATTGTATAATGATTCAGTTACTATTAATCCATATGTATTTTTCAATTTTGAAGGATTCAGTTCTGGGGAACGATCAATTTTGAATATTTTTTCACGTTTTTATGATTTAGTTGTTCAAGATGAAAAATTTCAAAATCTTTCGAATGAAATTTTGATTTTAATGGACGAGCCAGATTTGTATCTTCATCCTACTTGGCAGAAAAAGTTGAATAAATTTTTGATTGAATTTCTACCAATAATTTTCAAAGAAAGAAATTTACAAATAATAATCACATCAAATTCTCCATTACCTTTAACAGACGTGCTTTCCAACAATGTTGTTTTTTTAAGATCTAATGAGAGTGGAGATGAAAAAGTAAAAAAACAAATTGAAATAAAAGATAACTTAGATAACTATATACCAACTTTTGGTCAAAATATTTATAGTCTTTTTAAAGAATCTTTTTTCTTAGAGCAAGGTCTAATGGGAGATTTTGTTAATCTAAAACTTAATGAATTGGCAGATTTTTTGAATAAAGACAATATAGAAAATGAGTTTTGGAAAAAAAATTCTTTGACTGTAATAAATAATATTGGAGAACCTATTATAAGAAATAGCTTTCGACAATTATATTTCAAAAAATATAATGATGAAATAGATAATGAAATTAAAAGATTGCAGGCAATAAAAAAGAAGTAAGAGATGATTTCAATAAATGAAAAGAAAGTATCTGATAGATTCAAAGATTTTGAAAAAAAAATTAACACCCTTGACAAAAAAGCAATTAGTGCATTAAAAAAACAAAAAGAGTGGTACAATTTAGATCCAAATCAACTTAAATGGATTAATAGTATAATTGAATTTATAGAAAGGGAAAAAATAGGGTTAATTGATATAAGTTTTGAAAAGCTTAAAGAGGTTGTTGATAAGTTTGAAACTGTTAAAAATGGTGATGTTTTGGTAGATAGACAAGTTCGGAAAAATAAAGCTAGAGTCATTAGAAAAAAATTTAAAGATGTAATTATTGACGCACTTAATTATGAAGATCTTAAAAATAAGCTTTTCAAAGAGTTTTTTTCTGAAATTGATATTAAAACTTGTGTTTATTGTAATTCACAATATGCAATAACAATAGAGAAAACAAAAAATGATTTTCAAGCTAGGTTTCAATTTGATCACATATATCCACAAGAAAAATATCCACATTTGTCAATTTCAATATTGAATTTAGTTCCATCTTGTTCAACTTGTAATAATGTAAAAAGCTCTAAAGAGTTGGAGTTTAAACCTTATACTGATGGTAAAACTTCAAAAGATTATGGTTTTGTTTTAGATAAAAAAAGTGTTATTAATTACTTTACTACTTTTAATAAAAGCATAATACAGTTTAATTTCACAGATTCAGATTATAATTCTCAATTGAATGATACTTCGCTTGAAAATAATTTTCAGATTAGTAAAATATATAATGAGCATAAAGACATTGCGGAAGAGATTATTTTGAATTCTTATGTCTATAATAATATTCATGCACAAGATTTAAAAGATTTTATTAAATCTAAAATGCCTAATAATAAGATTCCTTTTGAAAGATTATTTATAGGCAATTATTTGGATAATGATGATCTTTTAAGAAGACCAATGGCGAAGTTTACCAAAGATATTTTCGATGAAATTCAAATATTGAAGTCTGATATTGATAAAAAATTAAAAATCTGATGAAGTCTAAAAGAGGGAATTGTCATTTATGTGGTGAATTTAAAGAGCTTACTTTCGAACATATTCCACCAAAATCAGCAAATAACGATAGACCAATATTGATTCAAAAACATGAGCATTTATTTGATAAAAAAAGTTTTGTTTATGGAAAATCAATAAGAAGTAATCAAGGAGCTGGGGCGTATTGTTTTTGTGAAAGTTGTAACAATAATACAGGTACTTGGTATGCAAGGGATTTTTCATCATTTGTAAGTCAAACAATTTCTTATTTTCAAAGAGTTAAAAATATAAAAAGGCACAATCTAATTGAGCTCGATTTCAAACCATTGAATGTAATAAAACAAATTTTCACAATGTTTTTAGCTATTGATCATTCAGGATATTTGAGAGATGATAAAGAGCTTATTGATTTTATATTGAACAAAGAAAGTAAGTTCCATCCTAATAAATATCAAATCTATTTATATAATACATTTTCAAATAAAAAAAGATTATATGGAATTCAATGGAATAATTTTAATGGATATATGTGTACACATTCTGAAATTACGTTCAGTCCGTTCGGTTATTTTTTAGCGATTGACTCTCCTCCTCCAGTTAATACAATGACAAATATATCAGACTTTAGCAGTTTTGATTTTAATGAACAAAAAAAGTTCATTATGCCATTTATATATTTAAAAACTGACAAAATGTTCCTAGGTGAATATGAATAAAAACATGGATACAAATATTAGCGCGCGCACACTATTTCACTTTACAAGCAATAAAAACACATTGTTAAGCATTTTAAAGAATGGATTTTATGTAAGATATAGTCTTGAAAATTTTGAAAGTTTAATTAATGATAAAGCGGAAATAGTTTTTCCAATGACATGTTTTTGCGACATTCCTTTATCACAGGTTAAAAGGCATACAAGCACCTATGGTAAATATGCTATTGGATTGACAAAAAAATGGGGGATGAAAAATAAAATTAACCCAATAATATATACCTATCCAAATTCTGCGACTACTTCAATACTTAATGATGTTTTTGGGAATATTGAAAATTTTTTTGATATAGAAGAAGAGGAATTGAAGAAGTTCAAGCTTAATCGGAGTGCAGAAATTGTTTATGAGAGAATGAATGATAGAGAGAATAAATTTTCAAAAAGGGTTGAAGATGTGAATTCTAAATTATCTCATTTTATTCGTTACATAAAACCTTACGAAGGAAAGTTTTACAGAGATGGAAAGTATCTTGAAAACCTTGTAAGGTTTTATGATGAAAGAGAATGGAGGTTTACACCATCAAGAGAATTTTTATTCAGTAAAGGAATGAAGGATAGTTATAAAAGTGAGTATTTTATTGATCCTAGAAAAAGGAGAGCATTAAATATGAAGCTTGCAAAGCATATTAAACTTCATTTTGAACCAAATGATGTTAAATTTATTATAGTAAATCGCGATAGTGAAATTCCTGAAATGCTGAAAAATCTTGAAAATATTTTTGGAAAGACAGCCTCTTCAGATGATTTAAAATTACTTGGTACAAGATTAATTTCATTGGAACAGATTTTAGAAGATTTATAATCAAATAGACAATAAAATTGCTTTTAAAATTAAATGCTGAAAAAAATATTCTTGATCTATATGAAAATGGAATGATTTATATGAATACCATTGAGTATTTTAAGAAGATTGAGGGAATTGATAAGATTAAATTAATCTTTAAGATAAAAAGGGATTCTTTTTTTCTTAAACTGAATAGTTTTATATTCTTCTCCTAATACTGGGTTGTCAAATTGAATTAAAATTTGTTCAATTATTTCTTTGTTTTCAAAATTCCTTATGAAACAGATTCTTTTAGAGATAATTCTTTTATAATCAAATGTTTTAGTTTTTGATTGTTCTTCATCAATAAACGGAGATTTAAACCCTATATGAAATGGATAATTAACTTTCTTAAACACGAAATTATCTTTAAATGAGTTAACAACTTTCATGGTTAAAAAGGAATTATCTGTATCATTCTTTTTCTTTATCTCATCTACTGATACTAATTGTAATTCATTTAGGCTATCCAATTTTAATTCCCAAACTTGCTTTAAGTCATTGTTTTCGAAAGTAATTTCTCTATCAACTAAATTTTTCTTAGTTCTCTTTCCAAAATAGAAATTATTAAAGAAAAAAGCATTTGGGTATTTCCTATCAATTAAATAAGAATCTTCTTTGTCATAAACATATCTGGAAGGTGTAGATGTCACATATAAAACCTGATTATTTTTTTTAATGATTAAATATTGAATTTCAATTAGAGAATTCTCTTCCCCAGCTATATTGTTAGTCTCCTTAGTTAGTTCATTACCTAAAAATTCATTTTCTTGAGAATATAATTTTCTTATATATATATCATCAACTTCATCGATAGAAAAACAATCATTTGACTCATTATTGTTGTAATAAAATGCTCTTCCACAATTACAAAATGTAATTAGAACCAGAATTAGAATCGAAAAAAATAATAATCTACTTTTCATTATTTTAGTTTTTAAAACCATTATTGATTAAATATGAAGAAGGTTCAATTGTGAAATTTCTACCATAGGGAACTAAATGGAAAGAGTTACTAATTAACCAATGTATAAGGTGTTGACCGTCATAACCTATAGAATTATAATAAGCAAATGCTAAACCATAGCCATTATTTTCATTATTCGATTGAATATTGAATTTCCAGAGACTTTTATTGTAATATTTCTGATTAGTGTCCTTATAATCAACATTTGAGGTATTTAAACTATTACTTAATTCAAAAGAGTTTTGAGTAAATCCAGTAAATTTTTGATAAGAAAGCTCAAATTGATAAGATTTAAAAGAGGTTAATTGTCCATTGCCATGACTGTATGATAAAATACCTCCGCCTGTGTAATATCTATCTTTGCCATCCCCAGTTTTCGTATATTGGAAAGGAGTACCATCATTATAATATGAAAATTGAACACCTTCTCCAAATAAGAAATTTAAAAATCCTATTCTCTGAAAGCTTTTATTTCCATCTGTTGTAAAAGCGAAATTTGTTCCTAAGGAAGCAGAATAATTATAAGGATTTTGCAATGAAGGGATTGCAAAATCTGAAAAATATCTTAGAGGTACATTTCTAGTAAGATTAATATTTTCGGATTTATAGAATGAACTAAGTTTCCCTGTCGTTAATGTGAATGCGAGAATAGCATCTAATGTTAATTTTCTTGCATCAGGTCTGCTATCACTTCCTAAGCCACCATTATAAAATTGAATTTCAGTATTAGCTGAAGGATAGAGTTCATCTACTATCCATCTTCCAGCAATTCCAGCACTTGTTGAAATTCTAAAATTTAAAAAAGGTTCTTGATGTTTTGGGTATCTAAACTCAATTTTAGCTTTTACTGTAGCTCCATACTGAAATCGATTAATCAAAGTGCTAGATTGTGAGTGCAAAAAAAATGGAATAAAAAGAAACAAATAATAAACTTTTAATTTCATAATCTCAAAATTCATTTGTTTAACTTGTTGTTTTCAATTAACTATATTTTTAAGTATTCCGATAAACGAGATAAAGAAAAAATATATTTATGTCTTGATATTTAATAAATTAAATTTAATAAATCAAACAACACAAAGCAATATAAATACAAGAAATTAACTACAACAGAATAAACGTAATTGTTCTAATAAATAAAATGAACACTACTTGATCTGATAACAATATGAGTTTTCAAAGAATACCTTTTTTAAAATAAATATTAATCATATTTTTTTATTAAGTCAAGGTACAACTTTTCATAATTTTCATCATTATACAGAACTTTACTTTCATTGTAATATTTACCATGAGTTATTTTAAAAAAGTCTTCTGTAATTTCTTTTTGTAGAAAAATTTTGGGTATAACATCAAAAGTGCCTTTCTCAAAGTTATTGGATGCTATATACTCTAAATGTAAATTTAAATTGTCTTTGTTTACAATTTTAGCAATACCAAAATCAAAAACGCCGTAGTTGCCAATTGTTACACGATTAAAACTATCTATTTCTAAATTTTCATTTAGAATTTCAAACACATCAGTAAATGTTTTTGAAAGTTCATCCTCGAATTTTAATAACTCTTTAATATCTCTATAAATGCCAACAATTAGTAAAAGCGACCAGTTTAACAGCATTTCCTCATCCATATTAGTTCCCATAACATTTGAATATGAAAAATGAGTTTTCTTGCTCAAAAAAGCATAACTAGTAAGGTAATCCATTCATATCCATTTCGTTTTTATCACACCTTTCGAAGGACTTGATTTTTCTTTAAACATAAACGTCATGCTCCGCTCCGGTTTCTTTTTAACTACCAATTGCAGTATCCCTTTATTGAAGCCTTTGTTCCGATCTGTTTCAGACAATAATCGTTTATGTTTTTTGCTATATATTCAATGAACATTTCCCCGAAAGTTATCTTCATCATTCCGGCTGGCTTTTTTACCTGATGAAAGTCTTTTAGTTCCAGAGCTTTCTTTTTGCTCCTGCCCGATTGTAATTGCACGCTATTCATGTGTTTTTTATTGATTTTCGTAAAACTTTATATACCATTCTTAGGATAATTAATCCGGATACTTAGTATCTGACACCAACGTTGTCAATCTTATTTTTTGTTTTCGAACGAAATTTAGTCGCCTTTGCTTGCTGCAACGACCGTTTCGATAAATTCGTCCATCTGTTCGAGTTTTTCGTTTTCACCATTTTCTTCATATTGGACGCGCATCGAACGCAGGACATTCAGGAACTTTTCGAAAACATGTTCCCGGATGATCGGTGAATCGACTACTTTGTACAGACTGCGTAACATCCAGACACGGTTGTATTCCGTACGCGACATCACGACGTAAAAGCCCTGAGCCATTTCTACTGACCAATCGCGCAATTCAGTCAGAATTCGAGCTGCGCCAAATTGACCGGAAGCGATACTGTCAAAAAACGCCTCGATTTCTTCGAACAATCCGGCCGATGCTTCGTCATTTTGTTCCTTGAAAAATTCTTTGAGCGATTGTGCCGCGGTCTGCGCATTGATATAAACATTTCCGGACGGATAAATAAACCCAGAAAGGTCGATTTCGCCTCCGTAAATCCCGTCAATAAATATTGCAAGTCCCCGCAAGTGATGTCCGACGTCCTCATGGGACAGATATTCGCTATACCCTGGTAATACTTCCATAAATTTATCGAGAGCGGCGTTCCAATCTTCATGTTCCGCCCATCGCTCGATCAGGAAAACAGCACAGGTGCGTTCGATCATCTCGTGGTCCAGGTCGGCACTGGTGAGTGAATTGTTGCGGTAGCTGTCGAGGAAAAGATCGATTCCGCTGAAATAACCCTGGAGCGAATCACTTTTGAGTAATTCAAGTATTTGTTCTTTCATATATTCAGTTTAGGATAGTTTTCACTTATGTTGTAATCGAAGTACAACGCGTCGGGGTCGGTTTGTTTACCCTGAACTTCAGACGCGTTGTATTTTGATACCCTTAATTTTTTGTTTTTTTGACAATCTGTTCCATTAAAGCTTGCTGAAATTGCTCTTTCGGTAGTTCTTTTGGAATCGCAAACAATCCGTAGACAACATTACCGTACTTTATTCTGTCCGGAAAATCCTCTTCGAGGTCGATTATTGTACGTATTGTATAATTTTCGTCAAGTAGAAACGGCAACTGTCCGTCATAGATCTTTGCAATCCTGATTCCATCACTTTTCGTACCCATCGCTTTCGACATGTGTTCGGCGATTGCATTGCCTCCGTACATACTGTTCATGTTAACGAGTACGAAATTTTTGTCTACAGCCAGATCGAAACGCATCAGTTCGTAATTCGATTCATCCGGTTTTGGAAGCTTGAGCTGGTACTCCGAAGATTTAACCAAACTGTCGTTCGAATCCCAAACCGAAATTTTATAATTACCTGTCGGAACTTGCTGAATAAGCGATTCGTCCGGTTTGATTTTACTGTCGATGGTGTATATTTTCTCCAGTTTCCCGTCGGCCATTATTTGTTCAAAAGTCACGGATCGCAATTCTGTTCCCGTATTCATGAATTTAATAGCCTGAGTTGGCCCGGTGCTTCCGTTTTGAATATAATAAATTACATAGGCGATGGCTATTAAAGCGATAAACGCCAGGCAGCCGATTTTAAAAAATTTTTTCATAATTTTCGAAGTAAGTCACGTTCCCATTCTGCATCAATGGGCGTATTAAAATGTTTTTGTGTTATATAAGTATTTCTTGTGTAACCTGAGACGTCTGAGTCGCCTGAAACGAGTTTCCATCTGTCGTAATCGATTTCCGTTGGGATATAACGTGCGATTAGTTTTGGTTCGCCGTTAATTTGTGCCAGTATAAAACAATCGTCCAACGTCATATCTTTCGGATTGGCGGCCGACAGGTAGCATACCCATATTTCTTTGTAATGACGATGGTCATACTGTACGATTTCATACAGGTAACGCGGTTTTGGTTGTTCGTTTTCAGATGTCCGGACTTTTTCCCACCCGAAATCGATTTCGCTATAATAACCCCTTGTTAAATCCGTCATCGCGTGTAATTGGTCCTTCATGGAAGTGTCGTTAGAGCGCAAGGCTTTGGCTTCGATTTTGATGAAATCTTCTAAAAAATTACTGGCGCTATCCATTTTGGTGCGCCTGTCGTTTTTGTGATATTCATAAAAAGCCCATTGGTCTTTAAGTACTTCGTTCAACACGTTCCAGCCTTGTCTTTGCGACAAGTCGATCGCATATTGCCACGAGGCTTCCACAAGGTCCAAACGTTTTGCAAGACCCGCCCAATAGGCCGCAGCTATCAAGGCGTTCCAGCAGGATTCGGCATCGTTGTATTCTTCATCAAAACGCTTTGCAGCCATCCAGTGGTGCTCTCCTGCGTATTGTTTGCCTTCGATCAGGCTTGTAGCTTCATACAGCGGATGGCTGGCTACTTCTTCTGGCAAAAAACCTTCATGATCACGAGCTGAATTGATCGAGAGGCTCACGCCCCACATCATGCTTTTAGATTCACCATAGTGGTATTCATATTTTTTGAAGCCCATCTCATCGCAGTCCAATCCCAGCGGCATGCGCGCATACTTCCAAAGATGCCAATACTGCTTTTCCATTTGAGTTTTATTCTTAGGCTCCAGATCGTAAGCCCGTTCCGTGAGCGCACTACGCACGTATGCATTCCAGATACCATAGTCTTCCTCCTGGAATTCGGGTAGGAATTTCTTGTCGGCAATTAACTGAGCGAAAAGATCGAACGCTTTTTTGTGTTCGGGCGTGTCGTAATAATGGTTCCAGAAATCACAGAAAAAAACGTCACGGTTTTTCTTTGCTTTTTTAAAACGCTCCTGATTTTCCTCATCCAACAGATAGGACTTGAGAAAATCGAGGTCCCCTTCTCCCAGATAATCAAAAAGCGGTTTCGACTGACTGATCGCGACATCCAGGTTAGATTTTAAAGCTTTGATTGCGGTAGCGGTTTCCATCAGTTTTAGGTATGCCATTGGAATCATCGCTTTTAGGTTGGGGGCCTGGGTGATGGCAGCCACATCACTGTAAAACCCGGTATAAACCTTTACCACGGGTTCGTCTTTCAAAGACGTCATACGAGGCGAAAGCGACACCGCTAAGGTGCTGCCGGATGCCGGTTCGAACGCAAAAGGAGCCAGAAACCAGAATCCGTTTTCAAACATGCGCATCTGTTTGAGCAGACTTCCCCTCCTGTTGAATTCGATTTTTAATGCCTCCCGGGTTTCCTGTCCTTCATACAGGCGACTTAGGTTGGCTTGTAAGCTATTTAACTGTATCATTTTTAGGTCGATTGGTGGAATTGACGCAGTAAACGCGTCTTTGGCGAATAGTACAGGTTGTACGAACCATAGACTTCATCGTCGTAAAGTGTAGCGATGTATTCCATCACCTCGCCGTTTTCATCTTTAAAGATGTCGAGCGAATAATCGGTTTTGCGCACATTATCCTTTTCGTAGGTGGTTTGATCCCAAATAGGTTCCCCTCCCATGTAAATGCTTTCGCTTTTTACCGATTTGTCGACTTCGAAATAGATCGGTTCCTCTTTGTATCCGTAAAAATTGTCCTCCATTTCATCGGCACACCATTTGAGAAACTTCTCATCGAAATCCGAGATCGGGGTTTCGCTGTACGATACAATTTCGTATTTGTTGTCAGCGGTAAGCCTGAAATCGGCATAATCCAGAAAAACCGGCGTCACGATAAAATGGAACACAAGACCGGTGAATTCCGGTTTTATAAAATGCCCCGGAATACTGTATTGCGGCAACAGGATTTGCTGTTCGAAATGTTCAGGCTCGGCAAGGACGTCTGCGGGTTTCGGAAAAGAGACGATTATTTTACTCAGGTCTTCCGGCTGGGCAACCTGCCTAAGTCCGATGGGTTTTGATCTTGCCATTACTTTGATTGTAAATTGTTACCGGATATGCTTTGAAGCGCTTGTCTGACTTCGTGCACGAGTTTTGCATTCTGCTCTTTTTCGCCTTTGAGTAATATCAATTTCAAAATGGCAACCAGGATAATCCCCGGAATAAGAGCAATCAGACCACCCAAACCGGCAGCGATTTTATGTCCCGGCAAAAACGCAAGCGGTTCGATATTGTTGTAACCCATATACGCACCGATCGCCAAAAACAAAAGCAGCACCGAATATGTGATCATGTTACCCATTTTGGATGATTCGCTCACATCGAGTTTCAAGACATCCCGAGTTGATTTTTCCCATTTCAAACCGACAGCGGCTCCTATTTTGTTGCCTTGGCGCACTTTTATTTCGTGTGACCAATTTTTGTCCGCATCCGTGAAATCATCAGCAGAAATGGCGTAGGACAAACCGAATTTAGATTGAAGTATTGATTTTATGTCGTTTGCTGCTTGCTTCAACGCTGTGTTTGTGTTTGCGTTGGGATCTATTTTATAAGTAATATTTTCCATGTTTTCAGGAGCTTATTTATGCTTTCGGTTTTATTTTTTTCGGAGTTAGCAGTTTCGCAATTTCGGCGTCGTTCCAATGTTCGGCTACCTCTTTTGCGGTGATTCCGGGAGAAAGCGGTCCCAGACCTTTGGTACTTCCGACAGAAGTGTCAAGACCGGCTTTAACCAGGATTTTAGCCATTTCGGCAGGTCCGCCAATATCGCCCAGGTAATGCCCGGCTGTCCATCCGTTTTCGTCGACTGCATTTATGTCCTGTTCCGGGTGGAGTTTGAAAAAGGCTTTCAACCCGTCGAGGCGTTTGCTGCGTGCGATATAATGCAAGGACGCGATTCCTTCATTGTTCTTAATTTCAAAAGACGCGTCTTTTTTGGCCAATGCCGTCATCACTTCAGGCTCTCCTACAGAACACGCCATGATCATTGGCGTATTGCCGTTGTTACCACGGGCGTTTACGTCTGCACCTTTTTTGATCAAATATTGGGCAAGATAGATGCATTCCACATAGTTGCGATGCTGGGTTGGTCCCCAAGAATATCCGGAGATGTCGTATTGATCCATAAGCGAAAGCACACGTCCCTTTTCGTTTGCCCCGCCATTGAACGGTTTTATATAGCGGAAACAGCCATTGTCTATCTGGTATTTCACGTGTATACCGGAATTTGTTCCTTCAGATTCCCAATGTTCCACTTTGGCTTGTCCCATACGCAGCAAAACGTTGAGTAAAGGTGAAAATCCGAAATCATCCAGAGAATTTACGTCTGCACCGGCGTCGACAAGTCGCCATCCTATCGCATAACTACCAAAAGAAGCAGCTACGTTCAAGGCCGTTTTCTGTTCCTGATCTCTGGCTTCGATCGGGGCTTTTTTGATTTCAGGCAGGTCGAGTATTTCGAAAAAGTTGTTTGCCGCAGCGACGTGTAGTACCGTTCCGAGGCTGGAAGTCACCACGTCGAGTTTAGCGCCGTTGTCAATTAGATCCCGTACGACATTTAGGTGTTTGTAAGCTGCCGCTAAGTGGATCGGATAAAACGATTGGTTGTCGGCCACGTTCGGATTAGCGCCGTGTTTGAGCAAAAGCTGTACGATTTCGCGATGGCCGTTTGCCGCCGCGCAATGCAAAGCGCCTGAATTTGGTCCCATGGCACTTGCATCTGCCCCTTTGGCGAGCATTTGCTTTACAGTTTCCAGATCACCCGCTTCAGAGGCGATTACGAGTTCTTTGTTCATATCCATATTTGTTTTTTGATTGGTTTGGTTGTTCAAATGGAAGCCCCGGACAGCATTTTTATCCGAGGCCTGAAAAAGTAAGATGTATTTGAAATTATTTTGCCACAGTAGCTTTTGCTGCTTCGTACATTAACTTAACATCATCAGTACTGTAATCCGTGAATTGGTCAGGAGATTGGTCGTGGCTCATTCCTTCCTGTATAACAACGGAAGACTGGCCGGTGGTTACGCCATAAGTGAATGCCAGTTTACCTTCATTGTTCTGTTTCACAAAACCGGTCGGGTCTTCGGTCACGAATTTGTCAAAGCCAGGATTCATTTCCTTATCGCCTGTCATTTCCTTGATTAGTCCTACCGATTCTTCAGCATTTCCTTCGCGGATCGAAAAAGTCAGCTTGAACAATTTTCCGCCGTACACGAAGATTTCACCTTCTGTAGTGCTTTTAATAACTTTTGCATCTTTCGGAGCTTTTGTCACAACAGGAATTCCGTAGCTGCTCAAATCAAGATCGACGAATTCAGCGAATACCAGCGGTTTTTCAGGAGCAGCGGTTTCTTCTGTTGCAGCTGCTGCACCTTCAGATTTGCTACCGTTGCAGCTGTAAGTCGTGATGGCAAGCGTCGCGATGGCTGCCAAAAGAAGGGATTTTTTGTTCTTCATGTTTATTATTATAGTTTTATTGGTTTCGGGTAAGCTTTTTTAAAATGAATGCGGGAATCTTTATGCGAATCGTGCCTGAACAATAGCAGCTATTGTTAATTGAATAAAAATCTATCGGGCGTTAAAAATTACCCTTAACAAAAATAGGAAAACTCCTATAACAAAATGCAATGAAAATGTGAAATATTTATTTAATCCTTAACAGCAATAAGCTGAATATGACAAATCCGAAAATTTACCATCACATTCATTATTATTAATAAAATGTAAGGTTTCTTTTTCCTTCTCTTTATTTCTACATTTCTACATCTAAAGAATTCAGAAATTTCCTGCGGAAAATACAATATAAAATTAATTCAGCAAAATAGTTGTATGTAAAAAGCAAACCGCTGCTAATCCGCCGATATACGTTTACAAAACAATCAGCTTCTTTTTTCAGGAAAAATTTTAGCTGCCTTTTAATTTATCACTTTGTTAATTTTCACTGAACCTTAAAATTCTTTTAAAAATCCAACACAACATGCTAATTACCTACAATTTGTAATAACAAAATGTTATAAATAAATGATGATTTTTATCATTTGTTTAATCATAAATTAACCTTAAAATAACGATTAGTCACTATTTAAGATAAAAACAAAAAGATTTAATATCATTTTATTTAATAAACAATAATTAATTAATAAAGTTATGTTAATTTTTTTTCATTAATTTTGAAGACCCAAAAGCCCAATTATATGAAAAAAACTACATTAATAATTTTATTATTATTAGTATTAACTACTGTATTTGCCCAAACCGAACCCAATCTTAAAAAAGCACAGAATTATTTAAACACTAAAGGAGAAGTAATCTTCACTTTTAAAGCTGCCAATCAGCAACAATTTAAAAAATTAGCCGGCTTTTTATCTATCAGCCACAAACGAGTAGACCCGCAGGACTTAAAAGTCGAGGCTTATGCCGACAAAGAAGCTTTTCAAAAATTCCTGAAATACAACATCCCTTTTGAAGTTAGTACGACTGATAACGAGATTCCTTCAGAAGAAAACAAAAGCGCCCTGGCTCCAAATGCGCAGTGGGACACCAGTTGGGATGCCTACCCTACTTACTCCCAGTATGTCGCTAAAATGCAATATTATGCCACCACCTATCCAAACCTTTGTAAACTGGAAAACATAGGCAGTACTCCAAATGGACGAAATCTATATATCTTAAAAATATCCGACAATTGCCAGAGCGATGAAGCAGAACCGGAATTTTTCTATTCTTCTTCTATGCACGGGGATGAAATAACCGGCTTCCCTTTAATGATGCGGCTTATTGATTATCTGGTTACCCGTTACGGAACCGATACCGAAGTAACGAATCTTGTCAACACAACAGAGATCTATATCAGTCCGCTGTCCAATCCTGACGGCTCCTTTAAAACCGCCGGTAATGACGTAATGAACTCTGCCGGTAATGCTGCAACCCGTGCCAATGCAAACGGCAGGGATTTAAACCGTAATTACCCCGATCCGGTAAACGGACTGCATTCGGACACCTTTGCCTACCAGCCGGAAACATTAGCTTTTTTAGCTTTTGAAAAAACGAGAAATTTTGTATTGGCCGCCAACTTTCACGGTGGTGTAGAAGTCGTTAACTATCCGTGGGATGCTTATTCTTCGCCCAATCACCTGCATCCGCATGACAATCACTTTAAGTTTATTGCCAAAAACTATGCACAGTCCTGCCAGACGGCAAGCAACAACAACGGCTATATGGACGATGTATTTGCCAGTCAGTTTCCGGGAACCACAAACGGTTCTCTCTGGTACACCGTTAGCGGCGGAAGACAGGATTACAACAACTACTTTATGCACAATAAAGAAGTGACCATTGAAATTTCGACAACAAAATTCCCGGCTTCTTCCGAACTTCCGAATTACTGGAATTACAATAAGCAAGCCTTTTTAGACTATATCAAACAGGCCAATTACGGTTTGCAGGGAAAAGTTACCGATGCTTCCGGAAACCCGATAAGCGCAAAAGTATACATCAGCAACTACGATTTAAAAGGCGCCTGGGTAAAAACCGGCACCTTACATGGCGATTACTACAAACTATTGATCGCCGGAAGCTACAATGTTATTTTTGAAGCGCCGGGCTATACATCGCAGACAATAGCGGTAACCGTAACCAATAACAACACCACGGTTTTAAATGTACAGATGGTGGCTGTAACGGCAGAACCCGCCATAAACAATGCAACGATCTGTAAAGGAAAAACTGCCAGTCTTACCACTGCCGACAGCGGAACCATCAGATGGTATGACACCGCAAACAGCACTACCGCTTTAGCTACCGGAAGTTCTTATACCACACCTGTATTAAACGCTTCAAGATCCTACTTTGCAGAAAGAGAAATACCTTTGGCAAACATCGGCCCTGCCAGTGCCACCGGAACCGCTACCGCAAAAGCTACCGTTGCAAACAAATACCTGACTTTTGACTGTACCAAACCTACAAAACTAAAATCGGTTGCGATTAAAACCAGTGCTACCGGAGAAATCATGGTAGAATTACAGGATAGTTCCGGAGCAATGCTGGAATCCAAAATGATCCGTATAACGGCAACCGGAGAGCAGGACATAGACCTGGATTTTTTCCTTCCGGCACAAAACAACCTTCGCTTGATTTCAAGAGAAATTAACGGTTACAATCTTACTGTTGCCACCAGCGGAATTACCTACCCGATGTCTAACGGAACCGTTTCGATAAAAAGCAACAGCGGAACCGGTACCTTTTTTCAGTTCTTTAACTGGAAATTTGCCCCGGCAAAAAGTGCCCGGAAAGAAGTACAGGTTATTGTAAAACCCGATCCGGCCATCACCACTCTTACTCCAGACACCGCTCTTGAAGGAGGTGCAAATTTTACACTGACCGTAAACGGAACAAATTTTGTAAACGGCGAATCGATCATCCAATGGAACGGTGTGAACAAAACAACGACTTTTATCAGCAATACCCAATTATCGGCTACAATCCTGGCGGCAGATATTGCAAACGACGGAACGGTTCCGGTAACTGTTTTGAACAACTGCAACAATTATGTATCACCGGTAACCAATTTCACGATTCAGGGAGTACCGTGTGCAACCACCACAACATGGAGTGGCAGCAGCTGGAATAACGGCGCTCCGAATAACGATGTTCATGCCGTTATCAACGGAAACTATACCTCATCGGCCAATCTGGAAGCCTGTTCTTTAACCATCAACGGAACCGCAACGGTTACCGTTCAGTCCGGGCATAACTTTATAATCACCAGAGCCGTTACGATTGCTTCGGGTGCCAATCTTGTTATTCAGAATAATGCCAATCTGGTACAGCTTGAAAACAGCACCAATACCGGAAATAGTAATGTTTACCGGAATAGTGCTCCGGCCATCCGTTTAGACTATACCAACTGGTCCTCACCGGTAGCGGCACAAAACCTGCTGGCTTTTTCACCACAAACGCTGACCAACCGTTTTTATGTTTACAATCCTTTAAACGGTTCTATCGGCGCTTACGAAACCATTAATCCGGCTACAAACCAGTTTACGGCAGCCAAAGGCTATCTGATACGCACACCAAACAACTGGAGTACAACTCCTGCGGTTTTCCCGGGACATTTCACCGGAGTGCTGAATAATGGTGCGATCAATATCAACGCCGTTAAAGGAACCACTACCGGCTACAATTTAATTGGTAACCCTTATCCGTCTACTATTAATGCTGTAGACTTTATCAATGCCAACATCAGCGGCACCGGAACAATTAACACGACTATTGACGGCAGTCTGTATTTCTGGACACATGCCACGCCGTCTAGTCCGACAACCGGTTTATACCCTTTAAACAACTATGCTAAATTCACAAAATTAGGCGGTACCGCTGCCCAAGCCGGCGGAGCCACACCAAACGGAATCATACAGGTCGGACAGGGCTTTATTGTGAATGCGGTAACCAACGGAACGGTTTCTTTCAGAAACAGCATGAGACTCATTAACAATGCCAATCAGTTCTTTAAAGTAAACAACCTGCCTGCCTTTACTGCAGACGAAACCATTGAAAAACACCGTATCTGGCTGAATTTAAGCGGCGATAACGACGCTTTCAGTCAAATCCTGATCGGGTACATGACCGGAGCAACCAACAATATTGACTATGGAATAGACGCCAAAGATTTCGGAACTGCCGGTGCTTCCTTATACAATGTTATTAACGATGAAGCCTATGCCATTCAGGGCCGTGCCGTGCCTTTTACCGAGAACGATATCGTTCCTTTAGGAATTAACGTTCCGGCAGCCGGAAATTACACGCTTTCCCTTGATCACTTTGACGGTATCTTCACGGACAATCAGGTCATTTTTATTAAAGACAACGTTTTAAATACTGTACACAATCTTAAAACCGGTAATTATACTTTCGCTGCAAACGAAGGGACATTCAACAACCGGTTTCAATTAATCTTTAAAAACAGCATCTTAGGCACTATAGATCCTGCTGCCGATAACGGAACAATCAGCATCAGCAAAACCGACGGTGTTCTTACGGTAAAATCGTCTAAAGAAAATTTAAAATCAGTTGCGGTTTATGACTTATTAGGAAGAGTCATTTACCAGGCTGACAATATTGACACACCGCTATTTACGGCCCATTTAATGACAAGCAAAGCCGTTTTATTAGTGAAAGTAATTACCCAGACCAATCAACCCATTTTTAAAAAAGTAATCTAGATTATTTGGCTCTTTCCACTAGGAGCCAAATAAAATTATTAACAATCCATCCTCTACAAAATGAAAAAAACTACTTACAACTATGAAAGCAACAATGACCACATTAGTAAAACACTTACTGATTGTAGGACTTAGTTTTCTTCCCAATTTTTTATCGGGACAGACCACACAATTACAGCAGGAAAACTTTGAATCAGCAAGTACCTGGACAGCTTCTGGCGCTACCTTTACCACAACCAATGCCTACAACGGCACTTACAAAGCTGTCATCCCGGTTAATGGAAGTTCCATTACCTCGCCTGTTATTAACACGACAGGCTACAACAAAATCGATGTTCGCTTCTTTGTGAAAAGCAACAATGCAAACGCCGGTGACAAAATAACGCTGCAATACAGGGATAATTCCCTTGCCTCATGGTCGGACGTCAGAGTTGTCGAAAAAGGAACCCCAAGCGGAATCTCCTATAGAGATATCAATGACAACACCAATTACCATGCGCTTGTCGGAACTATTTTTTCAACCAGCTCCACATTTGCCGCCACCTCGCAATTCCGTTTTGTAACCACATCAGGATCTTCTTCCCGGCAGTTTTACATTGACTACATCACGGTTAGCGGTACAAAAGACAATACCATTGCTACCGGACCCGGCGGCATTACCAGCAATCTGGAAATGTGGCTGAGAGCCGACCTGGTAGACGGGGTCACTATCGGTACCGACGGTGCAAACGTGAACATCTGGACCGACAAAGGAAAAGGTCACGATGCCAAAGTTATTGACGCCACTAACGCTGCCCTGACCGTAAAACCTGTCTACCGAAATAACGCCTCCAAAAATATCAACTTCAATCCGGTGGTTGAGTTTGGCAACACGCCTTCCGCATCGGCATCCAATTATACCTATTTATCGAACAAAGCCGAATTACAGGGAACATCCGGTTTTTACAGTAACGATCTCTTTATTGTAGTCATTAACGACAACCCGGCTTCCCTTGTATCCACTTCATCCAGTGTCGATTTATTCTGTTCCCAGTCCCCGGCTTCGACCACTTATGCCAAAGATGGTACCGGAATTGGTTTCGGACAGTATTCTATCCGTCTTGACAATGAAGTAGTAAGCTACTGTATTGGTACCACGCCGGATCCCGTAGATCCCGATGTTAATACAAGAGGATATGGTCTGGCCCAGGTAAACGGAACCTTTTCCGGCGTTAACATCATCAACAGCCGGCACAACAGCACCAATACCAAACAGGAATTACACAGCAATGCCCTGAGCATATCCAATACAGAAGTAGGTACGCCTGCCTGGGTTGCAGTACAAAACAAAAGATTCTGGCTGGGCAGAAGCCAGCTTTTTGATGGTAGTTTCGGCGGCAGGATTGCAGAAGTAATCTCCTATTCTGCCCGAAAAAATGACGCTACAGAACGCAACCGAATTGAATCCTATTTAGCCATTAAATACGGTATCACTTTAGGCACTAACGGTACCAGTCAAAACTATGTGAACTCTGCCGGTACGACAATATGGAACATCGCACCAACAGGATTCAATTATGACATTGCCGGAATCGGAAGAGACGATGCCGCTCAATTAAATCAGAAACAATCCAAAAGTATAAACTCCGGAGCGGTCATCACAATGGGACTCGGAGATATCTTTACGACCAACGCTGCAAACACCAATACTTTTGGCGCCGACAGAAGATGCCTTGTATGGGGCAGTAACGGACTTGCGATGACCAACAGCGGTTCTCCGGTAACCGTAAGTTTCGGTCCTTCAACCGTTACCACCTCAACGGATGTTACCAATAAAAAATGGAAGGTTGTGGAAACCGGCGGTGATGTTGCTACCGTTAAGGTTTCGCTGGCTACAACAGATCTGGCCAGTTTACCGGCTCTATCCGGAAACGATGCCTATGTAATGATCGTTGCCAGCGATGCGGCATTTACAACCGGCGTAGAAACCGTTTTCCTGAACACAAACGGAGCCAATCAGGAATGTTTTTACGATTTTGACGGTACAAAATATATTGCGTTTGGTGTAGCCCACGAAGTAATTGCGTCCAGACACATTACTATTGACGGCGTTGATGATGCCGTAAAAGTAAGCAACGCAAACGACCTTACTGGAGCTTTCAGTATCATGGTATGGGCAAGACCTACAGGAGCGAACACTGCGCTTTCCGACAAAACAATTGTTTCCAAACACAACGGAACAACCGGATATCGTCTGGTAATACAAAACGACAATAAAATCAGAATGGAGTGGAACGGAAATTCTTTGGTTTCCAACACCACTTTACCGAATAACGAATGGCACAATATTGCCGCAATTTATAATTCCGGGACGCTGTCCTTATACATTGACGGTGTTTTAGACAAATCCGGAAGCATAACGGCACCAACGGCTACAACAAGCATCTTTACCATCGGTGCCGAATACAGAAGTAAAAGCAGTACCGTAAATGTGTTTAAAGGAGACATAGACGAACTGCGTTTCTGGAACAGAGCCATTACTTTAGCCGAGCTGCGCTTTATCATGAATCAGGAGATCAATAACTCCGGAGCCAATACGATTGGTAAAATTATGCCATCTACGGTTACCAAAAACGACATCAGCGCACTAACATGGGCGAGCCTGACCGCTTATTATTCGATGAATACCTACATTGGCACCCATATTAATGACGATTCTGTAAACAACAACAGAGGAAGTCTGGTTACTCCGGATAAAACCGGTGTCAATACCCAGACAGCACCAATGCCTTATGACAGTGCTGCCAATGGTCTTTGGTCGGATACCGCAACATGGACTAACGGAACCACCTTTGCCTTACCGTCGGCATTGTCGATAATAGACAACAGCACGACCATTGACTGGAACATTGTGAGAACCTCACACACCATTACTTCCAATGGTAACAAAACGCTGTTAGGGTTCTTTGTAAACGCCAATACCGTTAATGCTGCCAACGATTCCAAAATAGAGGTCAGTCACTTTTTAAGGCTAAACGGAAAAATTGACTTACAGGGCAAATCCCAATTGGTACAAACCTATAATTCTGATCTTGACCCTACCAGTTCCGGTTCTATTGAACGCGATCAGCAAGGACAGAAAAGCATTTACAACTACAACTACTGGTCGTCACCCGTTGGCGCGATCAACAGCACGACCAACAACAATAATTATACGGTAAATGGTGTTTTAAGAGACGGAACAAACACCGCAACACCAGTTGCCATAAACTGGGTAAACGGTATGGACGGTTCCACAGGAACGCCAATTAACCTGGCAAGACGCTGGATTTATAAATTCCAGAACCTTTCTGACCTTTATGCAAACTGGACACAAATATTCGAAACCGGAATATTGGCACCTTCAAACGGATTTACCATGAAAGGCAGCGGAACGGCTACTGCAACGCAAAACTATGTGTTTGTCGGAAAACCATACAACGGCAGAATAAACGGCACCGTTTCGCCCAACAATATTAATTTAAGCGGAAACCCTTATGCCTCAGCTTTAGATGCCCAACAGTTCATTACCGATAATGCTGCTGTTATTAACGGATCGATTTACTTCTGGGAACACTATCCTACGAACAACACCCATGTATTGCTTCAGTATCAGGGCGGTTATGCCACCCGGAACTTTTCTGGCGGAACACCGCCGGTAGCGCCGTTTGGCATCAGCGGATTAGGATCCAGCGCAAGGGTTCCGAACCGTTATATCCCGGTTGGGCAGGGCTTCTTTATACAGGCAAATGCTACCGGAGGAACTATTGTGTTCGACAACAACCAAAGAACCTTTGTTAAAGAAGATGCCCCAACATCGAACATCATGTTTAAAAACGCTTCCGGCGCCAATACCCAGATGTCGGCTTCAGATCATTTTAACGACAATACGAATGACAGTACTACCGCCGAAGACACATTTGCCAGAATACGTCTGGGCTTTACTTCCCACAATGGTAATCACAGACAGTTATTGCTTGCCTTTATGGAAGAACATGCAACAGATGGATGGGATTACGGTTACGACGGCATTGTTCTTGACGACGATTTAGTACAGGATATGTTATTCCTTCTGGACGATAAAAAATTAGTTATCCAGGGTGTCGGTTACTTCAATGCGAGCGCTATTTACCCGTTATTGGTCAGAACCGATGTTGCCGGTGAAGTAAAATTCATGATCGATGAACTGGAAAACTTTAACCCGAATCAGCCTATCTATATTTATGACAACGTTACAAATGGATACCATGATATCCGAAATGCTCCTTTTGCTCTTGAAATTCCGGCAGGAGAAAACACAAGCCGTTTTTCATTACGTTTTGAAAAACAAAAACTTGCCGTTACAGAATTTGACTGGAGCGCGGTTAAGATGACTTACCTTCAGGGGAACAACCAGATTAAGATCAATAACGAGCTTACAGATGGCACCCGTATCGAAAAAGTAATGCTTTACAATATAACAGGACAGCTGCTTGGCACGTGGAAAACAGACAACATGGACCAGCAGGAAATCCTGCTGCCGGTTCGCAATGTAAGCACCGGTACCTATATTATAAAAGCTGACACAAACAAAGGTTCGCTCAGCCAGAAAACAATCATCAGATAATAAAAACAGCAGCCCCGTTTTGGGGCTGTTGTCATTTTTAGATTTTAATTCTGCTTTAAAAAAAGTAACTTTGTCTTTCTATATATTTTTATCCGCATGAAAGCCTGTTTTTTATTCCTTCTTTGTTTTTGCTGTATATCCCTTTCACACGCACAACTTCAAGCCATTACCGATCAAGCCGATTATCCGTTCTACATTCACCTTCCGGAACAGGAAGTACTGGACAATAAAGCCCCGGTTATTCTCTTTTTGCATGGCAGAAGTTTATCCGGTACCAATCTGGAAAGAGTGAAACGATACGGCGTACTGAAAGCAATAGAAAACGGGAAAAAGATTCCGGCCATCGTTGTTGCCCCGCAGCTGCCTTCCGGTCCCTGGAATCCGGATAAAGTATTGAACGTACTCGAATATGTACAGCAGCATTACAATACTGATTTGTCCCGCGTTTATGTATGCGGTATGAGTCTGGGCGGTTACGGAACCATGCATTTTGCCGGAAAATATGCCGATAAGATCACGGCAGCTGTAGCGATATGCGGCGGCGGAAATGTAAATGATGCCTGCAAACTGGCAACGATCCCGCTTTGGATCCAGCATGGCAACAAGGATTTTATCGTACCGATTTCGGAGTCGAAAAAAATTGTAAAAGCAATCAAAGCCTGCAAACCGGATGCCGATGTAACCTTTACCGTTATCCCCGGAGGCAATCACAGCAATGTGGAGAACATCTTCCGAAAAGACGAAGTCTACGACTGGATGCTGAAACAGGTCAAAAAATAATATCAAACAAAAAAGGCTATCTCACGATAGCCTTTTTTTAGTATTGTAATATTGTTTTCAGTTCTTCCAGACTTACTTTTTGCTGTTCGCCTGAACCCAGGTTTTTCAAAGCAAACTGGTTGCTTTCAATTTCCTCGGCACCTACAATCACAGCATACGGAATGCCTCTTTTATCGGCATGTTGAAACTGCTTTCCGATTTTTGCATTACTAGGGTATAATTCCACTTTTATACCGGCTTTGCGCAATTGCATAATCGCTTTCATCGAATATAATGCTTCTGCATCGCCAAAGTTCAGGAATAAGGCTTTAGAAGTAGCGGTAACCGTTTCCGGGAACAGGTTCAATTCTTCCAGTACCAGGTAAATACGATCCAGTCCGAAAGAGATTCCCACGCCACTCATATTTTTCAATCCGAAAATTCCGGTCAGGTCATCATAACGACCGCCACCGCCAATGGAACCCATCGCAACGGTTTTCGGGGCAGCCACTTCAAAAATAGCTCCCGTATAATAGTTTAGTCCTCTTGCCAGTGTTACATCCAGGTCCAGGATTGCTTTATCCAGACCTAATGCCGCTACGTTATCACAAATAAACGTCAGCTCTTCCACTCCTTTCATACCTTCTTCCGAAGAAGCCAATAAGGCTGCCAGTTTGGTTATTTTCTCCGAAATCGAACCGGTGAAATTAAATAACGGCTGTACTTTTGCAATCGCTTCCTCCGAAATGCCTTTACCGGACATTTCTTTCTTTACTCCGTCTTCCCCAATTTTGTCCAGTTTATCCAAAGCCACCGTAAAATCAATAAGCTTGTCTTTGGCACCGATCACTTCAGCAATACCGGACAGGATTTTCCGGTTGTTGATTTTTATTGTCACCCCTTCCAGTCCCAAAGCCGAAAACACACTGTCATACAACTGTACCAGCTCCACTTCCTGCCATAATGAGGTAGAACCAACCACATCGGCATCACACTGATAAAACTCTCTGAAACGGCCTTTCTGCGGCTTGTCTGCTCTCCATACCGGCTGGATCTGGTAGCGTTTAAACGGGAATTCTATTTCATTCTGGTGTTGCACCACATAACGGGCAAAAGGAACCGTTAAATCATAACGCAGGGCTTTTTCCGAGATTTGTGCGGTAAGTTTCAAACTGTCTTTCGCCTCTAAAAAAGCCTCATTTGCTTTGGCTAAAAAATCGCCCGAATTCAAAATTTTAAAAATCAGCCGGTCCCCTTCTTCGCCATATTTCCCCATTAAGGTTTCGGAATTTTCAAAAGACGGTGTTTCAATAGGCTGAAAGCCGAATTTTTCGAAATTCGATTTGATGATCGAAAAAATATAATTACGCTTTGCCACCTCAATTGGTGAAAAATCACGGGTCCCTTTCGGTATACTTGGTTTTTGTGCCATTTTTAGAATTGAAAATTTAATTTAAACTGTCCAGCTACATCTGAAAAAGCGTCGTTCTTTTTCACTACACTGCAAATATCTTACTTTTTAAAATTATCTTCATCCATTTTCAATAAAATACTGTGATAATTTATTCAGGAAGCAGTTCCCTGTTTTACAACTCCCTTTCCCGCTTTTAATATTCTTCCTACTTTTCCAAAAAAATATGTAACAAAAGCTGTACTTTAGTGACAAATTAGCATTATGCTTGGACTATTCAGAGAAAATACTAAAATTGCTTTAGACGCAATTAAAAGTCAGTTACTTCGTACGATATTAACCGTAATGATCATAGCCATCGGGATTACCGCACTTGTTGGAATACTTACCGTGGTTTCGGCATTGGAAAACACCATTGCGAAAGATTTCGCATCCATGGGTGCCAATACCTTTTCCATCAGTCAGTATGATTTATCCTCACAGATCAACAACCAGAATTCCAACCAGAAAATCAATCCGATTATCAGCTATCCGGAAGCCCGTGCTTTTCAGGAAAAATACAAATATCCTTTATCGACTTCTTCCCTTTCGTTTACCGCCACCACCAAGGCCGAAGTAAAATATGAAGCGCAAAAAACCGACCCGGAAATAAGCATCGTAGGTGTTGATGAGAACTTCCTGCCTAACAAAGGACTGGAAACCACAAGAGGACGTAACTTTACCGGATTTGACATTAAAAACAATAATTATGTCTGCATTTTAGGATCCGATTTCGAAAAAGGACTTTTTAAAGATATCAATGCCATAGACAAAACCATATCCATTCGCGGGGCCAAATTTAAAGTAATCGGGATCCTGAAAGAAAAGGGATCCACTTTTGGCAACAGCCAGGATTTACGGGTATTGATTCCGAATCAGATTGCCCGTTCCATCTTTTCGGCTCCCAACATCAACTACGATTTAAGTGTGATGATCGGGCAGAAAGAAATGATCAACCAGGCGGTTGATGATGCCATTATTACCATGCGAAAAATTAAAAAACTCAATCCGGTAGAAAAGAATAACTTCGGGATTGAGCGCAGTGACGATCTGATAAACACCTTACTTTCCAACACCCAGTTTTTAGGCTATATCGCCTGGGCTGTCGGGGTAATTACCATTTTTGGTTCCTCAATCGCCCTGATGAATATCATGTTGGTTTCCGTTACCGAAAGAACCCGTGAAATTGGCGTGCGAAAATCATTAGGAGCCAAAAGAAGTACCATTGCCTGGCAATTTTTTACCGAAACCCTGGTAATCGGTCAGTTGGGCGGATTAGTCGGTATTATCCTCGGAATTTTGGTTGGTTTCGGAATATCCGCTGCGATTAAATTCAGCTTTGTGATTCCGTGGCAGGCTATTTTTGCCGCCTTTGCCACGACTTTCCTTGTAGCTATTGTTTCCGGATTGTACCCGGCCATCAAAGCATCCAAACTGGATCCGGTAGAAGCTTTACGGTACGAATAATCCGTTTACAGTATTGCTTTTGTCATGCGGTCATTGCCGTAAATATCCTTACGCAGTTCTCCGTTTTTAAAATGGTATTCCTTTAGCAATGCCAGCATTTCCGGCCCGAGATACTGATTGATCTCGAAATACAGCTGCCCGCTTTTTACCAAATGCTGCGCGGCTAATTCCGTGATTTTGCGGTAAAAAAGCAACGGGTCATGGTCTTCAACAAACAAGGCTAAATGCGGTTCAAATTCCAATACGTTTTTGTTTATTTCCTCTTTTTCCAGGTTTCTCACATAGGGCGGATTGGACACGATAATATCAAACTGTTCCGGCAACATACTGGTTTCAAGAATGTTTTTGTGTAAAAACACCACGTTTGCCTGGTTTTGCCTTGCATTCCGTCTGGCTACTTCCAGTGCTTTTTCGGAAACATCGATTGCAAATACCCGGGCCTGCGGCAGCTTTTTAGCCAGCGAAACGGCAATACAGCCACTGCCTGTTCCGATATCCAATATTTTAAGCGGCTGCTCTTTGGGCAATTCCGAAACGGATTGCAGAATCCACTCCACCAGTTCTTCCGTTTCCGGACGCGGGATTAAAACATTTTCATTCACATAAAAAGGCAGTCCGAAAAATTCGGTTTCCTCAAAAATATACTGAATCGGTTTTTCCGCTTTCAGCTGATGCAGCACTGTTTCCCATTGCAGCAGCTGCATGGCATCCAGTTCAAAATCGGCTTTCAGCACCATATCCACCCGTTTCATCTGGTGAAAAGCGTCTAAAATGATATAGAAAAAGCTTTCGATCTCTTTTTCATCATAAAGAGCCGATAGTTCTTCTTTAAAATAATTGCGATAGTCTTTGATTAGCATCTTATAAATCTTTAAGCATCCATACCGGACAGGAGTTATGACCGGTATCTCCCAACGGAGCCTCCAGATACCGGAATCCGGACTTTACATATAATTTCCGGGCAGCCGTCATGTTTGGAAGTGTTTCCAGATAACATTGTTTAAAGCCGAAAGCTTTTGCCTGTTCCAGGCACTTCCCGATCATTTTTGTTCCCAGCCCCAAACCTCTGGACACGGGTAAAAAATACATTTTTTGCAGCTCACAAATCGTGGCCGCTCCATTTTCCAATGGCGCAATTCCGGCACCGCCAATAATCTCCCCGTCTTTGACAACCAGGAAATAAGCCGACTGCGGAGTCGCATACGTTTCAAACATCCTGTCCAGGGAAGCATCGGCATAAGCCGTGCCTACTTTAGGCACTTCATGCTCCACTAATACTGTTCGTATTAAGGCTGCGACCGCCTCATTGTCATTTTTTTGAATTTCCCGTATCTCGATTGTATCCATTTTTAAGGAATAGTTTATTTTTGCAGCTTCCGGACAACAGGAATACTGTTCGATTTGTTCAAAATCAGGACGAATGTAAGCAGCTTCCCTGACAGTTCATAAACATTTAGAATAATTTTACAAATTTAATACGATACGCTTTTGAACACCCATGAATTTTACATGAACCGCTGTGTTGAATTGGCTAAAAACGGTTTGGGCACAACATACACCAACCCTTTGGTGGGCAGTGCTATCGTATATA
The DNA here is from genome assembly GCF_001898245.1 of Flavobacterium sp. 40-81. Taxonomy (NCBI): domain Bacteria; kingdom Pseudomonadati; phylum Bacteroidota; class Flavobacteriia; order Flavobacteriales; family Flavobacteriaceae; genus Flavobacterium; species Flavobacterium sp. 40-81. The sequence continues at coordinate 376,507 of NZ_MKTM01000041.1, forward strand.
ATAATGAAATTATCGGAGAAGGGTGGCACCGGAAAGCCGGCGAACCGCATGCCGAAGTGAATGCGGTAAACTCCGTTAAGGACAAATCCCTTCTATCCAAAGCTACTATTTATGTGAGTCTGGAACCCTGTAGTCATTTTGGCAAAACACCTCCCTGCTGTGATCTGATCATTCAGCATAAAATCCCCAACGTTGTCATCGGCACCATTGATCCGTTTGCCAAAGTTGCCGGAAACGGCATCAAAAAACTGATCGAAGCCGGTAAAAATGTTACCGTTGGCATACTGGAGGACGCCTGTAACGAGCTCAACAAACGTTTTTTTACATTCCACCAGAAAAAGCGCCCGTATATCATCCTGAAATGGGCAGAAAGCAGTGACGGTTTTATTGCGCCGGAAACCAGAGCGGAGCAAAAACCGGTATGGATCTCCAATGTATATTCCCGCCAGCTGGTTCACAAATGGCGCAGTGAGGAACAGGCTATTTTAGTGGGAACCCAAACCGTTATTGACGACAATCCCAAACTGGATGTAAGGGACTGGACCGGTACAAATCCTGTGCGCATCGTGCTGGATAAATCCGGAAGGATTCCGGAAGATTATTTTGTAAAGGACGGCAGTGTAAAAACCATAATCATCACGGAAAATCAAAATTTAAAAAATTCTACATCAGTTTTTTTCGAAAATTGTATCTTTGATAATACGCTCCCTTTTTCAATTGTATCGATTTTACAGCAATACGATATTCAATCCTTACTTATTGAAGGAGGAAAGCAAACGCTGCAAACCTTTATCGACGCAGGATTATGGGATGAAGCACGGGTTTTTAAAGGCGCTGTAACACTGCAAAGCGGCACAGCAGCACCGTTTATAACCGGTACATTACAAGAGAAACAGACGATACTAAACGACGAACTTCTAATTTTCACACACAATGATTGATACTATCATATTCGATTTTGGCAATGTTTTTATTAATCTGGCAGAAGAAGCCCCTTTTGAACACATGCGAAAATTAGGACTGGTTTGCTGGAACGAAGATTTAGACAATCTGAACAAAAGATATGAAAAGGGAAAAATCAAAGAAGCTGATTTTTTCAACGGTCTTCATAAATACATCCCGAACAAAGATTTAAAAGAGATCCGCGATGCCTGGAATGCCATACTGCTGGATTTCCCGCTTTACCGTCTGGAGTTTTTACAGCGTTTATCGTCGCAGTACCGTTTATTCCTGTTGAGCAATACCGATGCTACCCATATTGAAAAATTTGAAAGCAAAGTGGGCGAAACATTCAGCCGCGAGTTTTACCAATGCTTTGAAAAGGTGTATTTTTCGTTCGAAATAGGCCTTAGAAAACCCGATCCGGAAATCTTCAACTACATCATCAAGAAACACGAGTTATCCCCTAAAAGAACCCTTTTTGTGGACGACAACAAGCACAATACCGAAGTGGCCGCCAACCTGGGATTAAATATCTGGAACCTGCAGGTGGGTAAAGAAGATGTTGTAGATTTGCTGGATAAAAAATGGTAATTAACAGCATTGGAAAAAGACACATACAAAACCTTAGCCATTCCGTCCGAAGAAATCCTCTACAAAGAAAAAAACAGTAAATTTTTCGGCTATGCCTTTCCTATAGCAACAGAAGAGGATGTCAAACCGATTCTGGAAGATCTCCGGAAGCAGCATCATGCCGCGCGGCACTGGTGTTATGCCTTTCAGACCGGAACCGAGAAAGTATACTTCCGTGCCAACGACGACGGCGAACCCAATAACTCGGCAGGAATGCCCATTTACGGTCAGATACAGTCGTTTGACGTAACAAACGTACTCATAGTAGTCGTACGGTATTTCGGTGGCGTAAAACTCGGCGTAGGCGGTTTAATATCCGCTTACAAAACAGCTGCCCAGATGGCGCTGGAAGTTTCCGAAATAACCGAAAAGACAATCGACATTCATTACCTCATTCGTTTTGATTATAAAAACATGAACAAAGTGATGCGGGTTATCAAAGAAAAAAATCTGGACATTATCGCCCAGAAAATGGAAATGAGTTGTGAGATTGAAATCGCTACGCGCAAAAAAAATGCCGAAATGATTTTCGACATTTTTTCCAATCTTTATGAAGTAACTATTCTTGAAAAAGAGTAATTTTCAATGTTGCTTTTTAGCTTTCAACAAACGCCGTTAACTTTTCGGTAACATACGCCGGAGGCAAAGTCGGCTTTCCGGTTTTCATGTCTACAAACACCAGAATGGAGTTCCCCGTTGTTAATAACTCACCTGCTTCATTGTAGATTTCATAGTCAAATTCTATCTTAACAGAGGTCTGACTTTTGAATATTGTTTTCACCGTTAGCAGGTCGTCATAAAGTGCCGGTTTTTTGTAACTCATGCTCAAAGAAACCACCGGAAGCATAATTCCGTTTTCTTCCATCCATTTATAAGAAAGCCCAAGGTTTCTAAGCCATTCCACACGTCCCATCTCAAAATACTGTGCATAATTTCCGTGATAAACCACTCCCATCTGGTCTGTTTCGGCGTATCGGACACGAACCTGAAATTGATAATCTCTCATATTAATTTTTTGTTAATTTATTTTAAAAACATTTTTAAATGTACTTACAATATTTTTTTCATAAAATCAATACACGTTATATTTTTTTTTGAAAAAAATTGTCCACATATTTGTCTTCCCAATTTCAATGAAAGTATCTGACTTACTTTTTGAATTCAACTTTTTAAAAAAACATTAATTATGCCCGAATATATGAATAAAACTGCGCAATCGGTATGGGAAAACTGTCTGTCATTCATAAAAGACAATATTCAGGATCAAGCATATAAAACTTGGTTTGAACCTATCAAAGCTGTTGAGCTTACTGATAACGCATTATATATTCAGGTACCTAGTAAGTTTTTTTACGAATGGCTGGAAGAACATTATGTAAAATTGCTCAAAGTTGCCTTAACAAAAGAACTTGGAGCGAGCGCAAAGTTACTTTATAAAATTAAAATGGAAAACACTTATGGCAATAAACTACCATTCACGGAGCAGCTGCCAAGTGTTAGTCGTCCGCCGGTAAAACCACAGGAAGTTGACGTACCGATTCAGAATAAAAATCCGGAGTTAAAAAATCCGTTTATCATACCGGGAATCCGCAATGTAAAAATCGAATCCCAGTTAAATGCCAATTACAGTTTCGACAATTTCCTGGAAGGGGAATCCAACCGTCTGGCCCGTTCTGCCGGTATGGCTGTTGCCAACAAACCGGGCGGAACTTCTTTTAATCCGTTATTGCTTTTTGGCGGTGTCGGATTGGGAAAAACCCACCTGGCACATGCTATTGGTGTGGAGATCAAAGAGAAGCATCCGGAGAAAACCGTACTGTATATTTCGGCAGAGGTTTTCACACAACAATATATCGATTCGGTTAAAAAGAATACCCGTAACGACTTCATTCACTTCTATCAGTTAATTGATGTACTGATCATTGATGACGTGCAGTTCCTTTCCGGAAAAGCCGGAACACAGGATGTATTCTTCCATATCTTTAATTATTTGCACCAAAACGGAAAACAGGTTATCCTTACTTCCGACAAAGCACCTGTGGACATGCAGGATATTGAACAACGCTTACTTTCCCGTTTTAAATGGGGATTGTCTGCCGAAATTCAACAGCCGGATTATGAAACCAGAACCGCTATCTTAAAAAATATTTTATACCGCGACGGTGTGGAAATGCCGGACGAGATTGTAGAATATGTAGCCAAGAACATCAAAACCAATGTCCGTGAACTGGAAGGTGCCATCATTTCATTGATCGCACAATCTTCTTTCAACAAACGGGAAGTAACTACCGAATTAGCCAAACAAGTCGTTGAGAAATTTGTTAAGAATGTAAAACGCGAAGTTTCTATTGATTATATTCAAAAAGTGGTTTCCGATTATTTCCAGTTGGACATCGAAACTTTGCAATCCAAAACCAGAAAGCGTGACGTGGTTCAGGCAAGACAGCTGGCAATGTTTTTCGCTAAAAAATTCACAAAAGCTTCTTTAGCCAATATCGGATCACAAATTGGCGACAGGGATCACGCAACCGTTTTACATGCCTGTAAGACTGTTGACAATCTTGTTTCTACCGATAAGCAATTCAAAAAATACGTAGACGATATCCACAAGAAGTTATCCTTATAACAGCATGCCTATAAAGATTTTAATGGTTTGTCTGGGGAACATCTGCCGCTCCCCGCTGGCTGAGGGAATTTTAAAAAGTAAACTTCCCCGGGAATCTTTTTTTGTAGATTCTGCCGGAACCGGAGGATGGCATGCCGGAGAACTTCCCGACAATCGTTCTATACTGACCGCAAAAAACAAAGGTATTGATATTACCGACCAGCGGGCCCGTCAATTTAAGTTATCCGATTTCCAGAACTTTGATTATATCTTCGCCATGGACAATTCCAACTTTAAAGACATTATCCGCCTGGCTCCTGACGACACTGCAAAATTAAAAGTCAAACTCATTTTAAATGAGCTTTATCCCGGTGAAAACATCGCCGTTCCCGATCCTTATTATGGCGAACAAAACGGTTTCGAACAAGTTTACAATTTACTGAACGATGCCTGCGATATTATTGCCGACAAATTAAAAAACCAGCACTTATGAAACCAACCGCTCTTTATGGCAAGTTATACCTGATACCAACAACTTTAGGAGAAATGAATCCCGAAGATGTGTTACCGCAAACCATAAAAAGAAGCATTGATTTCATTGATTATTATATCGTTGAAAATGAAAAAACCGCCCGCCGGTTTATCAAGAGCGTACATGCCGAAAAAAAACAGCCGGATTTAAAAATCTCCGTACTGAACAAACACACCGAAGCTTCCGAGCACAATGCCTTTATACAGCCGCTTTTAGAAGGTCAGAACATTGGTTTAATGAGTGAAGCCGGTTGTCCCGGTGTAGCCGACCCCGGTGCGGCCATTGTAAAAATCGCTCATGAAAAAGGCATTCAGGTTGTTCCTTTAGTAGGTCCATCATCCATTCTTTTAGCAATCATGGCTTCCGGAATGAACGGGCAGAGTTTTGCCTTTAACGGTTACCTTCCGATTGACAAATCGGAGAAAAAACAAGCCCTGAAAAATTTTGAAAAGCTGTCACACGATAAGAACCAGTCGCAATTATTTATTGAAACACCTTATCGCAACAACAAGCTGATGGAAGATTTGTTACAGATTCTGCAGCCCAGCACACATCTTTGCATTGCCTGCGATATTACCCTGCCTACAGAGTTTATCAAAACCAGAACAGTGAACGAGTGGAAAAAAAATAAGGTCGATTTACATAACCGACCTTGTATTTTTATTATTCATAAAATGAATTAATTCATCTTTACTTTTGCATCCGGATTGGCTACAATATTAGATGTATCGTATCCTCCAAATCGTTTCATATAACTTCGCAGTGAAGTTCCGAAACCGTCTGTAAATCCGTTTGCACCATTACTTCTCAAAAAGCTTTTTACAGATCCTGCACCACCCAAGTGTGCCGCAGCCAGAATTCCTGATTCTGTAATTTTCACGCCTTTGATCACTTTACCTTCGTAACGGTCAATCTCTTTTCGTAACTCCCATTTATTACGGGCCAGAAGCGCTTTAAAAGCTTTCTCCTGCATTTTAGGGTTTTTTAGAAACTCAGCAGCATTATAAATTCCAACCGTTCTCAGGGTGCTTTTCCCGAACTGGTATTTCCCCATATAACCAAAAGGGTTAACCAGGTCATACAGTCCTAATGACTCTTTCACAGCAATTGCCTGCTTGAAGCCTACATAAGATTTACCGGTAAAAGGGAAATTGAAAAATACTTTGCTTGTTTCTTCCTCTGTGGGAACTAAATACGTGATCACTTCATCATCCTCTACATGAAATCCTTCTAATTTTTCTACCTCGAAAGCTTTAAAACCAGAACTGATTAAGGTGATTAGGAGTATCAATCCTAAAAAGTAAGTCCATCTTTTTATCATACATTTTGATTTCTCAAGCGCTGTCACCGACATGAAATTTCCGTTTGCAAATATAAGACAAAAATTATAAACCTGAAAATCAGCATGTTAAACTTTTCTAAAAATAAAGCCAATGCCCGCGGAGCCTACTGAAGTCGCTGAGTTCCAAAGCGGGAGCCGGAATTTTCACGGTGTTTAAAATCGAGAAAACCGTTTTCAAAACCGGAGATTTTGTTTTAATTTTTTTGAAATCTATATCCAGACTAAATAAGATTTGACGATATCGCCGGCTTTCTGAAGCAAACTCGGGCGGTAAGGTTTCCGCTCTTCCGGACAGCATTCCTTCGGCACTATAGCCCACTGCAAAGCTGAGCCATTCCGGCAGCAGTTCCGTTTTGGTAAAGGCCTGTATATTTGCCGAAAGCCAGTACGTCTGCCCGTTATAATCCTTTAGCAGCTGTTCTTTTAAATCTTTCCCCAAAACATCCGGCCGCATCGCGGCATAACGGGTAGTATGAAATGAAAATTTCGGTGTGATGCGCTGTTCTTTCCACAGCAGTTCCTGCGACACATACAACAGGGTTCCGGAAGCATTAGCCACCACATCGCCCCAGGAGGCTCCCCATTCCTGAGAAAATCCGTCGAAGGTTTCCACAGCCGTTAAAAAGGCAAAGCCCAACGTGGAACCATATACTAACTGTTCTTTTTTGTCGGCACCACTCCATTCCAGCAACTCCGCCCCCATTCGTCCCATGTGGTAAGCCGTATAAACATGTCCCGCCTTATCCATCTGCATCCAGTCGCTGTTGTCGTTTTTAAAGTGAAAACCACTGCGCGGGTAATCTTTATACCACAATTGGTTCAAACCGATCAAAGCACCACCCAAAACAACTCCTTCGGAGGCATACACCAGCGTTCTTCTTTGTTTGTTGAGCGTATCGGAAGGAATCAAAAAGGACTGCGCCTGTACAGAACCGAAAAACAACAGCAGTAAAAAACAAACTGCTGCATTCCATCCGGACATCATTTTGCCTAAAACAAAACTTCCCGATAAATATCGGGAAGCCGTCAAAATTTCTTTTGATTTGTATGTTGTACTATTTTGCAGGTTGCTTTTCAAAAATTAACGATTGATGCCCTGTTTGGCAAGCCATTCCACATATTTCTTTTTGTTCACACCATGCTGTGCCAAAGTTGCCGCAAATTCATGGTATCCAAATTTTTCAACACTTGCACAGAAATAGATATAATCGTGTTTTTCGGCATTTAAAACCGCATCGATTGCGTTAATATCCGGCATCGCGATTGGCCCCGGCGGCAATCCTGTATGAATATAGGTATTATAAGGAGAGTTAATTTTCAGGTCTTCATACAGTACGCGTTTGATCACTCTGTCGAAATCACCGCTTTCTCTTTTTACTGCATAAATAACCGTTGGATCTGCCTGAAGCGGCATGTCTACTTTTAAACGGTTCAGGTAAACACCGGCAACCCGTGGTCTTTCGTCCACTTTTGCTGTTTCTTTATGTACAATAGCGGCTAATGCAGACACCTCCAATGGCGTTAAGTCCAATGCTTTTGCTTTTGCCAGGCGGTCTTCATTCCAGAATTTACGGTATTCCTTGATCATTTTATCGCGCACCTTGATTCCTGTGGTATTCCAGTAAAATTCATAGGTATTCGGGATAAACATACTCAAAACATTATCTTCTGTAAAACCGTTTTCTGCCATAAACGTAGAATCGGTAAAGGTTTTCATCAAAGTAATACTGTCCGGTTCAATCTGAGACGATAATCGCTGCACTAATTTCCCCAGGGATTCCTGATTGTTAAAAGCCATTTTCACCGGTACGTTTTTGCGTAAAGCTCTTACGATATCAAAGCTGCTCATTCCGTTTGTTAAAAGGAATTTTCCGGATACCACATTCTGATCGTACCCTCTTTTGGAAGCGACAAAATCAAAATATTCCATATTGTTTACGTAAGGCTCCAATATTTTCTGCACTTGCGGATAGGTCGCATCGGTGGGTACATATACAAAGGTTTCATTTTCCGAAAATTTAGTATTGGCAGAAAACACTTTATTATACAGTATATAACCATAAATCAAAGCGATAAATAGCAATACCACCGAAAAGATGCTGATAATTTTCTTTACTTTCAAAATAAAAATACGATTAAGATTGATGAATTAATTGATAAACTCCTTCATCGGTAAACCGGTTTTGGGTGCGAACCCAATCCTTTTTCACCCCGATGCATTGGAAGCCAAAAGTAGTAAAAAGCTGAATACTCGCTACATTTTCCTGACTAATATTTGCATACAATTGATGCAATTGCAATTGCTCAAATGCAAACGCAATCAGTAAGCGTAACGCCTCTTTTCCAACACCTTTACTCCGGTCTTCCGTGTTTTTTATAACGATCCCGATTCCGGCTCTCTGATTTTTCGGATCAAAATCAAACAAATCGATCAGGCCTATTGCTTTAAAATCATCGTTTTTACAAATCGCCAGCCGCAATTGTTTGGCTTCATAGATATCCTGCTGTGCATTTTCAAGATACTGCCGTATTAAAAAGCGGCTATAAGGGGTTTGCGTATTGCTTACTTCCCAAATCGCTTCGTCATTTTCGACAGCATACACAAATTCAAGATCTTCGGGTTCCAAAGCTCTCAGATAAATTTTATCTCCTTTTAGTGTTACCAACTGTTATTGCCTTAAAGTCTTATAAAAAATCGATTTCTCCTTTAAAAACCCGGGTAGCCGGGCCTTTTAGAAAAACCTGGGTAAAAAAGCCGTTTTTTTCCTGAAAGCTCACTTCCAGTTTTCCGCCTTCTACTTCCAGTTCAATCACAGAACCGGTTGTTTTTCCGGTTGCTTTCATGGCGATTGCCACAGCCGTTACTCCGGTTCCGCAGGAAAGCGTTTCATCTTCCACCCCTCTTTCGTAGGTGCGCACTGAAAATTTGTCCGTTCCCGTTTGGGCTACAAAGTTCACATTACTCCCCGTTTTTCCGTACAAATCGCTGTACCGGATCCGGGCACCTTCGTTTCTAACATCAAAGATCTTCAAATCGTCCACCAATTCCACGTGATGCGGCGAACCGGTATTTAAAAACACATGGTTTTCATGCTGCTCCACCGTATCCACATCTTTCATTTGCAGCGATACGATACCATTAGCCGCGATAGTTGCATGATGCAAACCGTCTGTCGCTATAAAAGTGGTCTGGTCGTTAATAAGGTGCAGTTCTTTTGCAAAAGCCACGATACAGCGACCCCCGTTTCCACACATGGAACTTTCGTTTCCGTCTGAGTTATAATACACCATACGAAAATCTGTCGATTCGTCATTTTCCAGCAGTATCAATCCATCGGCACCTATGCCAAATCTTCTGTCGCAGAGATATGCTACCAGTTTGGTATCATTTTTGGGAAATGTCAACTGACGGTTATCGATCATAACGAAGTCATTACCCGTTCCCTGATATTTATAAAAAGTTACTTTCATTTAGTATTTGAATATTAAATAAGGCTTTTGTGCAGTTGCTACAACGTTGCTTTTTTTGCTTTTATTACCACTAAGGTAGTGATTCACAAAAGTACAAATATTAATGACACGTTAAAGATTGTTAAACGGGCGTTAAACCCTTTTTTTGAATTCCTGAAGTTTATAATTTTACTGTTAAATAATTAAATATACCAGCGAATATGAAAAGATTATCAAGCTTATTATTAGTTTCACTGTTAAGCGGAGCTATTACTCTGGGAGCTTACAAAGTTTTATTTGATCGCAATTCTCCCAATGATTCCAGACTTTCTATCGCATCAGACAATTACACCAGAAATGTAAGTTTAGGAGCTGAAAACATGGATTTTACAGCTGCTGCCGAGAATGCGGTACACACTGTTGTTCACGTTAAAAACGTTTCGGTTTCCAAAATACCGTCAAGCCCGTTAATGGAGTTCTTTTACGGTTACAGAGGTGACCAGCAGCAAACGCAAATCGGTACCGGTTCCGGTGTTATTATTACGGAAGACGGTTATATCGTAACGAACAATCATGTGATCCAGAATGCTACCGAACTGGAAGTTACCTTAAATAATAATAAGACGTATAAAGCCAGATTAATCGGTACCGACAGTAAAATGGATATCGCTTTACTGAAAGTCGATGCCGATGAAAAGCTGCCGTATGCCACATTTGGAAATTCCGACAATCTTAAGGTAGGCGAATGGGTTCTGGCTGTTGGTAATCCGTATAACCTTACTTCAACAGTAACTGCCGGAATTGTTTCGGCCAAAGCCAGAAATCTTTCCAACAACGGCATTCAGTCGTTTATACAAACCGATGCTGCCGTTAATCCCGGAAACAGTGGCGGTGCGTTAGTGAATACCCGTGGTGAGCTGATCGGGATCAACACGATGATCTCTTCGGTAACCGGTTCGTATGTGGGGTATTCTTTTGCTGTGCCGTCTAACATTACCCGTAAAATCATTGAAGATTTAATGGAATACGGAAATGTACAACGCGGTGTACTGGGTGTTGAAGGAACCGATTTGAACAGTGCCGCTTCAAAAGAATTCGGCGTGAAACTGACACAGGGCTTTTACATCACCAATGTTTCTAAAAAATCCGGTGCGGAAAAATCCGGATTACGCAAAGGCGATATTATCGTTAAACTGGACAATCAGAATATCAATTCGTATGCAGATCTCTCCTCATATATCAACACCAAACGTCCGAATGATGTGGTGATTGCTGGCATTATCCGCGATGGCGACCGCAAGGATGTGAAAATCGAGCTTACCAAAAGAGAACTGCTGAATTATGAGTTTAACGGACTGGAGCTTGAAGACATTGGCGCTGCCGAAAAGAAAATGTTCAACATTAATTACGGGGTAAAAATAAAAGATGTAACCAGCGGCAATCTTCTGAAATATGCAAACGATTTAAAAGGCAGCATTATCTTAAATGTTGACGGTGCAAAAGCCACCGACATTGAAACGGTGTCCCGCGCTTTAGCCCGAAAAGGAGAAGATCAATCGGTTCGCTTAGAAATAATTACCAAAAAAGGAGTGCTTGTACAAGTCATCACCCAATAAAACAGAACCACAAAAACAAACCCGGCTTTTTAGTCGGGTTTTTAATTTTAAAAAACTTGTTTTTTCTAAAATAAATTCAGTAAAAATCAATACTTTTGCACCAATTTTACTAACAACACAATCTAACTTATTTACTTCATGAACAACAATAGTGCTGTATACGAAAAAGAGTTGGCTTTTCAGGCAGACAGAAGAAGAGCTGGCGTTGAATTTATCAAAATTATTAGCGACTTATGGTATGACAAATCAATTGAATTAGTTCTTTTCAGAAACCAATTGATCGACAGAAATGTAAGTGATATTATCAACTTACACGAATATGCAGGAGAATTTGTTCAAAAACCAATCAATATTTTCGATTCAGTAGAGATCGCAAGAGCTATCGAGTCTTTGGATTTACCACCTTCCCGTATTGATATTGGAAAACTTACTTATGAATATCATCTGGAAGATGATAAATATAACGATGCAACCGCTTTTGTTTTAGACAAACTGAAAAACGCAAAAGACACGCAGGACATCCAGCCGAAAGACGTTGTTTTATACGGTTTTGGCCGTATCGGACGTTTACTGGCACGTGAATTAATGTCTAAAATCGGTAAAGGACAACAATTGCGTTTAAGAGCTATTGTTACCCGTGATAAAAATGACGCTGTACTTCTTGAAAAAAGAGCTTCTTTATTGCGTTATGATTCTGTTCACGGTGATTTCGAAGGTTCTGTAATTGCTGATCCGGAAAACAATGCTTTGATTATTAACGGAACAACAGTACACATTATTACTGCCAATGCTCCGGAAGATATCGATTATACAAAATATGGTATTAACGACGCTTTGGTAATTGACAATACCGGTGCTTTTACAACAGAAGAAGCCCTAAGCCGTCACTTAACTTCAAAAGGTGCCGACAAAGTATTGTTAACTGCTCCAGGAAAAGGGGTACCGAATATCGTTTATGGTGTTAACCACAACGATTACAATCCGGATGAAGTAAAAATTTACTCAGCCGCTTCCTGTACAACAAACGCAATCACTCCTATTTTAAAAGCAGTAGAAGATACGTTAGGTGTTGTAAAAGGACACCTGGAAACAATCCATGCTTATACAAACGACCAGAATCTGGTTGACAACATGCACAAAAAATACCGTCGTGGAAGAGCTGCAGCTTTAAACATGGTTATTACCGAAACCGGAGCCGGAAGCGCTGTTGCAAAAGCATTGCCTTCTTTAGCCGGAAAATTAACATCCAATGCTATCCGTGTACCGGTTCCAAACGGTTCGTTAGTAGTATTGAATTTAGAGGTTGAAAAAGCAACTTCTAAAGACGGTGTAAACGACATTATGAAACAATATGCTTTAGAAGGGGAACTTGTAGAGCAAATCAAATATTCTTTAAATAACGAACTGGTATCGTCTGATATCGTTGGAACTTCTGCTCCTTCTATTTTCGACAGCAATGCAACTATTGTTTCTGCTGACGGGAAAAATGTGGTTATGTATGTTTGGTATGATAACGAATACGGCTATAGCCACCAGGTAATTCGTTTGGCTAAATACATTGCTAAAGTAAGACGTTACATGTACTATTAATAGTCGTTATTAACGAAATTTTATCAAACCGCCTCAGGATCCTGAGGCGGTTTTTTTTACCTTTAAGTTTCCTTATTCCCTAAAAATCATATCATGAAAATCATAATTCCAGACGATTATCAAAATGCCGTAATGCATTTGGATTGCTTTAAACTTCTTAAAGACCACCAGGTTGTTATTTACAATGAAACCGAACAAGATATTGATAAACTGGCGGCAAAATTTTCGGATGCCGATGCTTTGGTACTGATACGGGAGCGAACGGAAATTTCGGAAGCCCTGCTTTCCCGCCTGCCCAATTTAAAGCTCATCAGTCAAACGGGAAAAATATCGCATCATTTAGACCTGAATGCCTGCACCCGCCATAAGGTTGCCGTTGCGGAAGGTATCGGTTCGCCCGTTGCGCCTTCAGAGTTAACATGGGCTTTGATCATGAATGCCGTGCGCCAGTTGCCGCAGGCCATCCAGGCAATGAAAGACGGAAAATGGCAGGTCAACATCGGCAGTACCGTTCACGGTAAGACTATCGGGATTTGGGGTTATGGCAAGATCGGTAAAAAAGTAGCACAATATGCCCGGGCATTTGGTGCTACCGTATTGGTATGGGGCAGCGAAAATTCCCGGAATGAGGCTGTAAAAGACGGTTTCCAGGCCGCTTCCGGCAAGTCCGATTTTTTCCGGAATGCCGATATCATCACTTTACACCTGCGCCTGAACGATGAAACAACCGGAATTGTAACAGAAAGTGATTTACTGGACATGAAAAAGGAGGCTATTATTATCAATACAAGCCGGGCAGAGCTAATCGCGACAGGTGCTTTAGCAAGCGCTCTTAAAAAAGGACATCCGGGTTTTGCCGCCGTAGATGTTTACGAGCAGGAACCTGTTTATGATCCGGATTATGAGCTGCTGCAAATGCCTAATGTTATCTGTACGCCGCATCTGGGTTATGTTGAACAGAACAGTTATGAACTTTACTTTGAAAAGGCTTTTGAAAATGTTACTCATTATGCCAGCGGGAAGCCTGCGAATATTGTGAATCCGGAGGTTTTATGAGGAAGGAGGCGAAGTATGATATATGAAGTACGATATATGAAGTACGAAGTGTGAGGTGTGAAATATGAGGTATGAGGTTTTACCAAATTTTATATAAAAAAAGCGCTCCGAAATTCGGTGCGCTTTTGCTTTATACTATATCCTTTAATTATGCTTTTCCGGCAGCAATTAAGTTTAAGGCAGAACCAGCCACAAACCAGCCAATCTGACCCTGGTTGTAGGTATGATTTACCATGATGATATCTTTTGTACCGTCAGCGTGAACAAATTCTAATGTTAATTGTTTACCTGGTGCAAATTCTTTTAAGTCCAAGAAGTTGATCGTATCGTTTTCCTGGATTTTATCGTAATCTGCCTCGTTTGCAAACGTTAACGCTAACATACCTTGTTTTTTAAGGTTTGTTTCGTGGATACGGGCAAATGATTTTACCAATACCGCTTTCACACCTAAATGACGTGGTTCCATTGCAGCATGCTCACGGGAAGATCCTTCTCCGTAGTTATGGTCACCCACAACGATAGAGGGAACACCTGCCGCTTTATAAGCACGTTGTACCGCCGGTACTTCTGCATATTCTCCTGTTAACTGGTTCTTAACGTTATTTGTTTTTTGGTTAAAAGCATTTACGGCTCCAATCAACATATTGTTAGAAATATTATCCAGGTGACCACGGAAACGCAACCAAGGACCTGCCATTGAAATGTGGTCGGTTGTACATTTTCCGAAAGCTTTGATCAATAATTTTGCTCCGGTAATGTTTTCACCATTCCAAGGCTGGAACGGATCCAATAATTGTAAACGCTCCGATGTTGGCGAAACTGCTACCTGAACACCCGAACCGTCTTCTGCCGGTGCCTGGTATCCTGCATCTTCTACAGCGAATCCTTTTTTAGGTAATTCATCTCCTGTAGGCTCGTCTAACATTACTTCTTCACCGTCTTCGTTGATTAATTTATCCGTAAGCGGGTTAAATCCTAAATCACCTGCAATCGCTAAAGCGGTTACCAATTCCGGAGAACCAACGAATGCTAATGTATTCGGGTTACCATCGGCACGTTTAGAGAAGTTACGGTTGAAAGAGTGAACGATTGTATTTCTTTCTTCTTTTTCAGCACCTTCTCTATCCCACATTCCGATACATGGTCCGCAGGCATTTGCAAATACTGTTGCCCCGATTTTATCGAAAGTATCGATGAATCCGTCACGTTCGATAGTATAACGAACCTGCTCTGATCCCGGAGTGATTGTGAATTGTGCTTTTGTTTTTAATTTTTTATCCGCAACCTGTTTTGCCAATGACGCAGCACGGGCAATATCTTCATAAGAAGAGTTTGTACAAGAACCGATTAATCCGATTTCAACTTTTAAAGGCCAGTTGTTTTTCTCAGCCTCTTCTCTCATTTTTGAGATTGGCGTTGCCAAATCCGGAGTGAAAGGTCCGTTTAAGTGCGGCTCTAATTCTGAAAGGTTGATTTCGATTACCTGATCGAAATATTGTTCCGGATTAGCATATACTTCCGCATCTGCTGTTAAATATTGTGCTACTTTGTTTGCTGCATCTGCAACATCTGCACGTCCTGTTGAACGCAGGTAACGATCCATTGAATCATCATATCCGAAAGTTGATGTTGTTGCACCAATCTCAGCCCCCATATTACAGATTGTTCCTTTACCGGTACAAGACATTGCCGTAGCTCCTTCTCCGAAGTATTCCACAACAGCTCCTGTTCCTCCTTTTACCGTAAGTATTCCGGCTACTTTTAAGATAACGTCTTTTGGAGCCGTCCATCCTGATAATTTACCTGTTAATTTAACCCCGATAAGTTTTGGAAATTTTAATTCCCAAGCCATACCCGACATTACATCAACAGCATCTGCTCCACCAACTCCAATCGCTAACATTCCTAATCCACCTGCATTTACAGTGTGTGAATCCGTACCGATCATCATACCGCCCGGAAAAGCATAGTTTTCTAAAACTACCTGGTGAATAATACCAGCTCCCGGTTTCCAGAATCCGATTCCGTATTTATTGGAAACCGAAGAAAGGAAATCGAATACTTCACTACTTTGTGATTTTGCTCTCGCTAAATCCGTTTTTGCATCAACTTTAGCCTGGATCAAGTGATCACAGTGAACCGTTGTTGGAACGGCAACTTTATTTTTTCCTGCGTGCATGAACTGCAATAATGCCATTTGCGCAGTCGCATCTTGACACGCTACTCTATCCGGAGCGAAATCAACATAATCCTTACCTCTTGTAAAAGCTTGTGTTGGAGTCCCCTCCCACAAGTGAGAATATAAAATCTTTTCCGATAATGTTAATGGACGACCAACAAGTTCACGTGCTTTATCAACACGCTCAGCCATGTTATCATACACTTTTTTAATCATTTCAATATCAAAAGCCATACTATGAATAAGTTATGTTATTATTATGTTTGTTTTTTAAAAGTGGCACAAATTTAAGCAATCTTAATGAGAATTGAAAATTTTTAGCATTTCATTGATTTCAAAGAATTATTATTTATAAACATTCTATTTTACTGAATATTTTTCAACGAATTCAAGAAATAACACCAAAAAGCAAGAAATTCATATTTTTTTAATTTTATATTGTCAATTCCTAAAAAAAACAACTCATTTACTAATAAAACCCAAAATCCGCACGGTCATAAAAGCCTGTAAACAGGCTAAAATGAGTGTTTTTATCGCTTAAAATAAACGCAGAAAAATGTTTTTCGCAACCAATAATTTATTTCCGGAGTGCCATTAACGGTTTTTCATAATAACGATACAGCAGATAACTCAGTAAAAAAGTAATGCCGAGATACATTATTGTAAAAAGATGCAGCTGCCAGCCCACCAGAGCCGTGGTATCGATCCAGTATTTGAGTAATTGCAGGATAAGGCTGTAATGAAGCAGGTAAACGGAATATGAGATCAGGCTCACCAAAGTAACCGGTTTAAGCAGCCAGGCCGGAGCCGTTTTCCATCCGGACAAAACAGGCAGAAACAGCGCAAACGTGAGCGAGGTAACCGGCAAATAGAGTACGTTCCAAAAGAACGGATAGTCTGCAATCAGAATCCGGAAAAAACCTACTCCCACATACATCAGCACTATCAGCACACAACCTGAAGCAGCCATTTTTATCTTTTGCTTTGCCCAGAATTCCGGATAATTAAGAGACAGCCAGCTAAAGGCGGCTCCGATTAAAATGGAGTCTATCCTATAGATCACTACAGCTTTTAACGATACATTCCATTGGATCAGGGTTGTATTGGACGTCCAGCAGTAATATCCGATCTTGGTTCCTATAAATACGGCAATCAACCCTAAAACCACTGTTATAAAAAGACGGGATTTGTTTTTTCCCGGAATCAGTATAGCCGCAGCAAAAAGCGCCAGCACACTAATCAGATAAGCAAATTCTTCTACCGACAGGCTCCAAGATTCCGGAAAAAAGGCCGGCATGGTTGTGGCAAAGTTTTGCAGAAAAAGGAAGTAGTAACCGGCATGCGTCATTTGAAAACCAAACAACACCCCGATGCCGCAATTGAGCAGCAATACCAGGAAGTAATTGGGCAGTGTCCGGAACCATCTTCTTTGCAGAAAGTAAAAAACGGTTGCCCGGGTAAAGTCCGTTTGTAAAAACAAACGGTATAGAATGCCGCCAATCAGGAAGCCGCTTAACACAAAAAACAGTTCCACACCCCAAAATCCGAACAACGTAAAGAGCTGGGATAATATTTTCGGGCAATCCGGGTAAATCCACAATAAATGGCCACCTAAAACCATCAGGATTGCCGCAGCACGCATAACATCTAATCCGAAAACACGTTCCGTTCCGGTTATTTTAGTACCATTCATTTTATTATGTATTTTTGTTTTCTACCGAATGTAATTATGACAAAATCAAAGATATATAAATATACAGCAATCCTGGTATTCTCCGCTATAGTGGTGACCGGAATTGTATATTCCCAGTTATCCAACCGGCATAAAGCAATCGTAAAAACAAAGGCTTTGTATCTCACCGGATTATTAGACAGCAACTGGACGGTTGCCAGCGGCACACAGGAATACAACATGGTATCGCCTGCTTTTCTTATTGACGGTATTTACAAATCCATGGAAGGCCCGAAAGCCTCCCGCTATATCCAGCTGAATCAGACCGAAAAGTTGTTATGGATTAAAGGTTTCGAAGTACAGGCACTTGATGCCAATACCAATGCCGTACTATCCAATGATTATATCTGCCACATGAATGTTGACATCAATGATGTAAAGTATTACCATCACTGGCAGCTAAACGACCGCATTGGCAAACAATACCCGCGGCTCACGTCGTTATCGCAAGGACTGGAACGTTTTGATTTCCCGGAAGGTTACGGGGTTCCTGTTATAGGCAACGATTTTCTTTTTGTGACATCGCAGACCTTAAACCAGAATATTCCGGATATTTTTAAAAAGGTAAAGCACAAAATCACGGTTAAATATGATGCTTCCAAAAATCCTATAAAGCCTTTGATGAGCAAAACCGTTTTTATACAATTGCCTTTTGACAAGCATGATCCTTTTAAAGGTCCTTTGGATCCGGGAAGCAATCAGTGCATTCCCGTAGAGACCAAAAATCATACTTATGAAGACAAGAACGGAAACAAATTGTCCGGGCATTGGGTGATCCCCACCGGCGCTGCCACTTACCGCAGTTCTATTAAGGAACAACTGCAAATTCAGGATAGTGCCCGCCTGCATTTTTCTGCTCCGCACGTACACCCGTTTGCTACCGCAATCAGCATTTATGACAAGACTGCAAACAAGACTGTTTTTACCTGTAAGGTGACCAATTATAAAGATAAGATCGGGTTAAAAGCAATACAGCCATTCCGTTCCGAAACCGGTGTCTGGCTTTACGGCAATCACGATTATGAATTAGTTTTAAACGTGAACAATACCGCTGCTACAGAACAGGACATGATGGGCAGTATGTTTTTGTTTTTTCACGACCGGGAACTGGAACAGAAAATACAGCAACAATAAGCGGCAGAACGGTTATACCTGAAAACAGAAGAGCCTTTTCAAAAAGTATTGAAAAGGCTCTTTTATTTATTGCTATGTTGTTTTATAGTTTTACTGCTGCGTTATCGTCCTGACTAAAGTATTTAAAAATCATGACAGCCGATAATACTGCTCCGGCCAACGCCATCAAACCACCCACGGTTATCAATTCGATCGCTTTAGTCGTAACTTCCGGGAATTTCCGATAATCAGACAAGACCGCTAAAAAAAGTCCGAAGGAGATCAGGCCAACGGCTATTCCCAAAAAGACGCCAAAATATTTATTTTTAAAAATCACCTGAGCAACCATTATTGCGGTCACGATCAGCATTACATAATTAATTTCGCTCCTTACAATCAGGGTTTCGAAAAAAAAGAAAACAGCCAGTCCGATCAGTAAAAATTCCGGTAAATTTTTTAAAATATTTCTCATTTGACAACGTTTTTTGGTTAGTATATCAAAAACGTAATAAAAGTAAAAAAATTATATCAATTTATCAATAATCATTTCTTCCGTAATTCCTTCTGCATCAGCTTTGTAATTCTTAATAATACGATGGCGCAGAATTCCGGTTGCAACGGCTTTTACATCTTCAATATCCGGTGAAAACTTACCGTTTAATGCGGCATTTGTTTTAGCGGCCAGAATCAGGTTTTGCGAAGCACGCGGTCCGGCTCCCCAATCCAGATAGTTTTTCACGAAGTCTGTTGCCAATGCGTTATCAGGACGCGTTTTGCTCACTAAAGACACGGCATATTCAATCACGTTATCCGCTACCGGAATACGTCTGATCAGGTGCTGGAAATCGATTATTTCCTGCGCTGTAAATAATGGGTTTACCTGTACTTTCACATCTGTTGTTGTGCTTTTCACTACCTGTACTTCTTCTTCAAAGGTGGGATAATTCAATTTTACCGCAAACATAAAACGGTCCAACTGCGCTTCCGGTAACGGATAGGTTCCTTCCTGCTCAATCGGGTTTTGTGTTGCCAGTACAAAGAACGGCAGGTCCAGTTTGTAATGATGTCCGGCTATCGTAACCGATTTTTCCTGCATGGCTTCCAATAAGGCTGCCTGTGTTTTTGGTGGTGTACGGTTAATCTCATCGGCTAAAATTATATTTGAAAAAACAGGGCCTTTGATAAATTTAAAGGTTCTGCTTTCATCTAAGATCTCACTTCCCAAAATATCGGACGGCATCAAATCGGGCGTAAACTGAATCCGTTTAAATTCAAGTCCCAAAGCCTGTGAAATCGTATTGACCATTAAGGTTTTGGCTAATCCGGGAACTCCTACCAACAAGGCATGACCACCAGCAAAGATGCTTAGTACAATTTGATTAACTACTTCATCCTGGCCCACAATAATTTTAGCGATTTCCTGCTTAAGTGCTTTTTGCTTTTGAACCAAGTTCTGAATTGCTGCAACGTCTGACATGTTATTTTCAGGTATATATTAAATTAAAAAAGAGTTAGCTTTAAATTCATAAAACTAACTCTTTTAATTATTTTTTAAAAATTATTTTTTCAACCAATTATTCGTGAATTTACAATCTCTGTATTCTCCGTTAATTTTGATATAGGTTTCTTTAATTTTCTCATCAGTCCATTTTGCAATGGCTTTGATTTGTTTTTCTTTTAAGGCTAATTCTTTAATCTTGATATAGTCTTTAGCATAGTCGGCCGTGTGCTCGTCATAACGATTGGTAACCGTCATTAATTTGTAACACTTTGTTCCTTTATCGTCATTATCCACTAACGGCAAGGAAACTTTTCCGTCTTTTAAATCGGAAACCTGGCTGTATAACGTCGGATCCATTTTTGTTAATTCGAAACGGGTTTCCAATGTCCTTGGGTTAACCAGGATACCACCACTGTTACGGGTTTCTTTTTCATCTGAAGAAGAACGGGCCGCATCGGCAAAAGAGATCTCTCCGTTTACGATTCGCTGACGGATTTTTTCGATTTTTTCTTTTGCTTCTTTCATTGCATCGTCCGATACTTTAGGGATAATCAGGATGTGTCTTAAATCCAGTTCCTGCCCTCTGATTTTTTCAAGGTAAATAATATGGTAGCCGTACATGGTTTCAAACGGTTCCGAAATTTCACCTTCGGCCAGACTGAACGCCACATCTTTAAATTCTTTTACGAAAGCTGTTTTACGGGTCATTTTGTAGAATCCTCCGGTTGGAACGGAAGCTTTATCATCTGAAAACAAAACGGCCTTGCTGTAGAAACTGGCTCCGTTTTCCATAACGTCTTTTTTGATGTCTTTCAGCTGGTTGATCACCCTTTGTTTTTCGGCATCCGAGATTTTAGGTTTTACCACAATCTGGGCTACTTCCATTTCTGCTCCGAAAACCGGTAAATCTTCTTTTGGAATTCCTTTAAAGAAGGTACGCACTTCTTCCGGAGTGATTTCGACAGCATCAACAACTTTACGCTGCATCTGCGAAGTCAGCTTGTTCATTTTTACAATGTCGAAAAAGTAGGTTTTAAATTCTTCCAGATTTTTCTTGTTGTAAAATTTAACTACTTTATCAATAGAACCCACCTGCTCTACCATCTGGTCCAGCTGTGAATTCATAAAATCGTGTACTTCCTGATCGGTTACAACAATACTGTCCTGTATTGCCTGGTGTGCATATAATTTATCTTCCAATAGTTTACCAAACATTTCACATCTGGTAATGTTTTTAATGTCGATCCCCTGTGCCTGTAATTCGACAAATGTTTTGTCGATATCTGAATCCAAAACAACATATTCCCCAACAACGGCTACTACTCCATCAATCTTCTTTTTTGGACTTTTCTGCGCCTGTGCCGTTCCGAAGATGGCAACCGTCAATCCAAAAATAAAAGCCGCTTTTTTATTTATAAACTTCATATTTCTTATTTTTAATGGCATCATTAGTGATCTCTTTTTCAAATTTCTTAATGTATTCTAATTTCCTGTTGTTTAGTATTATTTGTTTTATTGTAGGGCTTATATAGTCGAAAGGCGCTACCTGATTGCGTTCCAGAACCTTATTTACTTTGACCAGATAAGCCGATAAACTGTCTTTATATTCATAGGAAATACCATCTGTAATATATCGATCACGATTATCAGGAGTAAC
Source organism: Flavobacterium sp. 40-81 (assembly GCF_001898245.1). Lineage (NCBI taxonomy): Bacteria > Pseudomonadati > Bacteroidota > Flavobacteriia > Flavobacteriales > Flavobacteriaceae > Flavobacterium > Flavobacterium sp. 40-81. Next base: position 398,452 of record NZ_MKTM01000041.1, read on the forward strand.
GAACGGCAGGGCTTTATACACCTGGTTCATGTCTACCCAGACCGTATCGTTAAAAGCATAGCTTTTAAACTGTATGGTCATCGTCTCCAATGCCTTTTTATCTTCTTTTTTTGCCGAGTTAAAACGGCTTCTGATGAGGGCAAATTTAGGATTATCTTTTGTCAGATTAATATATTTTAACCGCACCAGGTTTCCTGTTGTTTTAAAGTTCTCTTTATTCGCCTGATAATAACGCAACAATTCGTCATTTGTTATGACCGTATCAATCGCCTGTTTTACGATTTGCTCAATATAGGCACCGGTGTACAGATCGGTTGTGTATTGTTTTATCAGTTCGTCAAAAGTTGCTTTTTGCTTGTCGCTCAAATTTACCTCAGCCGCATCCATCAGCAATGTTTTGGTCGCCCATCTGTCGATATAGCCTTTCACGATGGTCAGGCTGTCCTCTTTTGAGGTACCGGCAGGCACCAGGCCTTTTATCTCGTCAGAATAAAGATAGGAATCATTCACTCTGGCGATGGCTTCCGGTTTGTGCTTTGCTTTAAAATAATCACAAGACAAAACCGTAAGGGCTCCTAAAATTATTACGGCTACTTTTTTCATGCTTTATTGCTGCAACTCCTGCTTCACCTGCGTGAAAACATCTTTATTTACTTTTATCGTAAATTCTTTTTTCAGGTCGTCAACCCATTTGCTTTCCAGATATTGCTGGTAGTCATTGATTACTTTCCCTTTGGTTTCCTCAAATGTTTTTGCTCCTTTAGGCAGTTTTTTCGTTACCTGGGTGATAAAATAATAGTTCCCGTCTTTAAAAACATCCGAAAGTCCCAATTCCAGTTTCTGGTGTTTCGGCAAAGCATCGCTTCCTTCTTCGAACACACCCGATTTTACCATGATGGAAACTTTATTCTCTTTATTCAATTGCTCTTTGATGAAGTCAATTGATTTTTTCTTTTTTAAGAATTTCAAAGTCTGCTGAATGGCTTCTTCTTTTGTTGATGAGAATACATTTGCTTCCACTCTTGGGTTCCACTGGTAATCAGCCACATGCTTTTCGTAGAATGCTTTTAAGCCAAGGGTATCGGTTTTTGCCTTGTTCCAGATTTCTTTTTCCATTAAATCAAACAATAGCAATCCGTCTCTGTACTCATCCATTACATTGGCAAACTCCGGATTTTCTTTTTCCAGGTTGTCGTTATAATACGCTACCAACTGGTTCTGAATGAATTTACCGTATAACTGGTCTACAACTTTACCAATTGGTTTCAGACCCCATTTGTTTTTTTGCTGTGTATTGACAAATTCCAGGAAGTTCATCGCGGTAATGCCTTTTTCTTTGTTGATCACCAAAAGGTTTCCTTCCAGTTCTTTTGTAGCTGCCGGCACTTCCCATTCCTGAGTATAGAATTTATCGGTAACCAGTTTTGCCGCTTTGGCATATAGTTTTGCGTTTTTCTCTACAGCATATTTTTTGGTCAGCTTATCATTCAGGGAAGCATCGATCAATTTGGATCGGTCGTCTTTACGAACTCTGGATTCAAATTCCGTTTGCGTGTCTGCAAAGTCACGAACCGGGAATTTTTCGATCAGTTTTACGATATGCCATCCAAACTGACTTTGGAACGGTTCGGACACATCGCCTGAGTTTTTTAATGAGAAGGCCACATTTTCGAAGGCTTCCGAGCTTAGTTCTCCCGAACCGAAACGCTGTAAAAGTCCGCCTTTACCGGCAGAAGAGCGATCCTGCGAGAATTGCTGTGCCAGGGTTTCAAAGCTTTCACCCTGTTTTATTTTTTTGTAGATATCTTCAATTGTGTTTTTAACCGCTTCTCCTTCAATCGGGTTTTCAGCTTTCATCAGCATGATGTGGGCTACCGTTACCTGACCGCGGTTGTCCCGAATGTCGTTTACTTTTACCAGGTGGTATCCGAAACGGGTGCGGACCGGCATCGAAATTTCTCCTTTTTTGGTTTTGTAAGCAGCAGTTTCAAAAGGGTAAACCATTCTGAATACAGAGAAATACCCTAAATCTCCTTTGTTGTCTTTTGCAGACGGATCCTGTGAAAAACGGGCTGCCAAATCTCCGAAGTCTTCTCCGGCAATTGCTTTTTTACGGATATCCAAAGCCTGGTTGTAGGCTTTTAGCGTATCGGCAGGCGACGCATTTTCGTCAACATTAATAAGGATATGGGAAGCTTTTATTTCTTTAAGCGAGCGCTTGTAGGCTTCGTCTACCAGTTCTTTGGTAACTTTCGTATCTGTCATATAGTTTCTTGACAATTGCGTACGATACGATTTTAGTTCTGCAATATAATTGGCTTCATTCTGCAGGCCTAATTTATTTGCTTTCTGAATTTTGAGTTTGTAACCTAAAAAAAGATCCAGATACTGATCCAAATCTTTTTGTGATTCGTCTTTTACCAAATCAAGGTTCTTTTTATAGACTCTGCTAAATTCATCAGTATAAAAAGGATGATTATCAATATTGAAAAGCACTTTCTTTGTTTTATCCTGCGCATAAGAGAACGTATTCGCAGCAACAAAAAGACCTAACAGAACATGTTTTAATTTCATTCTTTTGAAATATTTATTTTCTTTAAAATTATTGTTTTTCGGGCAGTCCTTTAACAAGGATCTGGGGTAATAGTTGATTAGCAATCAACAAAAATAACAATTCAATTACATTATGCAACTATGCTTTTTACTATTAACAAAAAATTATCGTCGCATAAAGTAATATTAAACTTCTTATTTTTTTGGCTATAAAAGAAGTTTTCACAAATTATAGCTACTTTTGCAGCCATTAATTTTTGTTAAAAATGAGCTTTCAGAAAGAAATTCAACGCAGAAGAACCTTTGGTATTATTTCCCACCCCGATGCGGGTAAAACCACCTTAACGGAAAAACTATTATTATTCGGAGGGGCTATTCAGGAAGCAGGGGCTGTAAAAAGCAACAAGATCAAGAAAGGAGCAACTTCGGATTTTATGGAGATTGAACGCCAGAGAGGGATTTCGGTTGCCACTTCTGTACTTGCTTTTAATTATAAGGACAAAAAGATCAACATTCTCGATACTCCGGGTCACAAGGATTTCGCAGAAGACACTTTCCGTACGCTAACAGCTGTTGACAGTGTAATTGTTGTTGTTGACGTGGCAAAAGGTGTGGAAGAGCAAACGGAAAAACTGGTAGAAGTGTGCCGTATGCGTAACATCCCGATGATTGTTTTTATCAACAAACTGGATCGAGAGGGTAAAGACGCTTTTGACTTAATGGATGAAGTGGAGAAAAAATTAGGCTTAAAAGTTACTCCTTTGAGTTTCCCTATCGGTATGGGATATGATTTTAAAGGTATCTATAATATCTGGGAAAAGAACATCAATCTTTTTGAAGGAGACAGCCGTAAAAATATTGAAGAGACCATTGCTTTTTCGGACATCGCCAATCCGGAACTTGAAAAGATCATTGGTGAAAAACCGGCTAATAAATTACGGGAAGAATTAGAATTAATTGATGAAGTTTATCCGCCGTTCGACAGAAACGAATACCTGGAAGGAAAACTGCAACCTGTATTTTTCGGTTCGGCCTTAAATAATTTCGGGGTTCGGGAGCTACTGGACTGTTTTATTGAAATAGCACCGTCACCGCGACCAAAAGATTCCGATACCCGGGAGGTAAAACCCGATGACAATAAATTCTCCGGTTTTGTCTTTAAAATTCACGCCAATATGGATCCGAAACACCGTGACCGTCTGGCTTTTATTAAAATCGTATCGGGCGTATTCGAAAGAAACAAACCATATTTACACGTTCGTCTGGGTAAAAACCTGAAATTCTCAAGTCCGAATGCTTTCTTTGCCGAGAAGAAAGAGATCGTTGATATTTCCTATCCGGGTGACATTGTCGGCTTGCACGACACCGGAAACTTTAAGATCGGAGATACTTTAACAGAAGGAGAATTGATGAGCTTTAAAGGTATCCCGAGTTTCTCTCCGGAGCATTTCCGTTATATCAACAACGCCGATCCGATGAAAGCCAAACAGCTTGACAAAGGAATCGACCAGCTTATGGACGAAGGGGTAGCCCAGTTATTTACCCTGGAGATGAACAACCGTAAAGTAATCGGAACGGTTGGTGCCTTACAGTATGAAGTTATCCAATACCGTCTGGAGCACGAATATGGCGCTAAATGTTCCTATGAAAATTTCCCGGCATTCAAAGCCTGCTGGGTAAGACCGGATGATACTAAAAACGAAGAGTTCGCCGAATTTAAACGTATCAAGCAAAAGTTCCTGGCAAAAGACAAATACGGTCAGTTGGTATTCCTTGCCGATTCTGATTTCTCGATACAGATGACACAAAGCAAGTTCCCAACGGTTAAATTGCATTTCACCTCGGAAATGGATTAACACCTTACCGATAAACCAATAAAAAAAGCGTAAACCCTAAAAAAGTTTACGCTTTTTTATTTTTTGAACAATACGCACGTAAAATTTTACATTTTACAATCATTAAATTGACATAAAATCACAATATATTAACATTAATTTGTTTATTTTTATCGTCTCTTAACTAAAATTTATGCGTTTATTACATCAAAAAAAATGGTTTGTTGTCATTTTACTATTTTCTTATGTAAATTCTTTTGCTTCTTTTATAACAGCGAGTGAAGAAGAAGGCCCAAATGACCCTCCCGGTGATAGTGATCCGCCTGTTCCAATAGATAATTTTGCATTACTATTGCTCCTTGCCGCGATAGGAATAGGCTATTATTACCTGGTTTTCAAAAAACGCAGGAAGACGACTTATGATTCTTAAAAAATAAAAAGCCCGGTTAAATAACCGGGCTTTTTTATTATTTCAATTGTGCTGCTCTTCTTCTGTTGATCACAAAAAAAGCAAAAGCTATTGCAATGATCGTCAGCCATAACAAATATCCGTCAATTGGCACCGGAGTATCTGTAGGATTTGTATCGTCAGTATCACCGAAATCACCCGGCTCCTCTGCTGCAAACGCCATCACATCCAACAATAGTGTAAAAATAACGACGTAACTGTATTTTAATGTCTTTTTCATAGTCCTAATGTATAGTACAACTTTCGTGTAGTGCCGCAACACTACACGAAGTATTTTTTATTAATAAATTACTTTAACCGTTTTTGTTTTATTGTCTTCCGATTTTACCTGAACCAATAATACTTCATTCGCTGTAGTTAAATCCGAAATCACAAAAGAACCAGCGTTCACATTTGCTTTCTGGTACACCAAACGGCCTCTGATATCAAAAATAGCAATGTCTTTGATTTGCGTATTTTTAGTTTCGATATGTAACGCTGCATTTTGCCTGAATACTACAACAGCATTAGCATCTAATGTTGTATCTACCGTTCCCAAAGTGTTTTTGTAAACGATTTCAAAACGATTGTCGAATGTTCCCTCTGCTGAAGCAAATGCATAGGCACCCGCTTTCAGGTCGTGTAATACTCCCGCTGTTTTATCTTTTAAATAAACATCCTGAGTTCCCAAGAACACTCCGTCCATAGCCGATAAGGTAACGCTGTAGTTTCCTGCTGTAGCCGCTTTAAATCCTAAAGTCACAACATCTTCTGCATTGAAAGGCAAAGAACGTCCCTGGATAGTATAGTCTGCTCCGGCAATTTTAGACGATAAGGCACTTCCTGTAGTTCCGAATGCCAATCCGTCATAACCGCGGTCTACTCCTTCTGTAGCGCCCTCTGCGTAAGCAACCAGAATCTGGTTGAAAGCTGTTCCGGCATCATTGGTCAAGTTAAGCCACATTCTGTGTTTTTCTGTTTCCGGAAGCGTAGCGTTAGCACTGCTCACTTTAAAGAACTGGTTCCCGTTTTCAGCAGCACGCATTGTGTTTGCAAAAGTTACATTTCCTCCTGCCGGCAATGATTTTACTATAAATCCTTGTCCAACCTGAATTTTACCGTTTGGCACATTCGCCGGTACACCGGAAGTTCCGGCTGTAGCCGCCACTCCTCCTACACCCGGAGTCCATGTTGCATAGTTTGTTCCTGCCGGGAATTGTCCCTGAGCATTCATCGTTAAAGTATGTGCATAGAAGTATAAAGTTCCGTCGATCGTTGTATTGTTACTTACAAAAGTCGCTCCATCAATAACAGACGGATAAGGATTACCCACCATGTTGTATCCGGTACCTGTAGTTTCTAATGTAAATGTTACATTACCATTGTTTGGTTTCCCTACAAAAGTTCCTTCCCATGCAGCTGCCGGTGAAGCCTGGTAATTGTTTGGTGCTCTTACTGCAAAACCTTTACCAACAACAAAAGTTGTTGCTGCCGTTAATCCGGTGTTTACATAAGTATTCGTACTCGTTTGATACGTATAAAAACGGTTTGTCAGTGTATTTGGAGAGAATCCGAAAAGATTTTGTGCTTCTACCGGTGAAGACCATAAAGTATGATCCAAACGTACAATTGGCGCTGAATTTCTATGCAGGGTTACTGCTCCGGTATTGGCAACAGCATTTGTCTGAATTAAGTTTGCATTGTTCTGGATCACAAAATCAGCTGCTGTCATATTATTCACTACTTCATTTACAACAGTAAGGTTTGTACCGGATGCCAATGTAAATGATCCTGAATTTAATGTTAATTTTTTAGTGGTAAACGCACCGTTTGTATTGGTGTTGTAAGCTCCGGCAATAACTGCTTCAATAGTCGCATCCGGTCCTGTTACATTAGACCATGCCGTTCCGTTCCAGGTTACTGTACTTAGTTTTGTTGTTACTGTCGTTACATTTGAGTTTGATGAAGTAGTAGCTGTAGCTGTTGCACGCACTCTGTAATAGTAAGCGGTATTCGGATTTAATCCTGTTACTGCATAAGTTGTTACATTACCAACATTTCTGTCGTTATACCCGGTAACAAAAGATGGTGTTGATCCTGTATAATTGATTGTAAGTTCATCTACATAAGCCAGGTTACCTCCTCCATTTGCAAGCAAAATCTTAACATCGGAAGCGGTTTCATTGACATTTACGGTATAATCGCTATGTGATGTTGTCAAGTTGATTGTTTGAAGCAATGTCGTTACCCCGTTTACAATTTTGCTAACCTGTAATGTCGTTGCAGAAGCTCCTCTTTTAGCTGAAAATGTAATTGTGCTTATTTTAGCAAAACCTGGTGTGGTCATTTTTCCAGTACTCGCTCTAAGTTGTGCTCCATATCCTGACACAGACTGATTGGCCGCAGCTCTGATAACATCTTCTACTTCCCAGTTTCCGGAAGCCAATGGAGTAGTACCTGTTCCATATCCGGAAGTACTAAGCCCTGTTTCAAATTCTTCCAATACACTTGATGGTGTATCAATTCCAAAACTTGCATGTTCACTTACGTCAAGACGATATCCCGATGCTCCTGCAACAGTTTCCCAGTTTGCATTAAATTGCAACTGTTGTACCGTTGTAGCTGCAGTTGTCGCAGGCGTCTGTAATGTTCCCGTTCCGGAAACAGCTACAGTTGGAGGCGAAGAAACACCACCACCTGAAAAAGTAATATTACCGGATTTAGCTCCAACAGATTGCGGAGTAAATCTAACATACACCGGTACGTTCGTTATTGTTCCAGAAGTTTGCGTTAACGATACTGATCCTGACCAGGCTGACTGGTCTTTACTTATCTGAAAATCTGTAGACGGTGCATTAACCGTAATATCTCCTGTCAGGTTTGCTCCGGAAATTGTTACAGTACTGTTTGCTGAATTTGTTCCTACATTAACATTTCCAAAACCTGGGACAGTACTTGGTGTAGCTGTTATAGCAGGAACAGTAGCAGTACCTGATGCTACTAATTTAATAGCCTGTACTCTTATTCCACGACCAGAAGTTCCATTATTTGAAATTCTTATAACAACCTGACTACTTACAGAGTTTAAATTTATAGTCGATCCTACATAAGTAGAACTTGAAGGTGTAGTCGTTGTAGTTGTTTGTGTAAAGGTAGTTCCTCCATTATAGGATATTTCTATCTTTCCAGGATTTGCCGTTCCCGAATCAAAAGTAGCTACATTTATAGTAAACACAGCACTTGTGTAGCTGGATAAATTATAACTGCTTGTTGTGATTACGTCACTTGGATTACCGGCATCTAATAAATAATAACTTGATTTATCAATGTCATTTGTAGGCACATTATTTGCACTTGTCCATCCGGACGGGAAAGCTCCGCCTCCCGAAACGCTAAAGATCGTTGTTTGCCCCCACGAGTTTACACTCAATAAGCATATGATGAGCAACATCAGACACTTAGGCAAATGATAATGTAATTTTTGTTTCATAAATATTTGTTTTTTTGAGCCTCCAAAGGTATAAAGATGTTTCAAATTTTTACATTGCGTATGTTACTATTTCATTAATTAACAATAGAAATACATTTTATTAATTTTTTAACACTTTTCGTCGATAAAAATTCACAATACACACGATAACAAGTGAATAACATTTAATTTAATTTTAACATTGCACCCTTTTTTAACATTTAAAAATCAAAATACCCTGTTACATTAACAATATTGTCAACGTAACAGGGTATAATTTATAGTTATAAAACGTAAATTATCGTTTCATACTGAAATGGGCCTTGAATTCTTTTTGCACTCCATCTTCATAATAATCCAGCACAAACCAATAATCGGTAGACGGTAACGGGTTTCCGTTATAGGTTCCGTCCCAGCCTCTTCCTTTGGGCGAAATTTGTTTAATTACTTTACCATAGCGGTCAAATATTGTAATCTTTGCTTTTTCCGGATTTGGCAAACCGGTAATATTCCAGGTATCGTGGTAGGAATCGCCGTTTGGCGTAAAATACCGGGGATAATTCAGCACATTTACTTTGAGTGGTACCTCACCGCATCCTCTGGTATCCCTTACATTTATCGTATATGATCCTGATTTGTTCACATAAAAAACAGGCTCACTCTGAAAAGGACCGTCATTTAACTGGTATTCATAATCGCCGGATCCCTGTGTAACCGTAACCGTAATTGCCTGATACAGCTCAAACGCTTCTTTTACAACCGCATAAGCAACGGCAACCGAAGACACTCCAATGGTAGCCGTATCAGTACCGGAACAACCGGTAGCTGTATGGGTAACCGTTACCGCATAATTCCCGGGCTGTGTTGCCACAAGGGTATTGGAATTCCCGGATAACGGCACGTTATTTAATGTCCATAAAAAGGTATTTCCTGCCTGCGGAACTCCGGAATTTAAAAGAACCGGATCTACTAAAACACCCGTAACCGGATTAACACAGGCAACAGTATCTGCTAAATTGGGCTGCGGAGCACTTTTCAGGTCAACTGTTAACTGCTGTACCGGTCCCAGACAGCCGGAAACAGCATCTTTTTCCTGAACCTGGATGGTATAGGTTCCGGGCGGCGTATTGCCCCAATTAACCGTTACCTGGTTTGTACTGGGCGGATTTACATACCCTATGGTTCCTGAAAATCCGGTATTTAAAACAGTCCATACATAAACAGAGCCTATAGTTCCCAAACCGCCGTTTTCTAAAGCATCCACTTTATAAACCGAAGTCGCGGTTCCGTGGCAAATCGATTGCTGGCCGTAGCTGACAAACCCGGTACTTAAGAGCAGAAGTCCTGTTAGCATTCTAAAATACCGCTGCATTTTCGAATACTTTATTGCCTCTTCTTTAGTTGCGTATATACTATTTGTATCTGTTCTTTTACTCATTATTTTCTTTATTCACTCCGGCTTTAAGCCGTTGCTTATCGCTGTTTCTCTTTAATTAAAAATAATAGCCGATGTTGTTGGCGCTGCAGGCTGCGGGTTTATGGTTACCGCGGTTGCTCCCGAAGTACATCCTCCTGCACTTTGAACGGTTACATTATAATTGCCCGGCGTCAGGTTATTAAAAGTTGTACCGGCCTGGTAATTAACCCCGTCAATACTATACGTAAGTCCTGCTCCTAACGGTGCTGTTACCTGTATGGCTCCCAACGCCTGAGCACAGGTAGGCTGCGTTGGTGTTACCGTTGGTGCCGTTGGCGCGGCCGGCTGTGCGTTAATCGTTATTGCCATAGGGCTGGAGATACATCCTGCCGGATTTTTTACAGTTAGATTATACGATCCCGGTGCCACATTATTAAAGGCTACACCCGTTTGATAATTCGTTCCGTCAATACTGTATTCATAACCTGTTCCTACCGGAGCAGTAACCGTAATGGTTCCTGTAGCAACGGCACAGGTGGGCTGTGTTAATGTTGCGGTAGGTGCTGCCGGTAATGCCGGTTGTGCGTTAATTGTAACCGGAGTTATTCCGGAAATACAGCCTGCTGCATTTTTAACCGTTACGTTATAGGTTCCCGGCGCCAGGTTGTTAAATCCTGTACCCGCCTGATAGTTCGTTCCGTCAATGCTATAGGTAAGTCCTGTTCCTACAGGAGTGGTTACGGTAATGCTACCCGTTCCCACAGCACAGGTAGGCTGAACCGTTGTTACCGTCGGGTTAACCGGGATATTTTCAATGGTAACCGTTACGTCAACCGGAGTTCCCGGACATCCGGCCGCATTGGTTTCCGTTACCTGCAAGGTATATACCCCTGCCGGCGTTGTTCCCCAGTTAATGGTAATACTGTTTGCATTTACACCGGGTGTTCCGGTAATGGTACCCGCAAAAGTATTGGGTGTTACCACCCAGCTGTAGGTAGAACCTGCCGGACCGGAACCCGGAGTATTCACGCTATAGTTTTTAACCGCACCCACACATATTGTCTGTTGCGCATAGCCTCCCAGGGATGCCAACAACACAAGTGTGAAAATTAAATTTTTTAAATAATGCTGTTTCATGTTTTCTATTTAGTAATTTTTTAATTAAAATAAATTCCCGCTGTGACCGGTTTTGTTTTCACCGTAAGCATAGCGGCATGCGAGCTTTCCTGGCAGCCTGAAATATTTACAAAGCAATAATACTGGTTCCCGTTGAAGCTTATCGGTACGTTATTCACGGTAAGTGTCGCCGTTGTTGCCCCGGAATAGGTAGCCGAATTGGTCACATTTACCCAGTTTCCGGAACTGTTCAGTATTTTCCACTGATAGGTCACTCCTGCCGGATTGCTGACACCCACCGTAAAGGATGCTGTCTGATTTTCGCAGATAATGGCATTAACCGGTTGCGGCGCAATCACCGTGGTTGTGGAGTTGTTATAATTTTGCAGGCCAATGTCGGCACAGCTTTCCGAAGAAGAAGTATTCCATTCGCTGTCCACAAAAGTGCTGTTGGGTGCCGGAACCGTATTGAGCCTGATTACCGAGTAACCGGCATTATTGGGTGCATTGACCACATCAATTACCGTTGTATTTTTTACCAGTTCGAATGCATCATTGGCATTAAAACCGGTTGAATAGGTCATGTTTGGCGTAAAGGTACATACCGGGGCATCGTTTCCTATCCGGATAAGGTAAACACTACCCGATGCCAATGTTCCGGTAAGCGGTATTGTATAGGAAGGTGCAGCATCGCCAATATTTCCGTATCTCAAAATAGAATACTGGGTCATATTAATTGTTGCCCCGGTTCCGTTATACAATTCTATCACGCCTCCATCTCCAACCTGGGCATCATAAAGTTCCGAGATAAACAAATCCGCGTAAAGCGTACTACAATTTGAGGATAGTATCGTATAAGAAGCTGCCGAAGTACCCGTACAGTTATTTGTTGTAATGGTCACCGCTCCTGTTGTTGCTCCTACCGGAATAACCGCTTCAATTAACGTATTGGATATAACCGTAAATGAGGTTGCCGGAACACCGTTGAATTTAACCGAAGTGGTTCCGGATCCGTTCTGGAAACCATTCCCGCTGATCTTCACCAGTGTATTGACCGGAGCTGACGCTGGCAGAAAACTTGTAATCACAGGCTGCGTACAGGCAGCAACCACCTGTCCGTTAAACGTAAAATCGTTGATACTGAATGTTCCGGTTCCGCCGGATGCTCCCCATGCATATATCCTGAATCGTATTGTCTGAGTGATATTCTGGAAAGCAGCACCGGAAAGGCTTATCGTTGTTCCGCTTACCGTTGCCGTACCGATATTACCGGTAAAAGAATCGACAGAAGACCGGAATGCAAAAGAAGTTGGTCCTGTGCCGGATGCCTGTCCGGTATATTCAAAGCTTGTAAAGTTGATGGCATACCCGGCAGATGGCGTTAAGACAAATTCGAAATACTGAGTTGCTCCTAATGATCCTATATTCCATCCGGTGGCATTATACCTGTTGTTGGTATTACTTCCGGTGATCCCAGATCCTCTTCCGATACCGGAAACGGTTATATTCGGGTTTACAAGCTGTCCGGCAGTATAAGGGTTTGCCGTATTGGGATTGGTGCCGGTAATGGGATTACTAAAAATACTTTGTCCATAACTATCTGTAAAACTGAGTATCAAGAGAAACAATACTCCGAAAATCCTGGAAAAAGCCGGCGCTTTTAGTTGATATAATGTTCTTAAATCCATTAAACGTATTCTGTTTTTAGCTCTTTTGTTCTTTTCAATTTGAGCGTTACAAAAATAACGACCAGCACATCACCACCTTTGTTTATCACATTATCATATACCATTCATAAGGTTATCATTGCGTTAAGCACCGGTTTTAATTATTTCCATAAAAAAACCTCTCCGAAGAGAGGCTCTTTTTTAAAATCAAAAAAAATTATTTCTTAACCACTTTAATGGCTTGTGACTGACCATTGGCTTTTACCTGTACAATATAGGCGCCTGCGGGCAAAACACTCATATCTAAAAGTACTGTATTGGCAGCTGGTTTTTCGGAAATCACCCGCTGACCAATCAAATTGAACACCTCAACCGAGGCAATCGCGTCTGTATAGGTTATTGTAAACACAGCTGCTACCGGATTCGGATAGTATTTTAAGCCTGTAATTTCAAATGAAGAAGTCCCTAACGTTACCGTTACTGTCACCGCCAAAGGGCTCACACTTCTGCATCCGCCAACTGTCTGAACCGCATAATAAGTTGTTCCGCTTACCAATTGTGTTCCGGCCGCGATCGGGTTGGTATTTGCCAGTGCATCGGCAGCCGTCGGGTACCAAACTACAGCCGTTCCCGTTACAACGAGGTCTTCAATTGTTGCCTCAGCAGCCGTATTCACATTAATAGTCTGCGTACTGTTTCCTGTTGGCGGCGGTGTAGTCGTTACATTTACCATTACCGTAGCCTCTGTATAACAGCCGGTAGCTGTGTTTGTTCCTCTAACAGTATAGGTAGTCGCCGTTGTTGGCGATACCGTTACTGTACTTCCGGTTAGGTTACCCGGTGTCCAGGTCCAGTCTAAAGTTCCGGCTCCTGCTGAAACAACCTGACCTCCGAATACGACATTCAGGCGTTGTACGGATAAAGCAGCAGAAGGATTCGTTTCCGCCAATATAAAAGTTGCCGGTAATGTTGACGTAACAGCTGAAGCCGTTTTATTTCCGGTAGTTGCCGTATAATAGGTTATGGCATTGTTTATCAAATTTGCCCCATCCTGCCTTACATCTACGATAATGTTCGATACGCCGTCCCAGGCATAAGGCGTTGCAAATGTGATGGTATTTACACCTATAGCATGGGCATAGGTAGCCGGTCCGTACACAAGGTTTAATCCTGTTGTTGTAAATCCGGTTAATGTACTGTTAGCCGTAGTTCCGATTCTGATCGTAAAATTCGTAACATTAGCCGCATCACCCAGAGTGGTAATGATATAAGCAATTGAAGTGATGTTACCGGCTCTTAATCCGGCAGCCGTAAGTTCTTCAGCCGTATAAACCGTTTGATTCCAGTATTGCGACCAACGGTTACAGAAAGCTGTCGGTTGGTTTGTTGCCGATGTTAAGGTTGTTGTCCCTGTTCCGATGGCAGCAGTGCCCGGAGTAACCGTAAGCGCCGTTAAAGCGGCCGACGTTCCTTCGCAAATGGTTTGGTTTGCAGTAGCCGCCGTAACAACCGGCAGCGGATTGATGTTTACCACTACATTTGTCGCTATCGCACAAACACCTGCCGATTGTGAGGCTGTTAAGGTATACGTTGTGGTAGCTGCCGGATTAAATACCCATCCGCTGGCTGCATTTCCGGTAACGTCTGTTGCCGGTGACCAAACGAAAGTATCATAATTTGCTGCTCCTGTAGCAATTGTTACCGCAGCAGCAGCCTGGCCGCTACAAACAGCTGTTGTACTGTTTGTACTTAATGTAAATGCCGGTGGCGTTGTTACCGTAGCCACCACTTCTGTTCTTGGAGAAGCGCATGTTGCCTGGAAAACCCAGTTATAGAAACCCATATAGTAATTTGCATCATACCCGTTTCCGGTAATGTTCGCTACAGAAGAGGTGTAAGGATAAACCGCTCCGGTAGTATTTCTTGATAAACCAGACGACGGCATGGCTGGATACAACTGATAGTTACCCGGTGTTAACGCATGGTTTAGCGTAATGGTTTGCGGGGTGGCACCTCCGGATACATTTGTGGTGTACGGATAAGTAGCAATTACAGTACCGGCGCTGTTTCTGACAATAATAGCCGCTGTTTGTCCTGACGTTATCGGGAAAACATCTACAGATGTTAAGGTTGTATTTTCCAGAACCGTGAAGCTCACATCCCAGTCCACTGTTTGTGTTCCTATCGTTCCTCCCTGTGCTGTTGGTGAAAGAGGTCCCAGCGATGTTACTCCCGGCACTCCTGTTTCGACCCAGTAAGAAGTTGTTGCTGAAATTACCGGTGTTGCAAATGTCGCTCCGGTTCCTAATGCCACTCCACCGGTTGCTGCGGCATACCAGCTAAGGGTTCCGTTGGTTGCCGTTGCGCCCAAAGTAACGGAGCCGTTACCACAGACACTGCCCGGTGTGGTTCCGGTAATATCGGCATGATCACAAGCTGTTATAAGGCTTGTCACACTGCTCCACGCACTAAAATCTCCGGCTCCACAATTAGCACGAACGTATAATGAATATACCGTGGAAGGTATTAGGCCGGTTACGTTTTTAGTAACAACACCGGCAGCAGTAGTTCCTGAGGTTGTAAGACCTGTTGCACCGCTTCCGGCTGCACCGCTTGTCCTGATCTCATATTCATATCCGCTTGCCGGAGTTGATGCAGAAGCCGTCCATGAAATGGTCGCTGCACTTTTTGTAATGCCTGCAACAGTAACATCTGTAGGCGGAACACAACTTGGCACCATCGCTGTTAAAGAGATATTATCTAACGAAGCCGGCGGATTTGCACCGCCCGAACCATCGTTTTTCCAAACAAATACCAGCCGTTTTGTTTTCCCGGAAACATAGTTCAATTGTGCTGCTGTAAAGGTGTAAGTTACAGCTGTAGTTGTCGTGGGAACTGTCGTCCCGTTACGCTGTAATAAAAAATAGCCTGTAGTGCCATTTGTATAGCCCGTCCAATTTGTACTGGTTGTATTGGTTGAGGTCGGACCGGCAGTAGATGGTGTAATGCTGGTATCCATTATATACACCAGCAGGTTATCCCAGTTACCGTCGCTTCCGTTTGCTCTCCAGTCAAAAGCTAAATCAACAGCTGTAGCACCAGCCGGGAAAGCCACATCTCTGTAAAAGTGAGACCGGCTTGTTGTTGTTGTACTATAACCCCATGTTACTCCGGAATCATTGGAAACGTAAGCACCTCTTGCTCCCGAAAACCATCCCGGTACTGTTCCTAAAACCCATCTATTATTTGTATCATCAACTTGTGTCCATCCGTTACTGGCAAATGTTGTTCCGTCTTCAAATCCACCCTCTACATTGGGATTAATCAATACCGTTTGCGCATTCATTGGCTGTCCGAGAAGGAAAGCCATTAAAAATAAACAGCAGGCAGTCCATTTCAGTCTCCATACTCTTTGCCCGCAATTCTCTTTTAATAAAATAGTTTTCTTCATAAATAAAAATTTTAAATGGTTTATATCATAACTAATATAACCATTAAAAAACCGCAAACCATTACAAAACAGAACTTTAACAGCTGAAAATGAGTATTATAACAAAATAATAGCGCGTGTTATTATAATTAACTTTTAGCATTCTATAAAATAAAAAAAGCCGCTCATTTGAGCGGCTTTTCCTAAAATCAAAAAACTTATTTTTTAATCACTTTAATGGATTGTGATTGACCATTCGCTTTTACTTGTAAAATATAAGCTCCAGCTGGCAGCACACTCATATCAATAAGGGCTGTATTTGTATTTGGTTTTTCAGCAATTACCCGCTGACCAATTAAGTTAAATATCTCAACCGATGTGATAGCATCTGTATAGGTTACTGTAAACACATCTACTACAGGGTTTGGATAGTATTTCAATCCTACGATCTCAAATGAAGAGGCACCTAATGTTACGGTTACAGTTACCGCTAACGGGCTAACACTTCTACATCCGTTAACAGTCTGCATTGCATAATAGGTTGTTCCGCTTACTAATTGTGTTCCGGCAGCGATCGGGTTTGTATTTGCCAATGCATCAGCCGAGGTTGCATACCAAACTACAGCCGTTCCCGTTACAACGATGTCTTCAATTGTTGCATCAGCTGCCGTGTTGGCATTAATAGTCTGCGTACTGTTTCCTGTTGGTGCCGGTGTAGACGTTACGTTTACCGTTACCGTAGCTTCTGTATAACAGCCGGTAGTTGCGTTTGTTCCTCTAACCGTGTAGGTAGTCGCTGTTGTTGGCGATACCGTTACTGTACTTCCGGTTAAGTTACCTGGTGTCCAGGTCCAGTCTAAAGTTCCTGCTCCTGTTGTTACAACCTGACCTCCGAATACTACATTCAAACGTTGTGTAGATACTGTTCCTGCCGGGTTTGTTGTAGACAATACCGTAGTAGAAGACGGTGTTGATGAAACAGCCGAAATAGTCATGTTTCCGGTAGTAGCCGTATAATAGGTTACCGCATTATTAGTAGCATCTACTCCATCCTGTCTTATGTCAAGAATAATGTTCGACACACCGTCCCATACATAAGGTGTTGCAAATGTGATGGTATTTACTCCTATTGCATGAGCATAGGTAGATGGTCCGTAAACAAGGTTCAATCCTGTTGTTGTAAATCCGGTTAACGTACTGTTAGTCGTAGTTCCGATTCTGATCGTGAAATTCGTAACATTAGCAGCATCCCCTAATGTGGTAATGTTATAAGCAATCGAAGTGATATTTCCTGCTTTTAATCCGGCAGCCGTAAGTTCTGCAGCGGTATAAACCGTTTGGTTCCAGTATTGATCAAAACGGTTACAAAAAGCTGTTGGCTGGTTTGTTGCCGATGTTAAGGTTGTTCCTGTTCCGATAGCAACAGTTCCCGGACCAATAACGCTTGTAAGTGCCGTTAATGTTGTGGAAGCGCCCTCGCAAACTGTTGGGTTTGCTGCAGAAACCGTAACAACCGGTAGCGGGTTGATGTTCACTACTACACTAGCTGTAGTAGCACAAGCACCTGCCGATTGTGAGGCTGTTAAGGTATAGGTTGTGGTAGCCGTTGGATTAAATACCCATCCGTTAGCTGCATTTCCGGTAACGCCTGTTGCCGGTGACCAAACGAAAGTATCATAATTTGCCGCTCCTGTTGCGATAGTTACCGCAGCAGCAGCCTGCCCGCTACAAACAGCTGTTGTACTGTTTGTACTTAATGTAAATGCCGGTGGCGTTGTTACCGTAGCCACAACTTCTGTTCTTGGAGAAACACATGATGCCTGGAACACCCAGTTATAGAAGCCCATATAGTAATTTGCATCATACCCGTTTCCGGTAATGTTTGCTACAGAAGAGGTATAAGGATAAACCGCTCCGGTAGTATTTCTTGATAAACCAGCCGATGGCAAGGTTGGATACAACTGGTAGCTTCCCGGTGTTAACGCATGGTTTAATATAACGGTTTGTGCTGTTGCACCACCGGATACATTTGTGGTGTACGGATAAGTAGCAATTACAGTACCCGAACCGTTTCTAACAATAATAGCTGCTGTTTGTCCTGACGTTACCGGGAAAACATCTACAGATGTTAAGGTTGTATTTTGTGTAACTGTGAAGTTAACGTTCCATTCTACTGTTTGTGTTCCTATCGTTCCACCCTGTGCTGTTGGCGAAAGAGGTCCCAGTGATGCTACTCCCGGCACTCCTGCCTCAACCCAGTAAGAGGTTGTTGCTGAAATTACCGGTGTTGCAAATGTAGCTCCGGTTCCTAATGCCGTTCCGCCGGTTGCTGCCGCATACCAGCTAAGGTTTCCGCCGGTTGCCGTTGCTGCCAAAGTTGCAGAACCGTTACCGCAAACACTGCCCGGTGTAGTTCCGGTAATATCGGCATAATCACAGGCTGTTACAAAACTTGTTACACTGGTCCATGCACTAAAATCGCCGCTACCACAGTTGGAGCGGACATATAACGAATATGTTGTTGAAGCTGCCAAGCCAGTTACGTTTTTAGTAACAATTCCGGCAGCTGTAGTTCCTGACGTTGTTAGACCTGTTGCACTGCTTCCGGCTGCACCACTCGTTCTGATCTCATATTCATATCCGCTTGCAGGAGCTGATGCAGGAGCTGTCCATGAAATAGTTGCTGCATTTTTTGTAATACCTGCAACAGTAACCGCTGTAGGCGCAATACAGCTTGGTACCGTAGCTGTTAAAGAGATATTGTCTAAAGAAGCCGGTGGATTCACCCCGTCTGAACTATCATTTTTCCAGACAAATACCAGCCGTTTTGTTTTTCCGGAAACGTAATTTAATTGTGCCGTTGTAAAGGTATAGGTTACCGCAGTAGTTGTTGTGGGAGCTGATGTACCGCTACGCTGTAATAAATAATAGCCTGTAGTGCCATTAGTATAGCCCGTCCAACCGGTTGTTGTCGTATTTGTTGTTGTAGGACCAACATTAGATGGTGTAATACTGGTATCCATTACATACACCATCAGGTTATCATAGTTACCGTCGTTTCCGTTACCTCTCCAGTCAAAAGCTAAATTAACTGCAGTAGCGCCGGCCGGGAAAGCCACATCTCTGTAAAAGTGCGATCGGCTGGTTGCTCCCGCATTATAACCCCATGTTGTTCCGGAATCACTGGAAACATAAGCACCTCTTGATCCCGAAAACCACCCTGGAACTGTCCCTAAAGCCCATTTATTAGTAGTATCGTCAACCTGTGTCCATCCGTTACTGGCAAATGTTGTTCCGTTTTCAAATCCACCTTCTGCAGCGGGATTAATCAGCACTGTTTGTGCTGTCATTGACTGTCCGATAAGGAAAGCCATTACCAGCAAATAGCAGGCGTTCCATTTCTGCCCCCATACTTTTTGCCAGTGATTCATTTTTAATAAAGTAGTTTTCTCCATGAATGATATAGTATTAGTTTATACTATACCAATGTAAAAAAAATATTAATCACAAAAGCACTAAAAACAGCATTTTAACATCATAAAAAAACTATTATAACAAAATAACAACAAAGATCCTGTATAATTAACTTTTAAAATGAATAATTCGCATTTTGCCCCATAAAAAAAGCCGCTCAAATGAGCGGCTTTTCCTAAAAATCAAAAAACTTATTTTTTAATCACTTTAATGGATTGTGATTGACCATTTGCTTTTACCTGTAAAATATAAGCTCCTGTTGGTAAAGTGCTCATATCTAAAAGCGCTGTATTTGTATTTGGTTTTACTGCAATTACACGCTGACCAACCAAGTTAAATACCTCAACCGATGTGATAGCATCTGTGTATGTTACTGTAAACACATCTACTACAGGGTTTGGATAGTATTTCAATCCTACGATATCAAATGAAGAAGTACCTAATGTTACGGTTACGGTTACCGCTAACGGGCTAACACTTCTACATCCGCCAACTGTTTGCATTGCATAATAAGTTGTTCCGCTTACTAATTGTGTTCCGGCAGCGATCGGGTTTGTATTTGCCAATGCATCAGCCGATGTTGGATACCAAACTACAGCCGTTCCTGTTACAACGATGTTTTCAATTGTTGCATCAGCAGCCGTGTTGGCATTGATTGTTTGTGTACTGTTTCCTGTTGGTGCCGGTGTAGACGTTACGTTTACCGTTACCGTAGATTCAGCATAACAACCTGTAGCGGAATTTGTTCCTCTAACCGTATAGGTTGTCGTTGTTGCTGGCGATACTGTTACTGTACTTCCGGTTAAGTTACCCGGTGTCCAGGTCCAGTCTATAGTTCCAGCTCCTGTTGAAACAACCTGACCTCCGAATACTACATTCAAACGTTGTGTAGACACTGTTCCTGTCGGGTTTGTTGTAGACAATACGGTAGTAGAAGACGGTGTTGATGAAACAGCCGAAATAGTCATATTTCCGGTAGTTGTTGTGTAATAAGTTATGGAATTATTTGTAGCATCAACCCCATCATGTCTTACATCAACAATAATGTTCGATACACCATCCCAAACATAAGGCGTTGCAAATGTAATGGTATTTACACCTACAGCATGAGCATAGGTAGACGGTCCGTAAACAAGGTTTAATCCTGTTGTTGTAAACGCTGTTAAGGTACTGTTTGCTGTAGTTCCGATTCTGATTGTGAAATTCGTAACATTAGCGGCATCACCTAATGTGGTAATGTTATAAGCAATCGAAGTGATATTTCCTGCTTTTAATCCGGCAGCTGTAAGTTCTGCAGCGGTATAAACCGTTTGGTTCCAGTATTGATCAAAACGGTTACAGAAAGCTGTCGGTTGTGTAGTTGCCGATGTTAAGGTTGTTCCTGTTCCAATAGCAACCGTTCCCGGAGCAATTGTTATTGCTGATAATGTTGTCGAAGTTCCTTCACAAACGGTTGCGTTTGCTGCAGAAGCCGCAACAACCGGTAGCGGGTTGATGTTCACTACTACATTTGCTGTAGTAGTACAAGCACCTGCCGATTGTGACGCTGTTAAGGTATAGGTTGTGGTAGCTGTTGGATTAAATACCCATCCGTTAGCTGCATTTCCGGTAACGCCTGTTGCCGGTGACCAAACGAAAGTATCATAATCTGCCGCTCCTGTTGCGATAGTTACCGCAGCAGCAGCTTGTCCGCTACAAACAGCTGTTGTACTGTTAGTGCTCAAAGCAAAAGTTGGCGGTGTTGTTACCGTAGCCACAACTTCTGTTCTTGGAGAAACACATGATGACTGGAACACCCAGTTATAGAAGCTCATAAAGTAAGCTGCATCATAACCATTTCCGGTAATGTTTGCTACAGAAGAGGTGTAAGGATAAACCGCTCCGGTAGTATTTCTTGATAAACCAGCTGTTGGCAAGGTTGGATACAATTGGTAGCTTCCCGGTGCGAACACATGGTTCAATGTAATGGTTTGTGCTGTTGCTCCACCGGATACATTTGTGGTATACGGATACGTCGCAATAACGGTACCGGTACTGCTTCTAACAACGATCGCTCCTGCTTGCCCTGAAGTTACCGGGAAAACATCTACAGATGCCAATGCTGTATTTTGAGTAACTGTAAAGTTCACATTCCAAGCCGTTGTTTGCACTCCTATAGTACCTCCCTGTGCTGTTGGAGAAGCCGGACCTACTGATACCGGAGTACCCAGAACACTTGTTTCAGCCCAATAAGATGTAGTGGCATTAATTACCGGAGTTGTATATGTCGCTCCGGTTGCCAATGCTGTTCCGCCTGTAGCTGCCGCGTACCATTTTACTGTTCCGCCTGTAGTCGTTACTCCTAAGTTAGCAGTTCCCTGTCCGCAGATTGTTGCAGGTGTTGTTCCTGTTATATCAAAATAATCACAACTGGTTGTAAAGTTCGTTACTGCTGTCCATGTACTGAAATCTCCTGCTCCGCAATTTGCACGAACATAAACGGCATAAGCCGTTGAAGGCAATAAACCTGTTACGTTTTTAGTAACGATTCCTGCCGCAGTAGTACCAGAAGTTGCAAGACCAGTTGCACCGCTTCCGGCTGCACCACTTGTTCTGATCTCATATTCATATCCGCTTGCCGGAGCTGATGTAGAAGCTGTCCATGAAATGGTAGCTGTATTTTTTGTAATCGCTGAAACAGCTGTTGCTGAAGCCGGCAAACAAGTTGGCGCTAACTCAACCGTAATTTCTCCTAAATACAAAGTACTCATGTTCGCTACAGAATAACACTGGAATCCGATGTTATAAACGCCTGTTGCCGGTGCTGTGAAATCAATTTCTTTCGCTACAACAGTAGTTCCTGTTCCTGTAGTTACATCAAATAAAGTGGTTGTCATTGCTGTATTTACAGCTGTAGTACCCACCGCTACTTTAAGTTTTTCAGCATATCCGGAGTCTTTATATTTAAATTTCAAACGGTAGCTAACACCTTGTGTTAAATTTAATCCGTTAGTAAAGAACCAATCATCTGCTGCATTGGTACCATGGTAAGGGTATCCCATTACTTTTCCTGTAATACCAGTTGTAGTAGCATAGCTCACCCATGTTCTGGTATCATTATTCACATTCTGAACGGTAGTACACATTGGAATTGCCGGTACAGTTACCGCTTCAATAGGCACTGTATAAGGAATCACAGCATTATCACATACTGTCGTGAAAGTATAGGCAGCTGTCCAGGCACTAAAATCTGTAGCGCCACAAGCAGATCGCACATAAACCGTGTAAACTGTAGCCTGAGTTAAAGTAGCTACGTTAGCTGTAACAACACCCGCTGCCGTATTACCTGAAGCGGCAAGACCTGTTGCACCGCTTCCCGCTGCACCACTTGATCTTACTTCATACTGGTATCCGTTTGCCGGAGCTGTCGCCGGAGCTGTCCAACCGATAGTTGCCGTTGTCATCGTGATAGCCGAAGCATTAACTGCTGTAGGCACAAGACAAGAAGGAGTCACCTCAACAGCAATTTCTCCTACGTATAAAATGTTCATATTCGCCGCAGAATAACACTGGAATCCGATGTTATAAACTCCGGTAGTTGGTACCGTAAAATCAATTTCTTTTGCTACAACAGTTGTTCCTGTTCCTGTAGTCACATCAAACAAAGTAGTGGTCATTGCCGTATTTACAGCTGTAGTACCAATACCTACTTTAAGTTTTTCAGCAAATGCTGTATCTTTATATTTGAATTTCAAACGGTAGCTAACGCCTTGCGTTAATTCTAATCCGTTAGTAAAAAACCAGTCATTTGCTGCATTGCTACCATGGTATGGGTATCCCATTACTTTTCCGGTTATCCCTGTTACAGGAGCATAGCTTATCCATGTTCTGGTATCGTTATTAACATTCTGAACGGTAGTACATGCAGGAATTGCAGGCACCGTTACCGCTTCGATCGGTACTATATGCGGAATTGCAGATGGTGAACACAATGTTGTAAATGTACCTGCTGCTGTCCAGGCACTGAAATCGCCTGAACCACAATTTGCTCTTACATACACCGAATAGGTAACCGCCGATGTAAGTCCGCTAATATTAGCTGTAGTAACTCCGGCTGCTGTAGTATTTGCTACTGTCAAACCAGTTGTTCCGCTACCCGCTGCTCCACTGGTTCTCACTTCATATTCATACCCGTTTGCAGGGGCAGAACCGGAAGCTGTCCAGTTGATTGTCGCAGTTTGTGTTGCAACAGCTGTTGCTGTAATATTCGAAGGTATTAAGCAAGTAGGTGCTACTGCCGTTAAAGAGATATTATCTACAGATGCCGGTGGACTCGTTCCATCCAGGGTATCGTTTTTCCATACAAAAACAAGACGTTTTGTTTTCCCTGCAACATACGTTCTTTGTGCTGCAGTAAGTGAATAGGTTATGTTCGTAGTTGTAGTCGGATTTGCAGTTCCGTTACGCTGCAACAGGTAATATCCTGTAGTTCCGTCTGTATAACCTGTCCATCCCGGTGCAGTTGTATTGGTTCCGGTTGGACCAGCCGTATCCGGCGTAACTGTTGTATCTACAAGATACACTAACAGGTTGTCATAATTTCCATCGTTTCCGTTTCCTCTCCAGTCAAATGCTAAATTTACTGCTGTAACACCAGCCGGAAAAGTAATATCACGATAAAAGTGTGAACGGCTCGCCGCTGTATTGGTGTAAGCCCATGCTCCTCCTGAGTTGTTAGAAACATAAGCACCGCCAGTACCGGTAAACCAACCCGGAACAGTTCCTACGTTCCAAGTATTGGTCGTTGCGTTAACCGTCGTCCATCCATTGCTGGCAAACGTTGTTCCGGTTTCGAAGCCACCTTCTGCATTGGGGTTAATTAATAGTGTTGTTTGTGTTCCCTGCGCACTGACCTGTTGTCCTAACAAAAGTGCAAACAATAACAAACAACTAAAATTCCAGTGAATTTTCAATGCATTACGCCATCGAAATCCACTCAAAAAAGTAGAGTTTTTCATAAAATAGTGTCATTAGTTTATCGCGGCTAATTTAACAAAATAATAACACTATAAATGGCATATATCTATTTTAACAATTATAAATGCAAAATCAATGAAAACACCATATTTTTTTAACATCAAGTTTTGTTAACGTTAAAAAGAATCAATAAGAAACAGTAATATAACAATATTACCCTTAATTAAGTTCAAAAAAAATAGTCTAAGAAATATTTCTTAGACTATTTTAAAGTATTTACGTTAATTATCTACCTTTTAACCACCTTAACGATCTCTTTTGCATCTCCAGATTTCAAATGAGCCGTATAAGTTCCTGCGGCTAATTGCGTCATGTCGATTTCTATCGTTGTCATGTTTACTGTTTTGTAAATAACCCGTTGTCCTAACATATTGAATACTTCAATTGTATTGATTGGTTCAGCATAACTAAACGTGATGTTATCAATAACCGGGTTAGGATAGTATTTGAATTGGTTTTTATCAAATGATGATGTTCCCAATGTAACTGTTACGGTAACCGCAAGTGCTGTAGTACTGGCACATCCGCTCACTGTTTGCGTTGCATAATAGGTAGAACCGTTTACCAGTTGTGTTCCTGCCGGAATGGCATTTGTTCCCGCCTGTGCATCTGCCAGTGTAGGGTACCAGATTATACCTGTTCCGGTCGCTACCAAATCTTCGATTGTTGCTTCTGCCGGTGTATTTACAGTGATTGCCTGTGTTGTTGCTCCACCAGGTTGTGGTGTTACATTTACAGTAACCGAAACTGATAGTCTTGTACTTTCACATCCCGAAATTGTTTGTGTCACATAGTAAGTACCTGTTGCCAAAGCATCTGTTGATGCCATCGCTGTACCTCCGGTTGGAACATTATACCAT
>NZ_MKTM01000042.1:0-33750 GCF_001898245.1 Flavobacterium sp. 40-81
AAGATTTTCAGTTCCCAATTTGCTGAAAATACCGGAAAATGGTCGCGTAGCTCAGCTGGATAGAGCACCTGCCTTCTAAGCAGGCGGTCACAGGTTCGAATCCTGTCGCGATCACAAAAAAGGACAAATCATTTCTGGTTTGTCCTTTTTTGTTTTTATAACTTTTGGAAAAAATATGACTCTTTGTGTTGTTTAAAATCTGATTAGCTTTTGCTGTTAATGTTGATTATTTTGGAAATAAAAAGTTATTTTATAAACCGACTTTAGAGCTATTATTTTAATTTTTTAGCTTGAATAATGTCGTATCTGCTAATTTAACTTGAAATGGTAGATATTTTTCATCTAATTGGATAGATGTACAGAACTTTGTGGAATTTTCAAAAGAATTTGCAATGGTGTTTTGTAATTGTTCTTATCTGAAAAGTTGTAAGCTAATATTTAGGCGATTTTTAAAGTTTTCAATGTTCTTACAAACCACAATATCTCTAGCAGTTAAATTATTGAATTTCCCCCTTAAAAAGCGAGGTTAATGATTTTAAAATAAATTCAGTATAAAAGGTATTATACTAGTAATCTATATTCCCAAACCTCAATTTTAATGAATAGTATTTTTTGTAACAATACAGGATGCAACATTCTTAATTCTTTTTATTTTCATTACAGCCCAAACAATCAAAAATCAGTATAAATACGTATTGCATAGCACTGTAAAATTCATTTTATTGCCTCAATTTTCCATAATAAAATAACAAACTTTTTGATGTTTTTTGTTTTTAAAGAAAGGAATATTCTATCAAAGTTCGGTATTATTTGATGTAAAAGCTTGATAGCTATAAATAAATCATTAACTCGTTATTTTTTAATAAGTTTTGATAAATAATATAAACATAACTGATAAGTTAAGCATTAAATATTGCTGTCAAAAAATTGAATTTGTAAATTTAAGATGTATGAAGTTTAAAGAATACCAAGACCAAGCTAAAAAAACTATTCAAGATTATGTCAAAGTAAAGGAGATTAATAATATAGTACCATTCTTAGGTTTAATAGGTGAAGCAGGATCTGTTATTACAGAATTGAAAAAAAATTTAAGAGATGGTAACGCTTATACAAAATATGGAAATAAATTAAAAGAAGAGTTAGGTGATGTACTTTGGTATATTTCTACCATTGCTACCGAAAATAATTTAAATTTAGAAGAGATTGCAGTAGAAAATCTTAAAAAAATAAAAGATCGTTTTGATTCTGAACAACCTGAAAATTTTATAGTTTATGATGAAAAATATCCGGAGGCGGAACGATTCCCGAGAGAATTTGAGGTAGAGTTTAGCATTATAAATGACGATGGGAAAGAAAAAGTTAGGATTATTAACAAAGCTACTAACAAAAAAATGGGAGATGACATCACTGACAATTCTCATAAAGACGATGGGTATAGGTTTCATGATATATTTCATTTTGGCTATGTAGCCTACCTAGGGTGGTCACCCGTAATAAGGAAATTAATGGGTATAAAGCGAAAAAGTGATGATGCCACGGATGAAGTTGAAGATGGGGCTAGAGCAGCTATTACTGAAGAATTGATTAGTTTGTATGTCTACAGTTATGCTATAGACCATCAACTATTTAAGTATAGTAAAAATGTAGATACTGAAGTGTTAAAAACAATTCAAAAGTTAGTAAGTGGTATTGAGGTAGAAAATTGCACTCAAAAGCAATGGGAAACAGCAATTATAAATTCTTATAAAGTTTTTGACGAATTAAAGGATAATAATGGAGGACGAGTCATAGTTAGTATTAAAAATAAAAAGTTAACTTATTTAGGTAAAAACTAATTTTGAAGAAAAAACAAATGACAGCAGAAAAACCAGCTAATTTTAAAAACATCTCAATCTCAATTAAAAAAGTAAAACCTAAACCAAGCATCGTATACAATACATATTGGAGATTCATCTCAAAAAGACAAGATATTTTTTTTAAAAGAATTAATAATGTAGAATACCCTTGGTCTGACGATTATATACTCAATGATTACAAATTTACTAATGTATATCGTGCTACTGATAGAGTAAGTCAATACTTGATACGGAATATCATCTATAATGGTAGTCAGGAATCACATGAGTTATTTTTTCGTATTATTTTATTCAAAATCTTTAATAGAATCTCTACATGGGAATTTCTACAGGAACAATTAGGGGAAATCACTTTTGAAAATTATTCATTCAAAGCTTATGATAGTTTATTGTTAGAATTGCTTAAAAATAAAGAACCTATTTACTCTCCTGCTTACATAATGGCATCAGGAAAATCTGTTTTTAAACAAGAAAGAAAACATCAAAATCATTTGTTACTGATAGAAAAAATGATGAATGATAAGCTTCCTCTTATGCTTCAAGAATGTAAATCTATGAAAGAGGTGTACGGCTTGTTATTATCTTATCCTACTATAGGAGAGTTTTTAGCCTATCAGTATAGTATTGATCTCAATTATAGTAGTCTAACTAATTTTAGTGAAATGGAATTCGTGAAAGCAGGACCAGGAGCAAAAGATGGTATTACTAAATGCTTTACCGATTTTGGAGACTATAATTATGAGGACATAATAAAAATGATGGCAGATAATCAAGAAACAGAATTTGAAAGATTGGGCATAGGGTTTCAAAATTTGTGGGGTAGAAATCTACAATTAATTGACTGTCAGAATGTATTTTGTGAAGTAGATAAATATTCAAGATTGTTTCATCCGGAAATTATGGGAGTTTCACAGCGGATACGTATAAAACAGAAATTTAAATTACAAAGTAAAGAACATCTTAATTATTTTTTTCCTCCTAAATGGGAAATTAATAACTTGATTTAAAATCATATAATTATGGGTAAAAATGTTTTTATAAGTCATCATCATAAAGATGATGACGCAGTAACAAATTTTACAAAGTTATTAGCTGGTAAAGAATACGGCATTAGAAATAGTTCTATAAGGGCTAATCCAAAAAACCAAGATCGATTAGATAAAAAACTAATTCCTGAACAAACTTTAAAACGTCTTTTAAGAATGAAAATGCGTTGGGCAGGAACAGTTGTTGTATTAATTGGTTCACAAACCCATTCAAGAAAATGGGTAAATTGGGAAATAGAACAAGCTACTAATCTTGGAAAAAGAATTGTTGGTGTTTTTATGCATGGAGGTAAAGACTCGGATATACCTGAAAATCTAGAAAAATTTGGTGACGGTTTAGTAGGCTGGAATTCTGAAAAAATAATTGATGCTCTTGAAGGCAAAGATGTAGGATGGTGCAATTCAAGTGGGGCTCCTAGAACGCCAGTAAATGATGTTAAGAGAATTGGCTGTCAATAATGAATATTTATGCATACAAAATTACTCGTGATTATGGTTTTGCTCCAAATCCATTTGGAGAGTATTGTACATTAGCTTGTTGCAAACCTCATTTAAGAAGAAAAGCTTCTGTTGGAGATTGGATAATCGGCACTGGTGCTGTTGAAAATGGATTATTGTATCATATAATTTTCCTAATGAAAGTTACAGAAAAAATAACATTTCAAGAATATTGGGAAGATCCTAGATTTAATAATAAAAAGCCTGTTATAAACGGAAGTTTGAAACAATTGCATGGGGATAACATTTATTTTAAAGATAAAAATAATGATTGGCATCAATTAGATTCTCATCATAGTGGTTATGAAGGTGAGTTAAATGAAAAGAATAAAAAGCAAGATCTAAGTGGAAAATATGTGTTAATTTCTACTGAGTTTTCTTATTTTGGAAATAAAGCATGGAGGGTGCCTTCTAAATACTCAGAATTGTGTCCATCTAATAATATTAGAGATAGAGATTTTAAGACAATTATTAATGAAGATTTAGCAATTGAACTAATAAACGGAATTTTTAAAGATTTTGGTTCTGGTTTAAATGGTACACCAATTCATTGGAAACTGTATGAACAACAAAAACTATTTTAATTAAATGGCTTTAAATCGATATTATTACCCAATAAAGTATAAATCCAGAAATAAGATTTTGTCTTTGGGAATAAAATGCGTTTTCATATCACATCAACAGAGAGATAAAGATGCTGCAAAGAAGATTGCAGATTATTTGACAGAAGCAGGTATTGATGTTTATTTTGACGCCTATGATGAGGATCTAAGAATTCATCATCAATCTAATAATGCTAAGGCTGTTACTGATTCTATAAGGAAAGGAATAAACAACAGCTCACATATGCTTGTGCTGGTTTCTCCCAACACACTACATTCTACTTGGGTACCTTTTGAAATTGGCTATGGTTATGATAAAACTGACTTGTTTGTACTATGTTTAAAAGGAATTCCTAAAGGAGGGTTGCCTGAGTATGTAAGATCTGCTACTATTGTTAGAGATATTTATGATTTAAATAATCTGATTAGTAAAATCTCAAAAGTAAATAAAAAGGTTTTACTTGAAACTAGATTGATGAGTGATTATGGTAATCAGACAAATCCACTTCGAGATGTTATGGATACTTTTATTAATGAAAGTTACTAAAAAAATATATGGAATATTTTATTTCGAAATTATCTTTCTGTTCGGAAGAAAAAATGATTGACAATGTATTTGCATATCAGTATGAAGAGGATAATTTAGTTTCTTTAGATACAAAAGATAGAAACTGGTTAGTGAATAGATATCTTCATGGTTACCAAATATCTACATTAAATAAAAATTCTGATGGTCAATGGCTGGGAGGAGGTAAGGTTAATCATGTTAACAATTTATTTAACTGGGACAGACAATTACCTTTAAATATAACTAGAAGAAAAACATTCATAAGCTATTATCATTATGAAGATCAAGAGTACAAAGAGAAATTCAACAATATATTTGAAGATTTAGTAGTTCACAAATCTGTCAAAGATGGCGATATAGATTCTGACAATTCGGATGAATATATTAAACAATTAATTCAAAAAGACTATTTGGCAGACACAACTATTCTGGTTGTTTTGATTGGTTCCAATACAAAACATCGAAAACACATTGATTGGGAAATATCAGGAGCTTTGAATCTTAAAGTTGGAGATAAGTGTGCTGGTATTTTGGGATTGAAGTTACCTAGTCATCAAGATTATGGTACAGGAAGTCACCATTATAGTTTGTTGCCTGATAGATTGTCTGATAATCTTAAGTCCAATTATGCTATAATAAGAGATTGGACAGATGACAGAGTGAAAATGCAAGAATACATCGAACTTGCATTTGAAAAACGAAATACTAATTACGAGGACAGAGATAACTCTAGACTCCAAATGACCGATAACACTAATGAATAATATCAAGTATCCTCTAAACATATATGTAGTTTGGCATCCAAATTTTGAATTCGGGAAAAAAATTGCCGAAGAATTATACTCTACATTTTGTAGAGATTATCAAAACCCGCTATCAAGAGGAATTGGCATTCCTGTTTATTTCCGATATGCAAAATTAGAAAATAATAAACCTTTAGAAATAGACTTAGCTAATGCAGAAAAAAATGCAATTGTACTACTTATAGATGAGGAGTATGTTTTGGATGAAGATTTTCGTTCATATACTGAAGAGCTTTCTAAGAAGATGAATGATGATAGAATATTTCCTGTATCGCTTTGTAACAAAGCTTATTCTATAGGCTGTGGCTTAAGTACTCTTCAATTTACTGATGGAACGAAGTTTTTTAAAAAGACTTTAGATCTTCAAAATGAAAAGGATTTAGAAAAATCGATTAAAAAAATTAAAACAGAACTGTTACATGATTGCTCTCGACTTATTTTAAATTTCCATCCTAAACAAAAGGACAAAGAACATCATAGAATAGGTTCACCTGTAAAACTGTTTTTAAGTCACGCTAAAAAAGATGGTGAAAATACGACAATCAAGTTTAAACAATTTATAGAAAACAATCTTAAACTTGATGTATTTTTTGATACTGTTGATATTGCAAATGGATATGATTTTGCAGAGCAATTTGAACAAGAAATTAAACATTCTGCTTTGGTAGTCTTCCATACTGACGAATATTCTAATAGAGAATGGTGTAGACGTGAGATATTAATTGCAAAGAAGCATAAATCTCCTATAGTAGTTGTTCATAATATCTTGAATGGAGAAAAAAGAGCTTTTCCATACCTAGGAAATATGCCAACAACTGTTATAAGCAAGAAAGGGATAGTAGGTTTTTATAAAATTGTAAATTTGACGTTATATCAAGTGTTAAACAATTTATATCAAAATAGGTTATTAGAAAGTTATTCTACTATAAAAGGAGATAATAATAGTATAATCAAAGTTATAACTTCACCACCTGAGTTATTCAATTTTTTAGATATAAAAATATATAAAGAAGATTTAGGAGATAAAAAGTTAATCATATTGTATCCTGATCCTCCTTTAGGATTAGAAGAACTAAATATTTTGAATGAGTTAGACGAACACGTAGAGTTTACAACTCCTATTAATTTGAACCTATGAAAGAAGAGAAAATAGATATATCAGGTATAGATCCTGATTTAGTATCACAAGAAAAGCCTCAAATAAAGCATGCAAAAATATTAAATAAAAAAAAGATTGCAATTTCAGTATCGGTCAATGAAGATTTAGAAAAAATAGGTTTTTCAGAGCAGCATTTGAATGATATTTCCATTGAAATAGCGAGGTATATTATTGCCAATGACGGTACAGCCTTATATGGTGGGGACTTGAGAGAAAATGGATTTACTCACTATTTCTCAGAATTATCGAACCAATATAAAAAGACAAACGACAAAGACTTTAAATTTATTAATTACTTTGTGTTTCCTAATACCAAGCGTTTGACACGTGATGTTAGATTAGATTTCCATTCAAAACAAATTCAAATAAAAGAAGTATCAATTCCTAAAACAGTTTCTATTGATGAGCAAAGGGAATATAATCCTGCCAAATGTATAGAAGACAGATATTCATTTTGTGAATGTTTTAAGGAAATGAGAATTCAAATGGCAAAAGATTGTACTGCAAGGGTGTTAGTTGGTGGCAAAATTACAAATTATTTAGGCTATATTCCTGGAGTTATTGAAGAAGCTCTTTATACTTTAAAAGAAAACAAACCTTTATTTCTTGTTGGTGGTTTTGGAGGCGCTACTGAAAAATTAATCAGGTTAATTAAAGGCGAAGAGGTAGAAGAGTTAATAAATGATTCTCAATACAATACAAGTTTTCTGTCTGATTTTAAAGATCATGTTCGTTCAAAATATGGTTATGCTGACTTTGATACATTAAAAATAGAATTGTCAAAATTTGACATAAAGAAGATAGCAGAACTAAATAAATTAAGTGTTGAAGAGAATGAGATATTATTTTCAAGCAAAAATATTCATCAAATAATGTATTTATTAATGAAAGGTTTAAAAGCAGTATAGTGAAACAAATTTCTTTTCTGACACTCTGAAATAACAGTAACCTAATTATAACTAGGCTACCGTTATTTCAGAAAGCAGCTTTAAATCTTCCAACAATTGGTTCGAATTTCGTACCAACGGGTCACAAAAAAGGACAAATCATTTCTGGTTTGTCCTTTTTTTATTCTGATAAATAAGCGCTATCGCAGCATTTGTTTTTGAGGTTCGATGTTGAGTTCCGTCAAAAAGCAAAAAATCCGGAAACATCAAACGTAGTATTGTCCTTTTTCTTCCATGACTCCGTTTTTATAACACCTGATCAATGTTTGCTGCTTTTTTTAAGGCAGATGCCACTAAATCGCCGATTTTAGTACCTGAAATGACTGCTTTTACGATTGAAAATTCTTATATTTATACTCAGAAAAAGGAACGATTCCTGTTACAATGCAGGAACCGGCTTATGTTTAAAATATAATAAAATATTTATTAATTAGTAATGAAAACATATAAAGAAAATTATCAGTTGATTAGTTTTATTGTTGGCTTTTTAGTATGGCTATCCGCCACTGTATTGTTCAGGGTTGCAGGGCATTATTTTTTTATTGTCGACAATGTATTCGTAATGGCCGTTTTGTATATCTTGCTGATACCGGCGTTAGGCTTTATGGCAACCACAGTCTTTAATAAATTTAAGTTAGGTAACTCTGAAAGTATAAAAGCGGCAGCCATTATGGTTTTACCCGGTATGATACTGGATACACTATGCATACAGTTTTTTGAAAAATTATTCCCCAATATGCCTGAAATCTATAGTAAAACATTTGCTTCCTGGTTAATGTTTGCCTACTCTGTTGTTTTAATTTTCGGGCTTTTAAGAAAAAAGCAAGAGAATAAAAATGGATTGTGACAGTCATCAATTGAATAGTAACGGTCATTAACTCAATAATGAGGTAGTTTCCGAAACGAGGTCTGCAATAAGATGATCTTTCGGATACAGGTGATAATCAGGCACATTTTCAGGATTTTATTTTGGTGATGCCGGTGAAGACTATGATGTAATACTTTTTACAAAAAATGAGTTGCTATCCGACGTCCTGAAACATTACGAACGCTTTATAAAGATTATTTCCAGGGAAAGAAATAAAATGTTTATTAGCAGTAATGCAAACCGTAGAATGAAATAGAAAATAAACTATAAAATAAAAAACAGCAGGCTCTTTGAATAGCCTGCTGTTTTAGTTTTAGATAAAAATTAGTGTGTAATTACTTAAGGTGCATCGAAAAATATTGAATAAAAAGATTCTTAGTAGCAATGTTTCTCTTTCTGTTTTTCTTCTTCAATTTAACTTTCGATATTCAAAATAGGATGTGTTTTTTTTAAAATAAAATAATCATTGCATATTATATGTACACTTATTATATTTGTACTTCTAAAATATATATTATTATGTGGCAAAAAACGTATTCAGTAATTACAAAAGAGGTGACAAAAGAGCAAATCTGGAAACTAACAACCGATATTGACAATTGGAAAAACTGGGATAGCACAGTGGAAGATTCGAAACTTTTAGGCGATTTCAAAGTGGGCAGCTTCTTTATGCTAAAACCTAAAGGCGGACCGAAAGTAAAAATCAAACTCATTGAAATTGAGCCCTACAAAAAATTCACAGATCTAACGAAATTTCCGTTAGCAAAGATGTATGGTGAACATTTTTATGAAGAAACAAAAGACGGACTAAAAATTACTGTAACAATGACTGTAAAAGGATTGCTAAGTTTTATATGGGTGAAATTGGTTGCAAAAGACATTGTTGATAATTTGGCTGAAGACGTTGCTAACCAAATAAAAAATGCTAAGAAATTATGACACGATTTTGGGTAGCTTCCATATCAAAAGAGCATGTTATGCGTGGTGTAAACGGGAATTTTATTCAGGTGTGTCACGGTAAAAAAGCACCATTGAAACGAATGAGTAAAGGCGATCTGATTCTGGTATATTCTTCTAAAATCGCATTAGACGGAAACGAGAAATATCAAAAGTTTACGGCAATAGGAGAAGTGATTGACGATGAAATTTATCCGTTTCAAATGTCCGAAAATTTTATTCCGTTCAGAAGAAATATAAGATTCTATGCGTGTGAAGAATGTTCAATTATTCCGTTAATTGCCGAACTTGACTTTATTGAGAATAAAAAGATGTGGGGCTATCCTTTTCGTTACGGTTTTTTTGAAATCAATAAAAAAGATTATAATTTAATCGCCTCGAAAATGATTACAAATGAAAAATAAAGATAATACATTTAGCGTTGAGCGATCCGAAGACAGCACAGGCTTTTTACTATGGCAGGTCACCAACTTGTGGCAGCGGGAAATAAAAAAGGCATTGGAAAAATACGAGCTTACACATGCACAGTTTGTATTACTGGCAAGTACACATTGGCTCGCATTGCAAAAACAGGATGTTACACAGATTTTACTTTCCAATCATACCAAAATAGATCCCATGACCACTTCTACAGTTTTAAGGACTTTGCAGACCAAAGGATTTATCAGGCGAAAAGAACACCAGACAGATACCAGAGCCAAAACGGTTGAATTAACAGCAGCGGGACTAAAGAATATAAAACAGGCGATAGTTGCAGTTGAAGAATTTGATAAACAATTTTTTGGCTTGCTTGGCGGAGAAGCCAATGATTTTAACAGCGAATTGATAGCACTACTGGGAAATAAAAAAGAGATATAGTTCTTCCTTAAAGAATGTATTATTTATTTGCTGGTCAATATATTAATATCAATATACTTTTTTTACTTGCATATTTTTTGTATCTCAAAGGTCTAAAACCTTGCAAATTATGCTGGGAAAAAATCCTAAAAAGCAACCTGAATCATTCCGTTCGGTGTTATCCGATTTTATTGATAATAAACACCATAAGTAAGTGCTGGGTAATAGAAAGAACTTTTGCTTGGTTTGATAATGGTAGAAGGCTTTAATTTTCTACGAGACTAACCTCCTTCGCATTTTAAATAAAGTGAATTCAATTGAAATACTATTTGTAAGTACTTACAAATAATTATAAGCACATTAAATATTGATTTTTATCATTTTTTAGAAGCTAAAAGCTTTCGTATATTTAAATGTTAGCGGTAAGTATAAAACAAAAAATAATTTAAAATGGATACAGAGAAAATATTAATACTATTCATGTCATTTTTTTTCAGTGGATTTATTATTGTTAAGGCTCAAGGCACAACGCAAAGAAACACAATAACAATATCTGGGAAAGTAACCGATTTTAATGGAAATCCTATTGATAGTAGTGTCGTAAGATTAAATAATGCACGTTTTGAATCTATATATGAAACATATACAGACAAAGAAGGGAACTATAAATTAGAGAATGTAAGAAAAGGAAATTATAAGTCAATGTTTGTAATGCGACCAAAAGAATACCCAAGAGCAAATGAAGTTTCTAAAGATAAAATGAGATTAGAGTTTTGGGCTTGGAATGTCGTTGCTAAAGAAGATTTAATTATTAATCCTCATTATGACAAATTAGAAGTTTACGGAACCACAGTCTATGAAACTTTTGGTGGAACCTCAGGTTTTTTTATCTATTTTAGACCAATGAGTTTAAAAAAGGTATTAGCATTCTCTGAGTTCACAGATAAAAGTAAATCTGAAAAGAATGTAGATGTTTCAATCAAACCAGAAAATCTTAGAATAAAAGTATATGCAGGTAATGAACTGTTAAAAACCAATTCCATACAATCAATTAAAGAATACACGGGAGAAAATAATTATCCAATAACAGCATATATTGTTCAGGTTGATAAGCCAAAACAAATAAAAGACAATAGTTCGTTCACTATTTTTAGAGTGGAAGCTGAAAATACAGCGTTTAACGAGAAAGGAGAAAGTCTTTTTTTTTATGAACCCAAAATATTTGAATAATATGAGTCTTTCAAAAATAGGGTCAAACCATCTGCTATAAAATTATTATTGAACAAAATTTAAACAGCCTCTAAAAAGAAATCTGTAGTTACATGTTTTTGAAAGGAAAATGTAAAAACTATCTTGTAATTAGCCTTACCACAGCGATTATAAAAACTTAAATTTTCTTACATTTATAGTATATTTTACTACCGATGATTACAAAGAAAAAAACAAACTGGTTTCGAATGCTTTTCGAATGGAAAGGATCGGTATTACCGCAACTGTTACCCCGTTTGATATTATTATTTGCTTTTGCAATACTGGTTGTTTATTTCAGGGAATTTTTATTGCGGTACCAGCTTCATTTTAATCCGGCTATTTTTACGTTATTCGGGATAGCACTGGCTATTTTCCTCGGATTTCGGAATAGTGTCAGTTATGACCGTTTCTGGGAAGGAAGAAAACTTTGGGGTGCCTTATTGAACGATACCAGATCTTTAGCCAGACAGGCACACACTTTGGTTGAAGGGGATGACTATAACAAAGAACGTACGGAATTTATACAATTACTGACGGCTTTTGTATATGCATTAAAACACCAGTTACGACAGAGCAGTCCAGATGCCGATATGCACCGCCTGCTGCCGGAATCGGTTGCAAAACCGCTTGAAAGTGTAACTTTCAAACCGGTTATGATCATGAAAGAACTGGGATTGTGGATCAAAAAGACAAAAACAGCCGGAAGAGTTGACAGTATCACCCAAACGGCTATGGAAGAAAACCTGAACAAACTTTCGGATATCGTTGGCGGCTGCGAACGGATTGCAAGTACGCCGATACCGTATACGTATAGTGTACTGCTGCACAGAACCGTTTATATTTATTGCTTTTTGCTTCCGTTCGGATTTGTAGAAAGTCTGGGGTGGGGAACGCCTTTTATCATTGTTTTTATAGCCTATACCTTTGTGGCACTGGAAGCCATTGCAGATGAACTGGAAGACCCTTTTGGCATACAGCCGAATGATCTGGCGCTGGATGCGATGGCGCAAATGATAGAAAATACCTTACTGGAATTGGATAACAGAAAAATACAACCGGTTCCGAAAACGTCCGGTTATTATATTACATAGTGATTACATCTCAATTTTAAAAGTATATTATGGAAGCAATTAAACCATTGGTTATTATTACCGGGGCAAGCTCCGGAATTGGCGCCGCTACGGCACGACTATTTTCGTCCAAAGGGCATGCGCTGCTTTTATTGGCAAGAAGACTGGAAAACCTGACCGCTTTAAACTTACCCAATACGTTGTGTAAAAAAGTCGACATAACCGATTTTAAAGCATTACAGGAAGCCGTTGCGGAAGCCGAGGCAAAATTCGGACCGGCGGATGCCATTGTAAACAATGCCGGAATGATGCTGCTCGGCGATATTGCGGTTCAGAATCCGGAAGAATGGAAAGCCATGTTTGATGTAAACATACTGGGCCTGCTAAACGGTATGCAGGCCGTATTGCCCCAGATGAAAGAAAGGCAGCACGGCACCATTATTAACATCAGTTCTATTGCCGGCAGAAAGACATTTCCGAATCATGCGGCCTACTGCGGTACCAAATTTGGCGTTCAT
Source organism: Flavobacterium sp. 40-81 (assembly GCF_001898245.1). Classification (NCBI taxonomy): domain Bacteria; kingdom Pseudomonadati; phylum Bacteroidota; class Flavobacteriia; order Flavobacteriales; family Flavobacteriaceae; genus Flavobacterium; species Flavobacterium sp. 40-81. The sequence continues at coordinate 12,981 of NZ_MKTM01000042.1, forward strand.
GCCATTACCGAAAACGTCAGGGAAGAAGTCGCCGGTTTTAATGTCCGCCTGGTAACCATAGCACCCGGAGCGGTAGAAACGGAACTACTGTCGCATACCACTTCCGAAACGATAAAAGACGGTTACAACGAATGGAAAGCCACTATGGGAAGTGTTCTGGATCCTCAAACAATTGCAGATGCGATCTGGTATGCCTATAACCAGCCGCAGGGAGTGAACATCAGGGAAATCGTATTGGCTGCTACAAAACAGCAAACGTAAAATGAAGTTGTGATTTACAGCTATGCGTATAAAAAAAGAGGGACGAACCCTCTTTTTTTAATATTATTCCACACACTTCAGATATCTTATAAAGTATTCCTCGGGATTGTAAACGGCTTCCTTAAAATTTTCCGATTTGATCTCTTTCGGTAAAACATAATCGATGGTTTCCGTTGTAAATTTTATCCGCATCAGCGTAACCGGGTATTTTTTTAAATCTTCATAGCCGTCTTTACTGAATAAAAAATAGCTGTTCAGGATCGAGATATTATCTTTTTCAGCAGAATTATAACTCAAATTACTGCATACTTCTTCCGAGCTGTTAATAAGCGTTACAATCTTGCCGTTAGCAAGCTGTAAAAAAATTCTGGAAGCCTGATTCAGGCAGCTCGCTTTAATAAAGTCTTTGCTTTTTCGTAATAATTGCAGGCTCAGATAGGGTGTTTCATCGGAATTTACCAATGAAAAGAACACAAAAGTAGATGTGGTCCCGAATACACTTTCATGAATTAAATAATCCGGTGTTTTTTTGATTAAAGTAGAGTCTGTTTTTTCGTTGTAATCATATTCGCAGGTAAAGGTTTGCGAATAGGATACAAAGGATATTACCAATAAAAGGCTTAAAAAAACTTTTTTCATTGTTGCATTTAAATTTTGCTGCAAAATACTATAATTTTTTCATTGTTACTATTGGTGGTAAAGAAACAATAGGTATCACCACCCTCTTTAATTTTCCATTTTTTGCGCAGCTCTTCAACCGAAAGCGGGAAGTTGCGGGTTGTTACATGCAGTTTTTTTCCTTCCAGATACTGTTTACTTTCTTTTTTCTGATACGGAACAACCTGTTCAATACTAAAACGGCGTCCGTTAAAATCAATCAAACGGTCTGCAGTGTACAAATGGGAATGCTGATGCAGTTTATCAATCTGGTAAAGATGGCTAACCGCATCAAAAGCTCCGGTTTTAAGTATGGCACTGTTGGGTTCGTACAAATACTTTTTGGGTAAAGCATACGTTGCCGGCCGGGTATCTTCAAACTCTGTGGTAAAAACAGCTGTAGCTTCTTTGGTGATGGCCACAGCATGTAGCTGTATCGTGCCGGTATAATCTTTTTCAATCTCCCAAAGCAATTCTTTTACTTCGTTATCCAGCGCTATGATATAAATGTTTTTTACATATTGCAATTCCGATAGTCCGGCTTTAATGTCCAGTATGGGAGCGGTCTTTATCAGGATGTTCGATGTGTAATTAAAATAAAAATCCAGCGAATCCGGTACGTTGGGCAGGCAGTCTTTTAGCATAAAGACTTTGCCTTTCGCATCATTTCTCCGGGACGGATCGATATAGATCCAATCCCATTTCTGGTCTTTCCGGCGCAGGATTTCGTGACTGTCACCGGGAATACATTCAACCGCACATTGCAATTCTTTAAAATTATGGGCTACAACAGCCGATAATGTGTCATTAATTTCACAATGGGTGACCTGCTTAAAATGCCGGGCAAAATAATAATCGTCGATGCCAAATCCGCCGGTCAGATCAATCAGCGAATCACCGGAAATAAGCGTGGCTTTATAGGCTGCCGTTCGTTCTGAGGAAGTCTGCTCAATTGAAATTTTAGCCGGATAAATAATATTGGACGTGTTAAACCAGGTTGGCAGTTTTTCTTTCGCTTTGATCTTTGCCTGGATCTGGTTCAGTATTTCACTCCATGGAATTTCCGGAAACGGATTTTTGGATAAAGCCAGTTTGTTAAGATCGGCATTGTAATTTTTAGCAATAAAGTCCTGTACTTCTGGACGTATTAAGGAAGCAATCAATCTTAAATATTTTTAGTTAGAATCTTAATAATCTGGTTTTCCGGGAAGAACTCTTTTCCGATTACTTTCAGTACCGTATAGAAAGGAACAGCCAGTATCATACCGAAAACACCAAACAGCAATCCGAAAATAAGGATCACCAGGAAGATTTCCAACGGATGGGATTTAATACTGTTGGAGAAAATAATGGGCTGACTGATGTTGTTGTCAATCAATTGCACCACCATAAAACCGATCATTACATAGATGGCTGTTGGCAGCATTTCTGTTCGGAAATCACCACCTAAATTGCTGATCAGCGTCAAAGCCAGTGCCAGTACGGTTCCGATTAGCGGACCGATATACGGGATAATGTTGAGTACCGCACAAAGGAAAGCGATTACAAAAGCATTTTCGATACCAAAAATAAGCAATACGATCAGGTAAAGGATAAAAACAATAAAAAGCTGCAGCAATAAGCCAATAAAATAACGGGACAGCAAAACGTTTATTTTTTCAACAGAGGACAATATCTTGTCTTCATGCTGGTCCGGAAGTATTCTTTTGGACATTTTGATAAACAGGCTCTGATCTTTTAAAAAGAAAAAAGTAATAAAAAATACCGAAGCAAGGCCAACACCAAAGCTGCTCACCGTTCCGATAAGGGTATTTAAAAATTCCGGAATAAAGTCAAAATTGATTTTTGACGACCAGTTTGATTTTTCCAGTAACTTCCCGGCATCGATATTGTGATCGTTAAAATAGGAATTGATCTGGAAAACCAGGTCGTTAAAGTCTTTTTCCAGAGAAGCTGTATTCAGTAACGAAAGATTCTGTCCCTGGGATAACAGCAGCGGAATAAACATCATCAGCAAACCGCCCACAATCAGTACAAAAATAATCATCGTCGTTACCACAGCCAGGGTGTGTTTGAACTTTAAACGTTTTTTTAAAAAGTTTGTTATCGGGTTGCCGATCAGACTGATAACTAGGGCTACCAAAAGATAAATCAATACCGATTGAATTTGATAAATAAAAAACAATAAAAGTGTTATTAAAGCAAGTTTGATAACGGCACTAACGATTCCTTTTGAGATTTCGGTTGACTTCATAGGGTATTTTATTAATAAACTAAGATAAAAAAAAACTCGCTATTAAAGCGAGTTTTCTGTCTTTTTACCGTTCGGTTTATGGCTGGGCAAATGAATTTCTTGGTCCGCCTGTTGCAAAAGCTGCTAACATTCTCGTTTTTTGACCGTTAGAAAACATATACATCGCTGCATCGTCCACATAATCCATATAGTTCATTGTCATTTCAACCGGAGTTCCGGAGCAAGTGCTATAGTGAGGATATCCCGGAACACCATAATTCGGAGCATTGTGCGTTGGTGTATCGGAAACCAGGTCGTTTCCACAGGTCGCATCACCCCAGATATGTCTAAGATTCATCCAGTGACCAACTTCGTGCGTTGCCGTTCTTCCTTTGTTAAACGGAGCCGTAGCTGTTCCTGTAGTTCCCAAATATTTGGAATCGATAACAACACCGTCAGTTGCAGAAGCACCACCCGGGAATTGTGCATATCCTAAGATTCCGCCGCCAATGGTACAAACCCAAAGGTTTAATTTTGTTGTTGGAGTAGTCGGATTTAAACCGCCTGATGCTGTTTTTTTCATCGCATCATTAGTGCCCCATGATGTTTTTGTAGTCGATTTACGGTTTACCACATCCAGAACGAAAGAGATTCCTACATTCGCTTTTACACCGGCAAATAAAGCAGGAACAGATCCGAAATCACTGTTGGTAGCGTTAAAATCTTTGTTTAAAACATCAATCTGCGACTGGATCTGCGCTAAAGAAATGTTTTCTGCCGTAGTTCTGTACAATACATTTACGACTACCGGAATCTGAATTTTTCCGTTAACTAATTTGTTTTGTAAAACTGCCTGCTCTGTAAAAGCTTCAATTTCATTCATTTTAATCGCTAATTGCGGATTTTCTCTCAATTGCTCCTGAAGCACATCGTGTGAAGCACATCCTCTTTCAGAAATCTTTGAACTTAGTGACGAATCGTCTGCAACGGAAGATTCTTCTTTGTTACAAGAAACTAAGAACAGCAACATTGCTGCTGATAAAAGTAATTTTTTCATAAAATGATTGTTAAATAGTTATGTGATTTGGTTAAATATCACACAATAATATAACAAAAAAATAAATTATGAAAAAATTATCATAAAAAAATGATAAAATGTAATAAATTATATAAAAATGTGATTTATCTACAATTTATTAATTAATTCGTAAAGTGCGATTCCTGTTGCCTGCGCCACGTTCATACTGCTGTTTTTGCCAAACATTTCAATATGAGTGGTTTGATTGGCATTTTCAAGAAAAAGAGGGGATACACCGGAAATTTCATTCCCGATAACCAGCGCAATTTTGGTATCGCGGCTAACGGTCAGTTTTTGCAACGGAATACTTTTATTGGTAATTTCGAGTGCAATGATCTGGTAATTATGGGATTGCAGGTAATCCAGTGCCTCAGCTGCTTTTGGGATAACGTCATACGGAACAAGTGTGTGGGTGTTTCGTGAAGTCTTGTTTATTTTTCGGGGTGTCAAAGCAAGATCTTCGCCAATAAGGATAATTTTTTCAACGCCTAAAGCTTCACTGATCCGGAATATGGAACCGATATTCGGCTGGAAATAAATACAGTCACAAACAACGGTAATAGGGAAAGTCTGCTGTGAAAAGTTAGTGTTTTCGTGTGTTAATTGTTCCTGCATTTTAATTTTTAAAAGCGTAATTGATAATGTTAGCGCCCATTTTTAAAGCTTTTTGGCGCACTTCGAAAGGATCGTTGTGTACTTCGGGATCTTCCCAGCCATCACCAAGATCGGTTTCGTAAGTGTACAGGCAAACCAGACGGTTTTCTATAAAAATACCGAAAGCCTGCGGTTTTTTGTTGTCGTGTTCGTGAATTTTGGGCAGGCCGTTAGGGAAAAGAAACGGTTTTTGATAAATGATGTGATTGGAGGGTATTTCGGTCAGCTCATTATTCGGGAACACTTTTTTCAGCTCTTTGCGAATGTACTGATCCATACCATAATTGTCGTCGATATGCAGGAAACCTCCGGAAGTCAGGTAATTTCTAAGGTTGATAACGTCATTATCACTAAAAACAACATTTCCGTGTCCGGTCATGTGTACAAAAGCATAGGAAAACAAATCCGGACTGCCGGCTTCAACAACAGCCGTTTTAGTGTTGATCCGGGTATTGATATTCTGGTTGCAAAATTTAGCCAGGTTGGGTAAGGAGGTCGGGTTGCCATACCAATCACCGCCGCCGCTGTATTTTAATACCGCAATTTCCTGTGAAAAAGTGATCGCGGTAGTCAGTATGCTAAAGAATAAGAATAGTTTTCTCATGAATTTGTTCCAGTATTATTCGTTTGAAAAGACCACACTATGGCAGGCAACAACAGCGGCAGTTTCGGTGCGGAGTCTTGTATTTCCCAGCGAAACAGGAGTGTAGTTGTTTGCTAATGCGGTTTCGATCTCTTTTTCGGAAAAATCGCCTTCCGGACCGATTAGAATGGTATATTTTTCGCCGGCTTTGACGGTGTTTTTCAACAGTACTTTACGCGATTCCTCACAATGGGCAATACACAGGTTGCCCTCGTGTTTTTGCGCTAAAAACTGTTTGAATGTTACCGTTTCATTCAGTTTTGGCAAATGGAATTGCAGCGATTGTTTCATGGCCGACTGAATAATTTTGTCAAAACGCTCGGTCTTGATCGTTTTTCTTTCGGAATGGTCGCAAATTATCGGAGTGATTTCGTTCACGCCAATTTCGGTTGCCTTTTCCAGAAACCATTCGTAACGGTCGTTCATTTTGGTTGGCGCCACGACTATGTGAATGTAAAAATCATTCGGTTTGTGAAAAACAGATTCGGTGATTTTTACCGTACATTTTTTGTCGGAAGCCAGGATAATTTCTGTCGTAAAAAGAAATCCTAAACCATTTGTTACCTTTAAGATATCGCCTTCTGTTTTGCGTAATACTTTAACAATATGTTTGCTCTCTTCCTTATCAAAGGAAAAGCTTGTAAGTGTCTCGTTAATGTCCGGGGTATAGAATAACTGCATACTAAAATTCGATTCGGGCTTTGGATACTACGGTCGCATCGTTAAACTGCTGTTCTAAATATTTCTGGTAACCCACTATCCCGATCATCGCAGCATTATCGGTCGTGTATTCAAACTTCGGAATAAATGTTTTCCAGCCGTATTTCTTTTCGCCTTCTTTCAGGGTAGTACGAATACCGGAATTTGCCGAAACACCGCCGCCAATGGCAATTTGCCGGATTCCGGTTTCACGCGATGCCAGTTTGATCTTATCCATTAAAATCTGAATAATCGTGTACTGGATTGAAGCGCAGATATCGTTTAGATTTTCAGCAATAAAATTCGGATTTTCGGCCGTTTTTTTCTGAATGAAATATAAAATCTGGGTTTTTAAACCGCTGAAACTAAAATTTAAACCATCCACTTTGGGCTTGGTAAACGGAAATGCTTTCGGATTCCCCAATTGGGCATATTTGTCAATTAAAGGTCCGCCCGGATAGGGAAGTCCCAGTATTTTTGCGCTCTTGTCAAAAGCTTCTCCCACAGCGTCATCCGTGGTTTCACCGATGATCGTCATGTCAAAAAAGCTGTCCACTCTCACGATCTGGGTGTGTCCGCCGGAAATCGTCATCGCCAGGAAAGGAAATTCCGGTTTGTCAAAATCTTCCTCATCAATAAAATGCGCCAGAATATGGGCATGCATGTGGTTAACGGCGATTAACGGAATGTTTAAGGCCATAGCCATCGATTTGGCAAAGGAACTGCCCACTAAAAGCGAGCCCATTAAGCCCGGACCCTGGGTAAAAGCAATTGCTGCAAGCTGTGATTTTTCAACATTGGCTTTCTTTAGCGCCACGTCAATTACCGGTACGATATTTTGTTGGTGGGCACGTGATGCCAGCTCCGGAACCACACCACCGTATTCCTCGTGAATTGCCTGCCGGGCAACCACATTGGAAAGGACTTTATTGTCTTTTAATATCGCTGCTGCGGTATCATCGCAGGAGCTTTCGATAGCAAGTATATATACGGGTGATTTTGTCATAAAAAAGGCACGAAATTTGAATGTATTTTCCAACGACTGTATTATCTTTGAATTGTAAATCCCCGCACCGTAAGAAATGATAGTTTTATTCTTACTAATTGCTTAAATTTACGAGTCAATTCGACAAATTTAAAACAATTAAGAGTATCAAAAAATTAAAAAAAATAGTATTTCGCTTAATTATAGGATTAATCCTGTTTTTACTGCTATTAGGCATTGCTTTATCGTTGCCTGTTGTGCAAACGGAAATTGCGAAATATGCTACCGGCGAACTGAATAAAGAATTCGGTACCGATATGCATATTGACAAAATTGCCATTACCGTTTTTGGCGGTGTCAAAATCAAAGGGATTTTCGCGGGCGACAAACACAAAGATACTGTTTTTTATATCAACCGGCTGCAAACCAATATTCTGGATATTAAAAAGCTGACCAAAGGAAAACTGATCTTTGGCAAAACCAATATTGACGGACTGGATTTAAAGATAACCAAATACAAAGGCGAGGATAAAACCAATCTGGATGAATTTATCGCGGCTTTTGACGACGGCAAGGAAGGAACCGGAAAATTCCTGATGAAAGTGGAGCACATGAATGTGACTTCAAGCCGTTTCAGAATGATCGATGAAAATTTACAGACACCAAAGATTTTAGACTTTACAAAGCTTAAAGGACAGGTGGATTTCTTTAAAATCAAGGGACCGGTGGTTACCGCCGATATTAAAGAATTGTCCTTACTGGATCATCGCGGTCTGCTTGTTGAAAACTTAACATCCAATTTTACCTATTCGAAGAAGAATATCCGACTGGAGAAACTGAACCTGAAAACCAAAGAATCCACTTTAATCGGGGATGTAATCTTAAAATACAAACCGAAAGACTTTTCGGATTTTAATAACAAAGTGGTTTTTGATGTCAACATGGAAAAAGCTTCCGTGTCTTCAAACGAGCTTAACTTTTTCTATAACGAATTCGGGAAGAACCAGCGCTTTTATGTGGCTACACACCTGGTGGGAACCCTGAATAACTTTACGACCCACGATTTGAGATTGCTGGATAAGAACGACTCCGAAATTATCGGAACGGTTAACTTTAGAAACCTGTTCAATAAAAAAGGAGAGTTTTATATGAAAGGTAATTTCGACAGGGTTACGTCCAATTATGACAACCTGAAAACGATTTTACCACGGGTTTTAGGGAAAAGCCTTCCGGAAACCCTTAAAAAACTGGGTAAAGTAGACATCGTTGGGGATATTACACTGACCAAGACAAAAATTGATGCTGATATTTACATGATGTCCGGATTGGGAGAACTGAATTCGAACATGAGCATGAGCAATATCAACAATATTAATAATGCTTCCTACAAGGGATTGGTTACGCTTAATAATTTCGATATCGGCGCCCTTGTTAATGAAAAAGATCTGGGAAGGGTAACGCTGGATCTGGATGTAGACGGAAAAGGATTCAATAAAAAATACCTGAACACAAGTGTTAAAGGAAAAGTACAGCGCCTGACCTATAACAAGTATACGTACCAGAACATTACGATTGATGGAAAAATGAAGATGCCTTATTTTAAAGGCTATCTGAACAGTAATGATCCGAACTTAAAAATGGATTTCAACGGATTGGTCGATATGAGTTCCCGTATGAAAAATTATGATTTTCAGGCTCAGATTGATTATGCCGATCTTCACATGCTGAATTTCATGAAAAAAGACACCTTGTCTATTTTTAAAGGCGGTTTGAAATTTATAGCCAAAGGAAATTCGCTGGATGATCTGGCCGGTAAATTAACCGTTTCGAATGTGTCCTACCAAAACAGCAGGGACAATTACTTTTTTGACGATTTTCAGATTGAATCCACGTTCGATCCTGAAAATGTCAGAACGATCACGATAAACTCCCCGGATATTATTCAGGGTAAGGTGACCGGTAAATACGAAATAAAGCAGGTTCGAAAGATAGTTGAAAATGCATTGGGAAGCTTGTATGCGAACTATTCCCCGAACAAATTGAAACCCGGGCAGTTCCTGGATTTTGATTTTACCATTTACAGCAAGATCATCGAGATATTCCTGCCGCAGGTCACGGTGGGAGAGAACACCGTACTGAAAGGAAGGATTGATGCCGATAAAGGGGATTTTAAACTTGATTTCTCCTCTCCGAATGTAGTGGCCTATAACAACACTTTTGAAAACATACGGGTTGATGTCGACAATAAAAATCCGTTATATAATGCCTATATTGAACTGGATAGTATCAAGACAAAAGGCTATAAGATATCCGATTTCAGTTTGATTAACGTTACGATGAACGATACCCTTTTTGTTCGTTCCGAGTTTAAGGGAGGTCCTAAAAACCAGGATTTTTTTAACCTGAACCTGTACCACACAATAAACGAAAAGAACCAGTCTGTAGTCGGATTTAAAAAATCAGAAATTAACTTCAGGGACTATTTGTGGTACCTGAATGAAAACAATACAAAAGACAACAAGGTTGTATTCAATAAAAAGCTGACCGATTTTTCAATTGAAAAGATCATGATGTCGCACAACGACCAGAAAGTAGAACTGGAAGGTGTTTTAAAAGACTCAACGTATAAGCAGTTACGCCTTTCCTTCGATGATGTCGATTTAGGAAAAGTAACGCCGGCGCTGGATAATATGTCCTTTGGCGGTAAACTAAACGGAGAGGTAAACCTGGAACAGAACAAATCGGTATACCTGCCAACGGCAGCGTTAACGGTGGATTCGCTTGTGGTGAACAAAGTGATGATGGGCGATCTGAACCTGGAAGTTACCGGTGAAGATTCCTTTAGAAAATTCAACGTAAATTCTTCGATTATTAACGACCACGTAGAGAATTTCTTCCTGAACGGTAATATTGAGATCATTAACAAGGAAAGTATTCTTGCACTGAACGCCGGATTCACGCGATTCAATATCAGTCCGATCGGGCCTTTACTGGGCAGTATCTTTTCCGATATGAGAGGTTTTGCTTCCGGTAGGGCATCGATAGCCGGAAGCGTCAGGAACCCGGAAGTGGACGGCAGTATCTATCTGAATGAAGCCGGTATGAAAGTACCGTATCTGGGCGTGGATTATAATTTTGAAGAAAATGCGCTGATCAATGTCACGGAAGACCAGTTTATATTCCGAAGCATTGAGCTGACCGATACCAAAGAAAAAACAAAAGGAATCCTGAACGGAACCATCCGCCATAAGAAATTCGACGACTGGCAGCTGGATTTAAAGCTAAGATCGGATAACTTGCTGGCACTGGATACAAAGGACAATGAAGATGCGATTTATTACGGTACGGCCTTTATAAAGGGTGATGCGACCATCACCGGTCCGGTGAGCAGCCTGTATATCCAGATGGATGCCGAATCGAATAAAGGAACCAGTATCAAGATCCCGCTGAATGATGCACAGGGAATTGGAAATAACGCTTTTATACACTTTTTAAGCAAGAAAGAAAAAGAAGCGAAAGAAAAGGGAATCCAGGAAGTGGTGCTGAATAAATTCAAGGGAATTGAATTGAAATTTGAATTCCGTATCACCCGTGATGCCGATATTGAAATTATTCTGGACCGTAATACCGGGCACGGAATGAAAGGAAGAGGAGAAGGATTCATCACGATGGAAATCAATACGATGGGTAAATTCAACATGTGGGGAGATTTCCAGACCTATAAGGGAGAATACAACTTTAAATACTTGGGCTTAATCGATAAGAAATTTGAAGTAAAAGAATACGGTACCATCCGTTGGGACGGAAACCCGATGAATGCTGCTTTAAACCTTCAGGCGGTTTATAAAACCGATGCGAATCCGGCGGTAATATTGGATAATGCTTCTTTTAGCAGAAAAGTGCCGACAGAGGTGTATATCATGCTGAATGGTAATTTAAGCAATCCGGAACCGGATTTTAAAATTGAATTCCCAACGGTGAGTTCGGTATTAAAATCGGAGATCGATTATAAACTAAGTGATAAAGACGTGCGCCAAACGCAGGCTTTGGCTCTGTTGGGAACCGGCGGATTCATGTCGGCAGAAAGTGCTTCCAACTCCGTTTACGGAAGTTTGTTTGAACGGGCCAGCTCTATCTTTGATGATATTTTTGCCGGCAGTGACGATAAATTTAAGGTTGGTTTTAACTACGTTCAGGGCGACAGAACACCATTTGCCCAGACACAGGGTAAAGTAGGGGTAACGGTATCTTCCCAGATTGATGAGCGCATTACGATTAACGGTAAGTTTGGAGTACCGGTGGGCGGAAACCAGGAATCCGTTATTGTGGGTGACGTGGAAGTACAATTGCGTTTAAACAAGGACGGATCGCTTAAAGCCCGTGCCTTTAACCGTGAAAACGATATTAACTATATTGGTGAAGGTATCGGATATACACAGGGAATAGGACTTTCGTATGAGGTGGATTTCGATACCATGCGGGAATTGTGGCGTAAAATTTTCACCAAGGTAAAAGAGAACAACAATACCAATCCGACAGACCGTTTACCGGATTCGGATCTGGCTCCCGACTTTATCAAGTTTATAGAGAATCGAAAAAACAAAAACGCCGAAGAACCTAAAAAGGATCAGAAAAGAGCTCCGGAAGTAGATTAAAAAGAGCTTACAACTAAACAACAACACTTCTTATTTTAACGACATGATTACCTTGTTAAGAATGTTAGGTTTATGCTAAATATGCCTATATTCTGTAAGGTATCTCGTGTTTATTTATTAAATTTACAAATAAAGAGTTTATGGTATTAGAAACGATTAAGAAGATCGGAGTGCTTACTTCGGGTGGTGATGCGCCGGGAATGAACGCTGCTATTCGTTCTGTGGTCAGGACCTGCGCGTATCATAATATTGAATGTGCGGGAATATACCGCGGATTCCAGGGAATGATCGAAGGAGATTTTAAAGAAATGGGACCCCGAACGGTAAACAATATTGTCAATAAAGGCGGAACGATATTAAAGTCGGCACGGTCAAAAGATTTTATGACAGCCGAAGGCCGTAAAAAAGCCTACGAACACCTTAAAAATGCCGGTATCGATGCCCTGGTTATCATTGGCGGTGACGGTAGTTTTACCGGTGGTCTGGTTTTTAACAAGGAATTCAACTTTCCGATCATGGGGATTCCCGGAACGATTGACAATGATATTTTCGGAACCAGTCATACCCTTGGATTTGATACCTCGTTAAACACTGTTGTCGAAGCTATCGATAAAATCAGGGATACGGCCAGTTCCCACAACCGTTTGTTTTTTGTGGAAGTAATGGGCAGGGATGCCGGACATATCGCGCTGAATGCGGGAATTGGTGCCGGTGCCGAAGAAATACTCATTCCGGAAGAAAACCTGGGTTTGGAAAGACTGCTGCAATCGCTTCGAAAAAGTAAAGAATCCGGAAAATCATCCAGTATTGTTGTCGTAGCAGAAGGGGATAAAATTGGTAAAAACGTTTTTGAACTGGGCAACTATGTCGAAGAAAACCTGCCGGAATATGACGTGCGTGTTTCCGTTTTAGGACACATGCAGCGCGGTGGCTCTCCCTCTTGTTTTGACAGGGTTTTAGCCAGCCGTTTAGGCGTTAAAGCCGTTGAGTCCTTACTGGAAGGAAAATCGAATTATATGGTCGGATTACTGAATGATAAAGTAGCTTTGACCCCATTAGAACAAGCAGTAAAGGGACATTCGGAAATAGACAGGGAACTGTTGCGCGTTTCTGAGATTGTTTCAATTTAGTAATTATTAAGAAAAGAAAATGATGAAAGTAAAATTAGGAATTAACGGATTCGGAAGAATCGGAAGAATTGTTTTTAGAGAAACTATAAAAAGAGATAATGTAGAAGTGGTAGCGATCAACGATTTATTAGCGGTTGATCACCTGGCTTATTTATTAAAATATGATTCGGTTCACGGTCGTTTTGACGGGAAAGTGGAAGTAAAGGACGGTCAGTTGTATGTAAACGACAAATACATCCGTGTGACTGCCGAAAAAGATCCTTCCCTTTTAAAATGGGATGAAGTGGCGGTAGATGTTGTGGCCGATTGTACCGGAATTTTCACCACTCTGGAAAAAGCGGATGCCCATATTAAAGGCGGTGCTAAAAAAGTAGTGATCTCGGCTCCGTCTGCCGATGCGCCAATGTTTATCATGGGGGTAAACCACGATAAAATGACAGCTGCCGATACTATTGTTTCCAATGCATCCTGTACCACAAACTGTCTGGCGCCTTTAGCGAAAGTGCTGCATGACAATTTTGAAATCGTGGAAGGTTTAATGACCACGATACATGCCACAACTGCGACACAGTTAACGGTTGACGGACCTTCCAAAAAAGATTTCAGAGGCGGAAGATCGGCTTTGGTTAACATTATTCCGGCTTCTACCGGAGCCGCAAAAGCAGTTACCAAAGTAATTCCGGAACTAAAAGGAAAACTAACCGGAATGGCAATGCGTGTACCGGTGGCCGATGTTTCTGTAGTGGATTTAACGGTAAAGCTGAAAAAAGAAACATCCTATGATGAAATCATGGCAGTACTGAAAAAGGCCTCCGAAAATGAAATGAAAGGAATTATCGGATTTACCGAAGACGATGTGGTTTCCCAGGACTTTGTTTCCGATACCAGAGCCAGCATCATTGATGCCAAAGCCGGAATTGAACTGAATTCCACCTTCTATAAAATCGTATCCTGGTATGATAACGAATACGGGTATTCCTGTAAATTAATTGACCTGGCGGTTCACGCAGGAAAATTGGTGTAACAGTATCCATAAAAAAAGCCTTCTCATTGAGAAGGCTTTTTTTATGGATAAACATTTAGTTCTTTAAGTGTAAATCAAAATAGCGTGCTATTTTTTCATTTAAATGAATTCGGTCTCTTCCGGAAACATTGTGTTCGTGTGTAGGGTAAAGGAAGTAATCTACCTGTTTTCCTGCTTTAATACACGCTTCAATGAATTCCATACTTTGCTGTTGTACTACAACCGGATCCTGAGCACCGTGAATCACTAATAAATCACCTTTTAACTGGTTCGCTTTATTGATAACGCTTGTTTTTTCATATCCTTCAGGATTTTCCTGTGGTGTGTCCATATAACGCTCTCCGTACATTACTTCATAATATTTCCAGTCGGTTACCGGTCCGCCGGCAACACCCACTTTAAACGTATCGTTTTGGTTTAACATCAGGGAAATGGTCATAAAACCACCGAAGCTCCATCCGGATACCCCGATTTTATCGGCATTAACAAACGATTTTGATTTTAGGAATTCAACCCCTTTCATCTGGTCAGCCATTTCGTTTTGACCTAATTTACGGTGGTTTACATCACAGAAGTTTTTTCCGCGGGAATCACTTCCTCTGTTGTCCAAAGTAAACACTACATATCCCTGTTGTGCCATATAATAGTCAAACAGGTTCGCGCCGCCTAACCAGCGGTTGTTAACCAATTGGGCATGCGAACCGCCATATACATAAACCATTACCGGGTATTTTTTAGCAGCATCAAAATTTGCCGGATAAATTAAACGTCCGTTAAGCGGAGTTTTTCCATCGGCAGAAGTAATTGTTACCAACTCCATTTTAGGCATGTTGATTTTTCCGGTATACGGATTTTCAGCGCTCAATAAAGAAGTTGCCTTTTTTGATTTAACGTTGATGATCGCCACTTCATTTGGTGTAGTGGTATTGCTGTACTGATCGTATACAAAAGTTCCGTCAGAACTTAAGCTGGCAGTGTGCGTACCGGAAACGGTTGTTAACTGTGTTGTCGCTCCGGATTTCAGGTCTACTTCATACAATTGTCTGTCCAATCCGTTGTTAGCGGTTCCGATATAGCTGATTTTTGTTCCTTTAGCATCAAAATCCAAAAGATCTTTTACCACGATATCTTTATAACCTAATTTTTTGATCAGTTTTCCATCGGTATTGTACAAATACAGGTGGTTGTATCCTTCATTCTCCGTTTGGTATAAAAACTGGCTGTTGTTATTCGGAAGGAATGTTAAATCGTGTTGCGGCTCCACATAGGTTGCCGACTTTTCTTCAAACAATGTTTTTACAAAAGCTCCGGAAACAGCGTCATATTTGTTTAGTTTCAAATGATTCTGCTCGCGGTTTAAAAGACCTACGTAAACAAATTTACCGGTTGGATCCCAGGTAACACAGGTTAAGAACTGTTCTTTCGGTTCACCGGTTTTCAGCGTAACTTTATTATTTGAAGCGACATCGAAAATCACCAAAGTAACTTCTTCGCTTTTCATACCCGCCATAGGGTATCTGATATCTTTTACTGCTGCAACTCTGGCACCAAAATCAACTAAAGGATAGTTGGTTACCATTGTTTCGTCTTTTCGGTAATATAAAAGCTTGTCGCCGGCTTTATTCCACCACATTCCCTGGTGAATTCCAAATTCCTGACGGTGTGTATAATCACTTCCGTTAACAATTCCGGCATTTTCATCGTTCGTTACAGCAATGGTTTTTCCGCTGGCATCCGTAATTTTAATATTGTTTTTTTCTAACCATGCCACACGGTTTTTGGTTTCGGTTGGCAATTGATTCGCTGCATCAAGCGGAATGGATAGAATATTTTTGATTGTTTTTTGTGCAGCATCAAATTCTACTATATAATTCGCTTTTTTACCGCCCACTTCAAAAGCAAGTGTGTTCTGATCTTTCCAGCTGTAAGCAAAAGGAAACATTCTCAAAGCAAAATCGTCCTGAGGGAATTTTGCTTTTAAAGCATTCTGAATATCATCTTTGGTTAAAAGCGTGGTTTCTTTCCATTGGTTCGCATCACTACGGGTTACTAAATTCTGGTAAGAATTGTCTAAGTACGTAATGGCTTTTACATCTTTTCTCCATTGTGTAGCAAGCATCGACTTGGGAGCGTAGGTACGAAGACCTGTTGTCGCTTCTTCAATAGTCAGATTTCTTTGTGCAAAGGTCATCGACCCGGCAAGAAGAAACAAAAAAGTGATTTTTTTCATTTAATAATAGAATTTTAAAACGGCTAATTTATTTAAAGTTATACCAAGATAGTGTTAATGAACCTACAAAATACCGGTATAAGCAGATTAGTTGCAATAGTTTGGAATTTGTTACAAACAAAAATCCGTTTAAGAATTCTTAAACGGATTTAAACTAAAAAAACTAAAAACTTAATTTAAAATCGAAAGTTCTATCATACAATCTTTCATCATCTGATAGGTTCTCTCAATATCGTTATCCAAACCGATTGAGAAACGGATCAAACCGTCGGTTAATCCCATTTCGGCCTGTTCATCCAAAGGAATTTCAGAAGAAGTGGAAGTACCCGGTGCGCTGAACAATGTTTTGTAGAAACCTAAACTTACCGCAAGGTATCCTAAGTTTCTGTTTTGCATTAATTCCATTAATTCGTTGGCTTTGTCCAGGCTGCCCACGTCAATAGTCATCATACCGCCAAAACCGTATTCCGGATTGATCATACCTTTGTATAATTCGTGGCTTGGATGGCTTTTTAATCCCGGATAAACCGTTTTAATGCCGTCCTGTTCAAATTTCTCAGCCAGGTATTGTGCATTGTGACTGTGTTGTTTCATACGGATGTGTAAGGTTCTCAGGTTTTTAAGTACGCTGGCCGAACGCAAACTGTCCATCGTTGGACCTAAAAGCATACTGGCTCCGTCGTTTACACTTTTTAAAGAGTTGATAAAGTCTGCAGAGGCACAAACCACACCGCCAACAGTATCACTGCTTCCGTTAATGTATTTGGTTAAACTGTGAATCACGATGTCCGCACCCATTTTTGCAGGAGCAACGGATAATGGTGAAAAGGTATTGTCTACCACTAACGTCAGGTTGTGTTTTTTGGCCAGTTTTGCCAGGCTGGCAATATCAGCTACTTCCAGTAAAGGATTGCTTACCGTTTCGCAGTACAATACTTTTGTATTCGGCTGGATAGCTGCTTCCACTACGTCTAACTTGGTAATGTCCACAAAAGCCGTTTCAATAGCAACACGCGGTAAAAAGTTTTTCATGAAAGCATACGTACCACCATAGATGGTTCTGCTGGAAACAATATGGTCACCCGCTTTACACAGCTGTAGCAAAGTAGGAGTAATGGCACCCATTCCGGAAGCGGCCACGTTTGCGGTTTCCGTTCCTTCCATTGCTGCCAGCGCTTCTCCTAAGTATAAATTACTTGGAGAAGAGTGGCGTGAATACAAATAGCATCCTTCTGCATTTCCTTCAAAGGTGTCAAACATTGTCTTCGCAGAAAGGAATGTATAGGTAGAGGAGTCAGAAATGGAAGGGTTTACGCCTCCAAACTCTCCAAAATATTGTAAATCCTGTATTTTATCAGCGGGATTGAAATTTTTCATACTTTATAGTTTGTTGTTTGGGTATCTGTAATAAAAAGGTCAAATTAAATATATTAGCGAAAAAAAGTCAATAATGTGTTTGAAACTTGGAAAATAAAACTATTAAATTGTATATTGGTAGTTTATATTTCTGTTTAAATGTTAATTATAGCATTTTTGCCAAAATATTTTAATTTCAAAAAATAATACTATGAATTTTGATGATATTGATAAAAAACTGTTGAAATTATTACAAACCGACTGTAAACAGACCAATAAAGAGCTTTCTTTAAAACTGAACCTGTCGGTAACCGCCGTTTATGAGCGCATTAAAAAGATAGAGAAAGAAGGGATCATCTCGAATTATGTGGCGTTGCTGAACCGGAATAAGATCCAGAAAGGGTTTGTGGTGTTCTGCCACCTGAAGCTCACGCAGCACACCAAAGAGTTTATCAACCAGTTTGAAAAAGAAGTGGTACAGTTACATGAAGTACTGGAATGTTTCCACGTGAGCGGTGATTACGATTATATCCTGAAAATCTGTGTCAAGGACATGGAAGAGTACCGGGAATTTATGGTTACAAAATTGACTACTTTGCAGCATATAGGAAGTACACATAGTACATTTATGATAGGTCAGGTTAAGAATACGACTATTTTTTCGGTATAAAATGAAATTATTTATTTTTTTTTAGTTGTTTAGTTGTGAATAATGTACTACTTTGGCGTTAAATTAATCAAACAAAAAACAACTTATGAAAACAAATTTATTAAACATCGAAGGTGTACAGGTTTTGTCTAAAGAAAATCAGCGCATGATTAAAGGACAAATCAGTGGTAAGCCAAATTATTCATTATGCGGCTGTTCCTGTACAGGTGCTGTAACCGGACCAGACTATTGCTACGGTTATTTTGCCTGCCCGGATGTTTATACCTGTCCTCAGCCAGCCGACTAAATTGTACTAAATTTTAAATATAAAACCTTTTAACCAAACAACTTATGAAAACAAACCTTTTAAACATCGCAGGTGTACAAGTATTAACAAAAGAGAATCAAAGAATGATCAAAGGGCAGATAAGCGGTGAGCCGGATTTATCAAAATGCGGATGTTCATGCAGTGGTGCTGTAACCGGACCAAGTTATTGCGATCGTTATATTGGATGTCCTCAGGTATATACTTGCGGAGAGGTATAAGATATAAGTAATCATTTTAACGTAAATAAATCCTACTACTATGAAAACAAACCTACTAAACATTGCCGGAGTACAGGTATTGTCAAAAGAAAATCAAAGAACAATTACCGGTGCAGTCGGAGTTATTAACCCGGACTTGTCATTATGCGGTTGTTCGTGCAGCGGTTCGGTAACCGGACCGGCTTATTGCAGAAGATATATTGCCTGCCCGCAGGTATATACCTGTCTGGACGTAATGTAATATCGTTTTAAAAAGATATTTGAAAACCCCGGATTTCCGGGGTTTTTTTAGGCCCTGTTTTTACGAATACCGCAATTAATCCGGACAGTATATAAAGGAACGTTAAAAGCGCTTTTATTTTGCAGATAAACCAATTTCGTGTAAACAAAATTCCTTAATTTTGTAATGAAATTTTTAAAAACACAACATAAAATAAATACTATGAGTTCATTTGACGTAGTTGTTATTGGTTCAGGTCCTGGGGGCTATGTTGCAGCAATTCGTTGCGCACAATTAGGAATGAAAACTGCCATTATTGAAAAATATTCTGTTTTAGGAGGTACTTGTTTAAATGTGGGATGTATTCCATCTAAAGCATTGCTGGCCTCTTCACATCATTATGAAGAGCTTTCTCATTTTGCCGATCACGGAATTGAAGTTGCCGGTGAAGTAAAAGTAAATTTAGAGAAAATGATTGCCCGTAAACAGGCAGTTGTTGACCAGACTTCCGGCGGTGTTAAATATTTAATGGATAAAAATAAAATTACTGTTTTTGAAGGAGTAGGATCGTTTGAAAATGCAACGACTGTTGTGATTACTAAAAAAGACGGTACTGTAGAAAAAATAGAAGCTAAAAATACAATTATTGCTACCGGTTCCAAACCGTCTTCTTTGCCTTTTATCAAAATTGACAAAGAAAGAATCATTACTTCTACGGAAGCTTTGGAATTAAAAGAAGTACCAAAACACCTGGTAATTATTGGTGGTGGTGTAATCGGACTGGAATTAGGTCAGGTTTACCTTCGTTTGGGAGCTCAGGTTTCGGTAGTGGAATTTATGGACAGAATCATTCCGGGTATGGACGGTGCTTTGTCAAAAGAACTGACGAAAGTGTTGAAAAAACAGGGAATGAAATTCTATACCTCACACAAAGTACAATCGGTAGAGCGCAATGGTGATGCTGTTGTGGTTAAAGCTGAAAATGCTAAAGGAGAGATCATTACTTTAGAAGGAGATTATTCTTTGGTTTCTGTAGGCCGTCGTCCGTATACAGACGGATTGAACGCAGATAAAGCCGGCGTGAAAATTACCGAAAGAGGACAGGTTGAAGTAAACGACCATTTACAAACGACTGCTTCAAATATTTATGCAATCGGAGATGTGGTTCGCGGTGCAATGTTAGCACACAAAGCGGAAGAAGAAGGTGTGATCGTAGCAGAATATCTTGCCGGACAAAAACCGCATATCGATTATAACTTAATTCCGGGTGTTGTTTATACCTGGCCGGAAGTTGCTGCTGTTGGAAAAACAGAAGAACAATTAAAAGAAGCTGGTGTTGCCTACAAGTCGGGAAGTTTCCCGTTCAAAGCTTTAGGACGTGCCCGTGCAAGTGCTGATACTGACGGATTCGTGAAAATCCTGGCCGATGCAAAAACAGATGAAGTTTTAGGAGTTCACATGATTGGTGCCCGTTGTGCCGATTTAATCGCAGAAGCGGTAACGGCAATGGAATTTAAAGCTTCGGCTGAAGATATTTCAAGAATGTCCCATGCGCATCCAACATTTGCGGAAGCTGTTAAAGAAGCTGCTTTGGCCGCTACAGATAACAGATCGTTACACGTATAATTTTAATTATAGTTGAGTCGTCCTAAAATAGGTTGACAGATTTTAGAATAAAAATATATTAACCAGTCAGGCTTACCTGGCTGGTTTTTTCATGTATAAAATTAGGTGTTTTCATCATTAAACT
>NZ_MKTM01000043.1:0-32752 GCF_001898245.1 Flavobacterium sp. 40-81
GCCGCCATACGATTTTTCCCAGATGAGGTCCTGGGACTGAACCGTACAGGCACAAAGAAGCAGGGGCAGCAGCGCATACAGCCTGCTACCGGTTAAGTAATTTTTTGTCATAAAATATTCAATTATAGTTAGTTATAATCTCATTCGCAAAGTAAAAAGAATATTTTAAACACCGGGAATGTTTTTCGTAAAAAAACAGAATAGTGTTTACTTTTACGATTAATACATTAAAAACCGATTTTAACTATTTATAGTTGAGTGTTTTTTAAGATTTACTTTTGAAAGTTGTGAGTAATCTGATTTTTATTATTGTTTATTTAATAAGTAAATCGCTGTAAATAAACGATTTAGCTTTTTTAGCTGATTTTTACACCGCATTTTTTTTCGAAATAAAATAGAATAATGACTGTTTTAAATCAAAAAAACAAAAGCATCTCATTACAGCAATTAAGCCCGTTTGCTTTAAAATTCATTATTCCCATACGCTACTATTTTATATGCCGCCAATAATCGTACATTTGAAATCAGGATCAATTTAGAGTAACGAAGTATAATAAATATGGGAAGCGACCTGAATATAAAATTCTATGATGAACTGTCGGAAGATTATCATTTAATCTTTGACGACTGGGAAAGTGCCGTAACGGGCCAGGCAAAAACGCTGGACAATATTATCCGGCATTTTACCAAAACGGAACCGGTGACCTTACTGGATTGTGCCTGCGGCATAGGTACTCAGGCTATTGGCCTGGCAAATCTCGGATATCAGGTACAGGCAACCGATCTAAGTCCGAAAGCAGTAGCAAGAGCCCGTGTTGAAGCCGACAGGCTGAATGTGGCGCTATCATTTGGCGTAGCCGATTTTAAAACCCTGAACACCGATGTTGAAGGTACTTTTGATGTGGTGATTGCCTGCGACAATGCATTACCGCATTTACTGGACAAAGCCGACCTGCTTTTAGCGGCTGCAAACATACTGTCCAAAATGAAACCCGGCGGTGTATTCCTTGCCAGCATCAGGGATTATGACAAAGTACTGGAACAAAAACCGCTCAGCACCCAGCCTACCATAAAGGAAACCGGCGATCAGAGAGCAATTTCTTTTCAGATATGGGACTGGACGGAAGACAATGTTTATACCGTTAACCATTTTATGCTGAAAGGCAAAGATGAAAACTTTCATACCTCGCTCCGGACAACAAAATACAAAGCCTATCAAAGAAGTGAAATGACGGCTATCTTTGAAAAAGCCGGATACACCGGTATAAAATGGCTGATGCCGGACGAATCCGGGTATTACCAGCCGGTACTTATCGCCCGGAAAGCATAAGCAACGATCAAATGCGAAAAGTCATTCCCGGTTAAAACGGCAATGCCGGTGTC
Source organism: Flavobacterium sp. 40-81 (assembly GCF_001898245.1). Classification (NCBI taxonomy): domain Bacteria; kingdom Pseudomonadati; phylum Bacteroidota; class Flavobacteriia; order Flavobacteriales; family Flavobacteriaceae; genus Flavobacterium; species Flavobacterium sp. 40-81. Next base: position 1,384 of record NZ_MKTM01000043.1, read on the forward strand.
TGTTTAATATACCTCTACAGTAGCGGAAAGATTTATTGCAGGCCTCTCCGTAACAAAATAACCGTGTTTGTTAGTATTCCACACAGATTTACAACGCAGCATAATAAAAAAAGGGAGCCTGCCGGCTCCCTTTTTTTATTATTTCTGATTTCTTATTTTTTGATAATTAAGAATTCACTTCTTCTGTTTGCTGCGTGTTCTGCTTCGGTACAGTTTTCTTTACAGTCTGTTTTTGGCTCGCTCTCACCATATCCTTTTCCGGAGATTCTGTTTGCTGCGATACCTTTTGAAATAACATACTGAACTGTCGCTTTGGCTCTTCGGTCTGATAACCTCATATTGTAGTGGTCATTTCCTCTGTTGTCTGTATGCGACTTCACCATAATAACCATTTGCGTATTGTTTTGCATCACCTGTACCAATTTATCCAGCTCAAAAGCACCTTCCTGGGTGATGTTGCTCTTATTGAATTCAAAGTTGATGTCTTTCAATACGATTTCTTTTTCCGTTACAATAACGTCAATAGGGTTCAACTTCGCATCGATTTTTTGTTCGCCGCCTTTTTGTTTTGTTACCACAAAAGTATTGCTCTCAAATCCGTCTTTTGCTACCTGTAACGTATATACCTTGTCGCATTCCACATGATAGGCTACTTCTCCATTGGCAGCAGTTACTTCGTTTCCGATGATATTTTTCTTCTCATCCAGGATCGCTACTTTGGCACCCGAAAGAATAGCACCGGTCCTGGCATCACTCACCACGGCAATTACAGCGACATCACAGTTTGGTGTTGCCTGATAGATGTTGTCTTCCCCGGTACGGTTACTGGAAAAGAATCCGATGTTTTTAGACTGGTTAAACGTGAAGGCAAAATCGTCTTTTTCACTGTTGATCGGTTTGGCCAGGTTTACCGCTTCGGTTCCTTTGTTCAGGTTGATCATAAACACATCCAATCCGCCCAGACCAGATCTGCCGTTGGATACAAAATACAATACTGCATTATCTTCTGTAATAAACGGAAACGATTCATCGCCTTCGGTATTTACCTTCTTTCCTAAGTTTTCCGGCGTACCGTAGCTTCCGTCTTTGTTTACCGCTACTTTCCAGATATCAATTCCTCCGACAGATCCCGGCATGTTCGATGAAAAGTACAAGGTAGTTCCGTCTTTACTGATACTCGGATTGCTGGTAGAATATTGGTTACTGTTAAATGGCAATGCCGTTACATTTCCCCATTTATTGCCGTCTTTAGTCGCTTTGAACAGGTTAACCTGTCCCATTTTCAGTTTTTTGGCTTTGTCTTTTTCAAAGCTGTTTTCCTTAAAGCTCTCACTGGCAAAATACATGGTGTTCCCATCACCCGTAATCGTTACCGGACCATCGTGGTATTTACTGTTAATCTCATCCAGGGCTACGGCATCGGTAATGGTTCCGTCTGCATTATAGCTGGCGCGGTAAATATCCAGGAAAGGCTCGTCATTCCATTTGTATGTTTTTCTGGCAGTATTACGTGCACTGGTAAAATAAAAACTGTTCTCCGATAAAAACGCTCCAAAGTCGGATTTATCACTGTTGATGTCCAATGATTTTACTGTGTACATCTTTTGTTTGTTCAGCAATTTTGGCAGGTAATCCGGGTTTTCTTTAAAGGCTTTCGCTCTTAAATCGTTTGGAGCCATACCGGCAAACTGCTGCATTTGTTTGTTGGCTTCATCATATTTGCCATTGGCTTTCAGCATCTGTGCATAACGGAAATATGTTTCAGCATCCTGTTTCTTTTCAGAGATTGCTTTGGCATACCATTTTGCCGATTCGGCTGTATTGAATACGTTGTAGTACGCATCGCCCAGTTGTTTATACACATAGGCATCGGCTTTGCCTTTATCGACTAATTTCAGGTATTCTGCTGCGGCAGAAACATACTCAAAGCGATTGAATTGTTTGTCGGCTTTAGCTGTCGCGGAATTTTGTGCATTCATCGTTGCACCCGCAATAACCAGGCTTAATGTAATATATAGATTCTTCATGTTTCCGGTGGTTTTTTAGATTAGAAATAACGTGGTGAACGCGATACTTTTTTCGGGAAGTTCAGGTCAAACAACAGCATTACTTCGTGGGAAGCCGGTGTTGTTACTTTTAAATCCGATACGATACGGTCATAAGCATATCCGATACGTACACTTGGGCTAATCGCATAGTTAACCATTCCGCCAAAGGAATCTTCTAATCTGTAGGTTGCTCCTATCTCGAATTTATCAAAGAATAGCATGTTCGCCGAAACATCCAGGGATGTTGGTACTTTAAAAGCCGATTTCAACATAAACGACGGTTTGAATTTGGTATTTTCCGATAATTCAAATACATATCCTCCCGTTAAGAAGTAATGGCTTACTTCACTTCCGAATTTTCGGCCGTCAAAATCAAGGTGTTTGGATTTTAGCATATTCGGTACCGAAAAGGCTACATAATACTTATTGGTATAGTAGAAAAATCCGGATCCGACGTTAAAATACGTTTTACTGATATCCTGTCCGAAAGCCGGGTCATCTGCATCGGGCAGCGTATGGTAAATATCGCTGTACAATCCTACCTTATGGAAGGTTGCTCCGGCTTTAAGTCCTAAAGCCAGTCGGTGTTCGCCTCCTAAATTCAGCGTATAAGAGAAATCCCCGTATACGTTATTCTCCGTTACCGGACCAATTTTATCGGAAATCACAGACAGTCCCAGTCCTACGTTTTTGCCTGTCGGGCTGTGTACAAAGAAGGTTCCTGTGGTTGGTGCATCTTCAATATCAACCCATTGTTTGCGGTATAAAAGTCCAAAAGACAGGTTTTCTTTCGAACCGGCATAGGCCGGATTTATCACGTTCATATTATACATATACTGAGTATAATGCGGGTCTTGCTGGGCTTGGACATCCATCAGCGCCATAAGGGCAATCAGGGCTGTCAGGTATATTTTCTTCATGGGTAACTTTATCGTTTTATGTTTTAAGCTGCTTACGGCCTGTAACTGCCGTAAGCATTGCTGTTTGTTCTTGATTAGCTTCTTTCTCTGTTAATGTAAATCCATCCTGTTTTTGAAGGCTGACCGTCAAATTCAATTACATAATAGTAGGTTGCAGATGGCAGTTCGTCTCCTTTATCAGACTGTCCATACCATTGGTTGCTATAGTTGGCATAACTGTACACTTTTGTTCCGTAGCGGTTAAAGATTGTCAGGTGTTTTACATTTAATCCCACTAAATCAAAGAAATCATTTTTGTTATCATTATTCGGTGAAATACCTTTCTGGATCGCGCAGAATGTGCTTAAAACAACTACATTTCCTGTTTCGGTACATCCTTCCGGTGTTGTAACCGTTAGCCTAAACGTCATTGGAAATACCGGAGCAGCAACAGCGTTCAATACTTCTGTTACATTTAAAGTCGCTTCGTTTGTTCCCACAACATTCCCCTGGCTGTTTTTCCAAACATAGTCCACATTACTGGCATTATAGGAACCGGCATTTGGCGTAGCTTCTACAATATAATTTCCGTTAACACAGTTATCATTCAGGGTAAAATCAATTTTAGTTACCGTAACGGCTAAGGTTACCGGTGCGGCACATTGTCCTGCATTTGGGGTAAACACATAGTTACCGTTAGCAGTATTGTCAATCACTGCCGGATTCCAGCTTCCTGTGATGCCGTTTGGTGATGTATTTGCTAAAGCCGGTGCCGTAGCTCCGTGACATAAGGTTAAAGCCGTTGAAAAATCAGGGGTAATGCTATTTGTAACCGTTACTGCCAAGGTTACCGGTACAGCACACTGACCTGCATTGGGCGTGAACACATAGTTACCACTCGTAGTATTGCTAATCACTGCCGGATTCCAGGTACCGGTCACTCCGTTTGGTGAAGTTGCCGCTAAAGCCGGTGCAGTAGTTCCGTTACACAGGATTAAAGTTGTAGCAAAATCAGGTGTAGTGTTATTCGTTACCGTAACGGACAGCGTTACCGGTACAGCACACTGACCTGCATTGGGCGTGAACACATAGTTACCATTGGCAGTATTGCTGATCACTGCCGGATTCCATGTTCCCGCGATTCCGTTTGGCGATGTGGTTGCCAAAGCCGGTGCCGTTGCTCCATTACACAGGGATAAAGTGGTTGCAAAATTTGGTGTAGTGTTATTCGTTACCGTAACAGCTAACGTTACCGGTACAGCACACTGACCTGCATTGGGCGTGAACACATAATTCCCACTGGTGGTATTGCTGATCACTGCCGGGTTCCAGCTTCCTGTGATACCGTTTGGTGATGTCGTTGCCAAAGCCGGTGCCGTTGCTCCGTTACAAAAAGATAAAGTGGTTGCAAAGTTTGGCGTAATGCTATTGGCTACCGTTACCGCTAAAGTTACCGGTACAGCACACTGACCTGCATTGGGCGTGAATACATAATTACCACTGGTGGTATTGTTAATTACTGCCGGGTTCCAGGTTCCTGTGATACCGTTTGGTGATGTGGTTGCCAGAGTTGGTGCGGTTGCTCCGTTACACAAAGCTAAAGTCGTTGCAAAGTTTGGTGTAGTACCATTCGTTACGGTTACTGCTAAGGTTACCGGTACGGCACACTGACCTGCATTGGGCGTGAACACATAATTACCACTGGTGGTATTGTTAATCACTGCCGGGTTCCAGGTTCCCGTGATTCCGTTTGGTGACGTAGTCGCCAGAGTTGGTGCGGTTGCTCCGTTACATAACGCTAAAGTCGTTGCAAAATTAGGGGTTGTACTGTTCGAAATCGTTAGATTGATCGTATCGCTTATGGTAGCACCACAGCTATTTGTCGCCGTTAATGTCAGGACAATTACTCCGGTTGCTGTCGGACTGATCGTATAGGTGGTTGTCAGGGCTGCTGGCGTTCCAAAAGTACCACTTGCAGCAGACCATTGTACCGATTGCTGTCCCTGAGCGGTTCCACTTAAATTAATCGTAGCTCCTGCACAGGCTGTCATGGTCTGAGGGCCGCCGTCTACCGTGAATGGCGGTACCGGTGCCGCACAACCGTTGTTAATATAGGTCGCAACGCCGGCAGGTGTAAACAATACCGTCGCACCATCTGCTGCTCCGGGAACACCGTCGGTATCAATCAGTAATGCTCTGTTATAGGTAACCGTATCCACACAGCTGTTAAAAGACATGGTAAGGGTTCGGGAACCGGAACCGAAATTAGCGAAATGCCCAGCAACAGTAGAAGGGTTATTCTGAAATATAATATAAAACGTTTCCGTTAGCGCGCCAAAAGAGTTTAAGGCGGTATCCATGTTAAAACTGGTTACCAGAATTACCCGGGCATTAGCCGGAAGCACACCGCCTGTAGGTTCCAATAACTGTCCGCAACCGCCGGCTGCAACAATATCGGCATTTAACTGTGCTACTTTATTTGCAGTAACCGTATTTTTAATCAGTCCTCTCCAGGTATTGTTCGGCCAGCTTACGACTAAGTTATTCGTGTTAATGCTGGCGGTTCCCACTTTAAACCGGACCATTTCATTGAGACCTTCATCTACCCCACAGGCATCTACCAGGATACTTTCAATCTCGAAACATTGCGAAAATGCCTGTTGCTGTGACAACAGTGAAAAAAGGAGCAGAAAGCAAATTTGTTTTAACGTAGTTTTTAATTTCATTTGATAAAATTTAATTGTGAAAAGGGAAGCTCACCGGGCATGCCTGCTTTTAACATGTGCTAAAATTCCTTTTTATATTAAAATAGCACACACCTCAAGGCTGCATTCCTGGTTTTTACCGGCTGCTCTTTTCTTTTTTAATTACATATTTAATTGAGAGTTTTCGAAAAAAAATCGTCTAAAAAGTGTTCTTTTCTAGACGATGCACTGAATATTATTTTAATTTTATTGTTACGCTTTAACCGGAAATCAGTTTTAAATCCTCTGCTGCTGCCAGCACTACTCCCCTCTGTCACAAAACACTTATTTTCAAAGTATTGTAAAAAATATTCTAAAAACAAACAGGTCGTTTTTGTAATGGATTTAGAAACGTCATTCATCATAAAAATTTAGCCTGTGAAAAGTTGCTAAATTAAGTGAATTGATCCTTTTTCGTATTTATCAAATCATTATCATAAGGTATAATTACTGTATCTTTTCCGGCAAATGTATATTAATTTCAAGAATATCAGAATTTTCACATCATAATTTTTGGATTATTAACATTTCGGCCTGTCGTCATAACTTTACTTTTGGCGATACCATAAGCCTGCTTTTCCGGCAGCAGCAACGCTCACAGTCCTTTTGGGGTATTTTAGCTGCAGATGGCTATTTAATTGTTAAAGTTTATATCTTAGCGCAGCAAACCCACTGGTAATCAAACCGATCCCTATAAATTTTATTACAGATGCTGAAAAAACATTCCGTACTACTTGGTTTCTCTGTTTCCATATTGCTGCTACTCATTGCCACGCTGAATTATCCCGGCGGTTCCCAGTTTGATAAAACGGCCATTGGCTACAGCTGGACGAACAACTACATCAGCGACCTGTTCGGAGAAAAAGCGTTGATTGGCCTGCCCAATGCGGGTCGTTTTTGGGCTATGGGCGGAATGATTTTCCTGTCGGTAAGCTGTTCGCTGTTTTTTGCCGGGTTTTCAAAAAGAATCCCGAAAAAGGGCGCCGCCAATGTGATCCGGTATTTTGGAATTACCGGTATGCTGTTTACCTTTTTAATCGCGACCCCGCTGCACGATATCATGGTTACCATTGCCAGTACTATCTTCCTGGTAAGTGTATTTTATATCGCCGTTTTTGTTTTTATGTCAAAGCTGCATTTGTTTAAAGTGCTGTGTGCGTTGTACCTCCTCTTTTTTTACAGTACACTTTACATTCACGGTTCCGGGAATTTGCGGGAATATTTACCAACCGGCCAGAAAATACTGTTTGCCGCAACCCTGCTTTTAATCTTAGGACTGCATTATTTTACAAAGGCGGAAGATTTTGAACCTCAGCTTAAAACCGACACATTAGTTTAAAGACTAAACAGCGGCCATAATCCATAGAAATATTGTAAATTTAGTACTTATAAAATTGTCACAGACAAACAAATAGCAAGTCACTAATTAAAAAATATTTATTATGGCAAACAAAGAGCAGTCGGCTAAAACAGCTGAATTCTTAGGTAAAATTGTTTCTTTCAGACAATCGTTAAAATTAATTCATTGGTCGGTTACCGGAAAAGGAAGTTATGAAACCCATATCTCTTTAGACCAGGCGATCGGTACCTTAACCAGTGTTACAGACAGGCTGGTTGAAACCAGTTTCGCTCTGTTGGGTACCCTTGATATCGTGATACCGGAAACCCACCGCCCTAAAGTATATATCCCGTACATCGAAGATTTTTATCAATATGTTGAAACAAATCGTTCCGTATTTAAGGAGTCTTTTTCACAATCCATTGTTGATGATTTCCAGGAGGCCGTTATCCAGTTGTTATTCCGACTGAAACGCCTGGAGTAATTGTCCGGATGAAAAATTCCTATCAGCAGAAAAAATTAAAGGCAACTATATTTTAACCGGATGATATAGTTGCCTTTAAAATAAGGATCAATTTGTAAATCAATTATTTTGCAGGTCTCATTCTTCTAATTTTTATAGCCTTGTCTGTTTTTAAATCCTGAGATTTTAAATTTAATTTTTCCCGATTTATTTCTTTTTCTATCCATTCTGTTTCACCAGCAAAAGCCAGTCTATCCCTATCAATTTCACCAAAAATCACTTTTTCTTCCTCAGTTGTCAGGTATAATTCTTCTTTATTTTCATCTTTAAATTTCATCATATCTGCCCATTTCATAAGCATTGTATGCGTATTTATGACCGTTCCATATTTAAAAACAACCATGCCCTTATATAGTAAAGGTATTACAGCGTTTTCTTTCAATAATGCTGCAGAAAGTCCGGTATATCTTGATAATAAATTGTAAATTTTATCGGTATACCCACCAAATGTTCTTTCTTTTAATAAATTGTCAATCGAGTTCAGGATACTCTGTTTATAAAAATCAGTGATAATGATATTCGGAGCTTTTTCACTTAAAATAACATCAAACTCCTTTCTCCATCTTGGTATTACATACTCACGATCCTCAGTTATAGTGATTTTTGGCTGATCCGGTAACGTTTCCATATCCATTTCAAGAACGAGCATTTTGATTTTATTCCGACTTAAAATTTCCATATTATCCTGAAACTTCAATTTTAAAAGTTCTAAAAGACTGTTTTCATTAATGGCTTCTCCCTTATGCTCCAATACCACTTCCTCAATTACCATTTTTATTTTCCGGTCATAATTATTCGTTTCATTTCCTGCCATTAGCAGCTCGGCCAGTACCGCAAACATAAGTCCCAACATTAAATACATTCCGTAAATTGTAAAAAGCATTACAATATTTACAAGCAAACTACCATTTGAATCGATCAATGAAAGAAAAAGGCATCCATAAGAGCCTGCTACCCATAAACCCAAAGATTGTTTCATCTCCCGCTTACCGTATTTAATTAAGGGTATAGCAAAAGAGACACAAACAGGGACAACAAACCAAATGTTCAACCCTGTCTTTATCAGGTCATTATTCATCGTTAAAAATGCAAACAGCCCGATAAAGGTTGCCAGCATAAAAGTTAAAGCGGTAATATAGAATTGCCTCCAAAAAGTCGAATTACTTTCAAAATCTTTTAGAAATAGCGGTACTGCCAAAGCAAAACCTCCCAAACCGGCAACAATCTGTACAATACTCTGAATATCCGTCTTATTTACAGCGAAATCAACTTTTAAACAGAATATCAGAAACAGAACAAGACTGACCGTAATGGCCGAAGAAGCGTTACCGCTCCTGGAAGCACTCTCAGATACCTTAAAATTTCTTTTACTTCCAGATGGTAGCTGGTTATGATTCCTTTCCTCATTATTAAATGGGTAGAATGACATGAGAATTTTTATTTGGTGATGCGCAATAGTAAATGTACGCAATTTACCATTAAACAAAATCCAATCTCTTTAAAAAATCACAAATCGCCATATATTCATTAATTTACTGGTATTCAAAAAGTAACCGGTTCTTGACTATCTCCATTACAATGGGGTGCATCAGGCATATCTTTATACTATCCCGGTCATTTTTAAGGCACGATCACCTGTCCGGTTCCTGCTCCGAACAGGCTTTTGCGGAAGCCTGCTTCCAAAGCTTTCATTGTAGTAGGTATCTCACCCGGAAAGAACGGGAAATATTGCGGTGAGTTTTCAATAACGGTTGGGCTTACAGCATTGATGCGGATACCGTTTTCCAATTCAATGGCGGCAGCGCGAACAAAGGCTTCAACCGCTCCGTTAGCCGCAGAGGCATTGGCAAAATTGCGTTGAGGTTCTTTTGTTAAAGCTCCGGTTATAAGGGTAAAAGAGCCTTTGGGATTGATATAATGCTGTCCGATCAGTACCAGGTTTACCTGCCCCATCAGTTTTCCTTCTATTCCTTTCCGGAATTCTTGATCGGTCAGACGGCTCCAGGGACCTACAAACGTTGGTCCGGCCGTGCAGATAAGAGCATCAAAAGCACCAGCTTCCCGGTACATCTTTTCAATAGCAGCGACATCGGTGATATCGGTTGGAATAGCACCGCTATTGGTATTGACGGTAATAATGTCATGTTCTTCCTGAAAGGCTTCAGTAAGGTATTTCCCCATGGTGCCCGACGCACCTACGATAATAATTTTCATATTTTATATATTAAGTTACACTTGTTTCCTGCCCACAAACCGGATGACAGCACCCTTACCAATGTGGTAAAGCCCTTCTTCCAGCATTATTTCCTGTTCTTCCAGTATGGTTATGGCACAATGCTCAAAATCCTTTTGTATTTCATCCGTAGAAAACAGCATGCCCGCGTCTTTGGGTCCGCCTACTTTCGGATTGCTGCGCACAAGCTCCAGGTGGTTTTTACTGAATGCCTCCAAAATTATTGTTCCGCCGGGCTTGAGCCATTCCAGCAGTTTTTGATGCAATGCCGACTTTTTTGCTGCCGAAAAATGAGCATAGATAAGGGCAATCACATCGAACGATTCTTTTTCATAATGCAGCGCTTCCAGATCGCCAACGTGATAATTAAGGGATACACCGCATTCTGCGGCAAGCTGCAAGGCTTTGTTTTTTGCTTCCACACTCAGGTCAAGCGAGGTAACCTGCCACCCGGACCGGGCAGCAAATACTCCGTTACGTCCCTCACCATCGGCCGGCAGCAGGATATTTCCGGGCGTTAATTGAGCGAGCTGCTCTTTAAAAAAACGGTTGGGATTTTTGCCATAGGCATATTCCGGATCTTGGTACCTGCTGTTCCAGAATGTTCTGTATTCGTCATCAAATGATTCGTTCATTGCCGGTCGTTTTAAAATTGTTCCATTATCATTTTCCGGCTTAATCCCATCCCGACAGCTGTTCCCGTTGCTACGGCATTGGCCACTGTCCGCATACGGGAAGCATTATCCCCGCAGGCATAAATTCCGCTGACGGTTGTTTCCTGTGAAGCATCGGTTTTCAGATAGCCTTCTTCCGTTAATTCGCATCCCAGCATTTCCGGTATGCCGCAATGCTGTTCAAACGGACTCCGGATATACAGGACATCGACTGCTTTCTTTGAATGGTCTGCAAATACCACATTTCGTACCTGACCGTTAGTATGCTCCAATGCCACAAGCTCCTTTTCTTCAATGCTGATACCGTGTTGTGCAAGCTTGTCCCGTTGTATTCCGGTAAATGTTGCCGCTCCGTTTGTAAATACGGTCAGCTCTTTTGTCCAGTTGGCAATGAGTTTTGCCTGTTCGAAGGCCACTTCCCCATTCCCGATTATGCCCGTTTTCCGGTTTCGCACTTCATATCCGTGGCAGTAGGGACAATGCAGTACCGATATGCCCCAGCTTTCGGCTATTCCTTTAATCGCAGGCAATACATCCCGAATACCGGTTGCAAAAATCAACTGGCTGGCCTGCCATATTTCCCCGGATTCCGTTTGTATGCTGAAACCGTTTGCCTTCTTCTCCCCGCTTACCGCTTTACCGGCAACAAATGAAACGGTATCGTACACTGCCACCTGTTGTTTTGCTATTGCTGCAATTTCTTTTGGTGTCCGTCCGTCCTGTGTCAGGAAATTATGGGAATGCGGCGTTTGCCGGTTACATGGCAAACCGCTGTCGATCACCAAAACATTTTTCAGGGCTCTGCCCAAAGCCATCGCTGCGGCTAATCCGGAATAGCTTCCGCCTATGATGATCACATCAAAAACACTGTTCTTTTTCATCGTATTATTTTTTAAGTCAACATGTATGTTTACTGGCAATGCCATAGCTGCAAAAGCAAATCCGCTTTTTTGCAGAAAAGTCCGTCGTGAAAACACCGCCATCCGTTTTTAAGTGTTCTTCTTTCCGGATGCGATCCGGCCGATGATAAAATCCACTAGCGGTACACCCAGAAAAATAATCCAGGGAACCAGAATTATCGTCAGGATAAGTGTTCGCTGGTACAAAGGCAAACCGGCCATTGCGCCGTTAAACAGGTACAGAAATAAGGTGATGGACGGGTAAATGACTATCCAGATTTTTAAGGCAGTCTGGAACCGGACTTTTGTTTTCATATCGCATTACTTTTGTCTGAAACATTTTCTATGACAAAGGTATCCTGATTGAAAAGTGCTGTTATAGGATAAAAATGAAGTTGTATAGGACTTATTTAAAATGCTGCCGGAAAGCATCCGGTGTGTAACCGGTTTGTTTTTTAAAGAAACGGATAAAATAGGATACATCCTCATATCCCAGTTCCCAGGCGATCTGGTGGATCAAACCGGAAGTTGCCAGCAAGTTTCGTCTGGCTTCCAGAATAATATAATCGTTGATTACTTCCGAGCAGGTTTTGTTCTGCGTCGCTTTCGTAATCCCATTCAGCTGATAGGCTGTAAGGTTAAGTTTTCCGGCATAATACGAAACCTGTTTCTGTTCCGCAATGTGAACGGCAAGCAGTTCCTGCAGTTCTTCAAACCGTTCCTGCTGGTATTCGCTGCCTTCGTTTGAGGATTTTTGAGGATTTTTGCTTTGCCGCAGCAATTCAATAAAAAAGATATCCAGATTGGACCGTATGACTGCTTCATAACGTTCTTCTTTTTTATGGTATTCTTCTAAAATATTGGCAAGGACCGCCAGTAGTTTTGTAAAGCTGCCGGCAGTAATCGAGCAGTAATTTTTCGCGCTGACTTTTCTTAAAACCTGGCTGGCCGATTTTTCAAGCGGTACATAAAAGTCCGGAGTAAATCCGATTAAATAACCCGAACTTCCGCTTTTTAAAACCAGCTGATGCACCTGTCCCGGACGCATAAAAAAGACCGTTTGTTTCCCGATCGGATAGTCTACAAAGTCAATACTGTGCATGCCTTCTCCTTTTTCAAGAACCAGGATATAAAAGAAACTATGACGGTGAAGTTCCTGCACCATATCGCTGCCGGACAACAATGTGGCAACATCCCGAATGTTGAAACCTTCGGAAAAATGCGGTTCATTGATCACGGCACCAAGATGTCTGACAGGAATGTTCTTCACTTTTTATAGTTTATGCTTAAGCCCAAATGTAATGATTTCATCAATAATGGGCAGTAATTCCTTTCCCAAAGGTGTTAAGGTATATTCCACCCGCGGCGGAATTTCCGGATAAGCCTTTTTGCTGACGATTCCTTTTTCACACAGATATTTCAGCTGATTGATCAGCATTTTCTCGCTGATTCCAACAATACAGCGCTTTAGTTCTCCATAGCGGATGGTTCTGGAATTGATCTGAAAGATAATCAGCATTGTCCATTTTCCACCGATGATCTCGAGCGTTTTTCGCAACGGGCAGTTTTCATCCGAAATATTTATTTCCATTTTATACTATTGATAATCAGTATTTTTTTACTTTTGGTAAGTACCCTACTTTTTTGTAAGTACTTGTCCAGATGAAAGCAAATATAGAAATTTGTCCGGTATTGTTAACCCCTAAAAATATATCTTATGTCAAAAAATGTAACAATTGTCCGGTCTTATTTTACTGCGGTTTCAAAAGGCGATTTTGATACTGTAGGCGCGTTGCTGTCGGACGATGTGGTATGGCATCAGCCTGGAAAAGGCATACAGTCCGGAACATACAGCGGTAAAGCTGAGCTGTTTGCCCATCTTGGAAATTTTGTCAAATGGAGCAACGGTACTTTTGCCATAGATCATGTGGACTATCTTGCAGACAATGGCGAACTGGTTACGGCGGCGATTCACTTTAAAGCCGAAAAAAACGGGCAATCCCTTGCCATGAAAGGTGTTGATCTATTGCGGATTGAAGGTGATGTCATTAAAGAAGTCTGGTTGTTTTCTGAAAGAATTGAAGAAGAAGATGCTTTCTGGAACAGTGCTTCCGCCAGCTAATCCGGATAACCTGTAGAAACAGAAGACCGGTATTGCAAAAGCGATACTTCCTGAAATTAAAAAAGCCTTCAAAGAAATACTTTGAAGGCTTTTTATATACTACGCTCTGATTTTTCAGACAGCAGTGCTTAATTCCATCCGCCACCCAATGCCCGGTAAATGTTAACCATGGCATTCATCTGCTTCATTTTGGTTTCTATAAGTTCAAATTTCGATTCCAAAGCGTCACGCTGGGTCATTAAAACTTCCATATAGTCCGCTCTTGCCGAACCGAACAGATCGTTTGAAATTTCAATGGACTGGTTCAGCGCTTCTACCTGTTTGGATTTTAAATCAAACATTTTTTCGGTATTCTGAATCTTAGCCAGCTGGTTCGCAACCTCCACATAAGCATTTAAAATAGTACGCTCATAGTTGTAAACCGCCTGAATCTGCTTTGCATTAGCGGTATAATAAGTCGCTTTTATCGCATTTCTGTTGATTAACGGCGCGGCAATATCACCTGCTAAAGAGTAAAGCAATGATTCCGGTTTTATCAGGTAACTTGGGTTAAATGCCTGGTACCCGATTCCGGCCGAAATTCCCAATGAAGGATAGAATCTCGCTTTGGCTACTTTTACATCAAGTTTGGCCGCTGCCAGTTCCAGTTCGGCCTGTTTTACATCCGGACGGTTTTCCAGTAACTGCGACGGTAGTCCGGCATGCGTAACCGCAGGTGTCAGATTGCTGAACGTCACGGAACTTCTTTCAACCGGCTGCGGGAATCTGCCCACCAGGAAGTTGATCCTGTTTTCCGTTTCCGTAATTTTTTGCTGAATGGTATATTGTAAGCCTTTGGTATTCAAAACCTGTGCTTCAAATCTGCGGACAGCCAGTTCGTTTACTCTGGCAGCCAGTTTTTGCAGTTTTACAATTTCCAATGCATTGGTCTGAATATCAATATTCTGTTTTACAATAGCCAGCTGGTTATCCAAAGCCAATAATTCATAATAGGAATTCGCGATTTCGGCAATCATGTTTGTTACCGTGAAGTTTTTACCTTCAACGGAAGACAGGTATCGGCTTACGGCTGCTTTTTTAGCATTGTGCAGCTTGTTCCAGATATCGATTTCCCAGGTAGCATAAGCGCCTACTGCATAATCCTGTAACGGCTCCGGCATTTCTTTACCCGGTTTGATCTCGGTATTGGCTTCAAGGGCACCAATGTTTGTGAAACGGCCCACTTTATCAAAACCGGCAGAACCTTTAAGTCCTACAAACGGTAAATACTCTCCTTTTCGGGCTCTGATTTCGTTTCTGCTGATCTCGATTTCCTGCAGGGTAACATTCAGTTCCTGGTTTTTCACCAGTGCCGTGTCAATAAGTGCTATCAGGTATTTATCTGTAAAATATTCCTTCCACTTCATTTTACCGGTATTCACACTATCCTGTGCTGCGGTGCTGTTATAGGCTGCCGGAACCGTTTTGTTTTCCGGTCTTCCCAATGTTGCAGGGGCTTTACACCCCGCAACAGTTAGTAGTAAACAGCTTACGCCTATACCAATATATATATTTAATCGCTTACTCATTTTCTTCTTCTTTTGTAAAGTTATCTATCTGATGCACAAATTCCTGTGATAAAGAACTGTCTTCTTCATCCCGTATTAATTTTCTGCCATCGGCAAATGAGCCAAAAATATAATACAGTCCCGGTACGATAATTACCCCGAAAATTGTTCCGAAAAGCATACCACCCAGTGCCGCAGAACCAAGTGTTCTGTTACCGATAGCTCCGGCTCCGCTTGCGACCATCAACGGAATTAATCCGGCGATAAAGGCAAATGAAGTCATCAGGATCGGACGGAAACGCACTTTGGCCCCTTCAATCGCCGCTTCGAGTATCGTGGCACCTTCATGGTGCTTCTGGACGGCAAATTCGACGATCAGTACGGCGTTCTTACCGAGCAGTCCGACAAGCATGATAAGCCCGATCTGAGCATAAATATCATTTTGAAGTCCCATAAGTTTCAGCAGTAAAAACGAACCGAAAACCCCAACCGGAAGCGAGAAAACCACCGCTAACGGAATAATAAAGCTTTCGTACTGTGCCGCTAAAACAAAGTACACAAACGACAATACAATTAAAAAGATGTAAATCGATTCATTTCCTTTACCCGCTTCGTCATAAGAAAGTCCTTCCCAGGCAATGTCATAACCTTTTGGCAATGATTTTTTAGCAACCTCACGAACTGCCTGAATGGCTTCAGCTGTAGTATAACCTTTTGCCGGAAGTCCCTGTATCGCTGCCGAGTTGTACATATTATAACGGGTAATCTCATTAGGTCCCTGTGTTTTTTTCAATCGCATAAATGCCGAATACGGTACCATTTCGCCATGATCGTTTTTAATATACAGGTTTAAGATATCCGACGGAAGTCTTCTGAACTTAGGATCCGACTGCACGTATACTTTAAAGAAACGTTCAAATTTAATGAATCCCTGTTCGTAAGTACTACCAATCAGAATGTCAAGGTTTTCCATCGCTTTACCGATAGACACTCCTTTTTGCATGGCCAGCTGGTTGTCTATTTCCAGTTCATACTGAGGATAGTTTGCCGCGAAGAACGTGAACAGACCGGTTAACTCTTTGCGTTTACCCAAGTCTTCCATGAACTGTTTGTTCACTTTATCGAAGTCTTTATAGTCTACCGTAGTACTCTTATCCAGAAGACGCATCGAGAAACCGCCCGAAGAACCAAATCCCGGAATTGCCGGCGGTTCGAAAAATTCTATTTTCGCACCAAGTCCTTTGGTTTTTTCTTCCAGTTCCTCCATGATTTCAGTAACCGTATGATCCCTGTCTGACCATTCTTTAAGGTTAATAAGACAGGTACCGGCATTGGATCCCCTACCTTCTGTCATGATCTCATAACCGGCAAGAGAAGATACTGATTCTACACCATCTACATGCTCACAAATTTTCTGTAATCGCTGCGATACCTGATTGGTTGTTTCCAGTGTCGATCCCGGCGGTGTCTGAATAATGGCATAAATAGTACCCTGATCCTCACTTGGAATAAATCCGGACGGAAGAATCTTATTCACATAGAAAGTACCTGCACAGAATGCAATCAATACTCCGAATGTCAGCCATCTTCTGCTCACGATCGATTTCAGTAAGGTTACATATTTTCCGGTCATTTTATCAAAGACACGGTTAAAACTGTCCAGACCTTTCGTCAATAAATTCTTTTTGGTTTCTTTTCCATGGTTGTTTTTCAGCAACATGGCACACAATACCGGTGTAAGGGTAAGCGCAATCAAGGCCGAAATAACAATTGAACTGGCCATCGTAATAGAGAACTGGCGGTAGAACGTTCCTACCGGACCGGACATAAAGGATATCGGTACGAATACAGACACCATTACGGCAGTAATCGCGATAATTGCCCCACTAATTTCACCCAACACTTTTTTAACAGCCTGGTATGGCGTTATGTGCGGGTATTCTTCAAATTTGGCATGCACTGCCTCGACGACGACTATCGCATCATCGACCACAATACCAATGGCCAGTACCAATGCAAACAGTGTCACCAGGTTGATCGAGATTCCGAAAAACTGGATGACAAAGAAGGCACCGATTAAGGAAACCGGAACCGCTAATATCGGGATCAGCGTGGAACGCCAGTCACCGAGGAAGATAAATACCACCAGGGCAACCAGTATAAAGGCATCTCTTAAGGTATCGATTACCTGCTCCATAGAGGCATCCAGGAATTTCGATACGTCATAACTGATTTTATAATCCAGTCCCGGAGGGAAGGTTTCTTTCATTTCCTCCAGTTTGGCTTTTACCTGTTTGATGACATCGTTTGCATTACTTCCGTAGTTTTGTTTTAATACGATTGAGGCAGAAGGGTGTCCGTCTAAATTGGAATAGATATCGAAGAATTCACTACCCAGTTCTGCCCTTCCGATATCTTTCAGACGTATGCTTTCTCCTTCGGCATTAGCACGGATAATTACATTTTCATATTCCGAAGGTTCACTATATCGTCCTTTATAGGTTAAAACATATTCCAGCGATTGTGCCTGGATACCGGAACTCTGCCCGATACGTCCCGGACGACCAACGATACTCTGCTCGCCGAGCGCCTTCATCACTTCATCTACAGAAACATTATAAGCTCTCATACGGTCCGGATTCAGCCAGATACGCATTGCATAGGTTCTACTACCCAATATCTGAGACCGGGCTACCCCTTTGATCCTGTTGATCTCCGGAAGCATTTTAACGTTGGCATAGTTGTACAGGAATTTTTCATCCATGTTTTTGCCTTTAGCATACAGGTTGATATACATCAGCATACTGGGCTGGATCGGTGTAATAACAACCCCTTCCCTTTGTACCAGTTCGGGTAGTAACGGCATTACCTGATCCACCCTTGTTTTGACCCTTACTACCGCCTGGTTCGGGTCGGTACCCGGTTCGAAAATGATTCTTAATGTGGCTTCCCCTGCACTGGTGGCATCGGTAGCCATATAACGCATATCCTGAACACCGTTGATGGCATTCTCCAAGGTGATCAATGTTGATTTTACCAATACGTCTGCACTGGATCCCGGATAGGCAATAAAAATATTTACTGTCGTTGGCGCAATATCCGGAAATTGCGATGTTGGCAATTGTTTAATTGCCAGGGAACCCATAAAGACAATCATAATCGAAATTACAATCGCAAATACAGGTCTATGTATAAATTTACTAAACATGTTTTCTCTTTTTAGTTATTCGATTACTCTGCATATAGCTCCAAATGCGACATAACATATTCAGGCTTCTCTAATTTGTAGTTGATTTTTTCATTTTCTTTTACAAGACGTATTCCTTCAAGTAGGACTTTGTCGTTTAGCGACAAACCGTTTTTGATGATGAAAAGATGCGGCAATTCGGCTCCAATTTCAATCTCTCTTGATCGCAATACATTGTTTTTATCCACTACATACACATACTTTTTGTCAAGTACTTCAAAAGTTGCCTTTTGAGGAATCAGGATAGCATTTTTAAGCGGCATTCCCATTTTGATATTACCGGTTTCACCGTGTCGTAACAGTCCTTTAGGGTTAGGAAAAGTTGCTCTGAACGCAATATTTCCGGTTTCATTATTGAATTCTCCTTCAATAGTTTCCACCACACCGGAATAGTCAAACAATTTATTGTTTGCCATTAACAGGTTTACTTTTGGCGCATTATCGCTTTTTACCTTGGCTTTATAATCCAGATATTCTGCTTCCGGTACATTATAGTACACCCACATCTTACTGTTATCAGACAGGTTTGTCAACAAATCGCCTTCTTCAACAAGACTTCCCGGTCTTACGTGAAAACGGTCGATGATCCCGTCAAACGGTGCTCTGATTTCGGTAAATCCAAGATGAACCTGAGTTAACGCTAATTCGGCTTTCGCTTTATCAAATTTGGCTTTAGCCATAGCCAGCTCATTCGGAGCAACTACATTTTTATCGGCAAGTCGTTTGGTGTTTTTATATTCAATTTCAGCAAAGCTGGCTTCAGCCGCAGCTTTCTGCGTTTCTGCCTGATACAGTTTAGGCATGATCTGGAATAACAGCTGGCCTTTTTTAACAAACTGTCCTTCGTCTACATAAATTTTTTCCAGATAACCTCTTTCCTGAGCTCTCAGCTCAATATGACGAATGGAATGAATCTGACTGACATAGTCTTTTGTAATCAGGGTATCCTTTTGGATGGGATTCGTAACTAAAAATTTTACTTGTTCTTCTTTTTCTTGTTCTTTTTTTGACGTACAGGCAATTGTGCACATCAAGGCACACAACCCCGAGAGCATGAGGATTCTCTTCATAGTAATTTTGCTTTTAAGCAGTATGGTTTTTATTGATTTTTTTTAGACAGGTCACAGCAAACACGGCCAGCATTCCTATTGGCATTAACACCAAAGAATGACGGATCGGGCAGTGACAAACTGAAACGGAAATAAAGGGCAATATAGAATTGCCTGTAGTGTATTAAATCAAATCCTGATTACCCGAAATACAATGTACTTCTTACAAGAGGGCAGAAAAGAAAAATGCTTATCCAGAAAAGATAAGCGTTTGTTTATATCGCGGGAACCGATTTCCGGTACCTGAATACATAAAAGGCTGGTAAAGAGTGCACCTGAAGCGATTATTTTTTTTGAGGCAGCTAACTCATTTTCTTCATTCTCATTATCGTTGTGGTCATGATGAGAATAGGTTTTATTGTTTAGTTTCTCAAAATAGCACAAAGCATAATTGGTCACATCACTTTGTGAACCGGATATGCCTGCTGCCTGAAACTGCTCAATATTTTTTACAGTCGTATAGTTAATATACTCCCCCTGACCAGCTAGGGCAAAGGATTGCACATATCCGCTCAACAGGAAAATTAACAGCGATGTAAAAATGCTAACTTTTAACTTCATAATACGGCACCAAAATTATACAAAGTTCTTACACCGGCAAGCACTATTCACTTTAATAATTTGTTAAAATTTTGATGTAACCGTCAAAAAGTAACAAATGCCGTCAAAACGCACTATTACTAAAAAAAGCCCCGTAAAAAGCCTGTTTTACACCTACTCCGCAGGAAAAAATATAGCCGCCGGGATATTTACAATCAGAGGTCTGTTGCCTGTTCGTATTGATATCCCAATCTGGCAAATTCTTTTTCGAGTTTTATTCTGAGCGCCAGCGGATGTATAAAAAACACATATTCATCACATTGGGTGTTCACAAACCCCAGCTGGAGATTATAAAAATGGAGTGCCTTGTCAAAGTCTATAAAAACGGTTCCATAGCTGATGGCCGCTTCCTCCGGATAATCTGATGCAGAAGGCAGGATAACATCGATATCGAAATTTGTTTTCAGACTGTGTTTTATAGCCCATTCCAAATCCCCTATTTCCTGCTTCCAGTCCATACGCCACAAGAACGGGATGTTATGTTCTTCACAGAGGTAAATGATTTCATACAGCGGGTCATCTTTGTCCTTTTGCTGATTGGTCATAAGGTGGTGCAGCAAGGCGATATACTCCGGTCCCAGACACATCGGCATGGCTCCCAGTAACGAACAGATCTTTCCGCAGGCGATATCTTCCTGTTCCTGCAGATATTGTTTGTTCATCTCAAAAATGACCCGCTCGAGTATTTCAAAATAGCGGATGGCCTTTTTGTACTTTTCCCGCTCTAAAATCAGCACCTCATAAGCTTCCGCGTCATATCCATTCTGATCCTGGGTGAATAAAACAGGAGCCAGACGGCCGTCTATCGTTTCTATTAAATCAAAATGGTAAAAGTCAAAGCTTCCATCCTGTGTTTCTTTGATGATCCCTATCCTCGGGCACGCACCCGGTTCTGCATCCTGCTGCCGGAACTGCCATTGAAAATCACGAAACCAGATTCTGCTGTCTTCTTCAACCGAATAATAGTTACTGTATTTTTCCCTGATTAACGGCAGGTTTAATATGGATTCCAGAATCTCCCGGCTAACTTTTTTGTCAAACTGTTTCCGGTACCAGACCATTTCAGAATAGTGCTCCAACAGTTTTTTCCAACGATCTTTCAGAAAAAGCCGGTAGGTTAACGGAGCGTTATTATTGAGTAACAGCCAGTCTCCGTCCGGAAACTGACGGAATGCCATGGCAAGTTTATAGTGCTTTTTACCCATGATTCTTTCCCAGAGTCCACCCTTATGGTTGCTGAAATATACCATGCAGGCATGTTCCTGTTTGTATTGTACATACACACAGTATGAAAACGGCTGCCCGATCTCTACCAATACCCTGTAAAAAGAATCGCCTTCCCAATATTCCAGAACTTGCTCCTGCCCTTTTTGCGGCGCAAATCCCATCAACACATTGCTATCGCCAAAACGCTGCAGGTTTTTCGCACTGATCGCATCATCCGTAAAGAAAAACGGAATGGCTGTCTCTTTGGATTCCTTTTCGATCTTTTCCCGGATTAGCGGTTTTCCGGATTCCAGCGCTTCGAATATTTTACAATAATTAAGACGGTCCTTCCAGGAATACAGATCGTCGATTACCTCGATTTCTTCGGCTACAAACTCCGGAAGAAATGTGCTCTGAATGGGTTCGGGGTTCTCAAAATCGTCAGTATCGGCTATTTCATCCCACAGCAGGCATTCGGTGGTGATATGTTCCCCGCTGGTGAATCGTTCAAAATCTACCCCATAATCGGTAATCATCAATACCTTTGCACGGATTGCTCCTTCAACATTCAGGTTTCCGTGGTTATAGTCGCCCCAGAACAATTCTTTACAGGTCATGTGTCCGACTACATAGATTTCCTGACCGCCAACAACGATATTATCGGCTATCAGGTTTCCTAAAACGACCAGACCGGTAGCACCGTCCGTTTCCCGGTTACAGATATTATGCCCCCTGCAATTACCGGTGACCAATATAAAGCCTATAAAGACATCCGGGGCATTTCCCCCGATAAGGCACTTTAGCGGATCATCCAGATCCAGCAGCGCTTCCAGATCAAGATCCCCTTCACAATAAAAAACATATTCTTCTGCAATTTCGGATTCACTTCCATTGAAAGGCGCATACATGGATTTTTCCGGTATCAGGTGTCTGATTTCATCATATTTTACGATGCTGCAATTCTTGTGTTCCATCTCTTATGTTTGTTTTTATTCTATATGAGAAATGGGGGCAGGTTATCTGTAAAAACTGAATTGACAGGGAGGTATTCAATCAGGCTTACTGAAAAGTAATTTTTTATCGTCCGTTACGATCATAGAAAATCAGCGGTGAATTTCAACCAGCAGTACCTAGGCATCCGATACCGCTTTTATAAAAGACACCAATATGGCGGCCGCTATCCAGCAGTAGCCGGTTTCCCGGCCATACAACAAACAGAGGCCGCCAATCAGATAGGGCAAAACGGCAATTTGATTAAAAAGGATATTGATGGTATAAAACCGTTGGAATTTATTCTTTTTCAGGTGATAGATCCGGCTATCCATAATGGTCATCACGGTCCATACGACACCTCCGAAAACCGTTTGCTCATAGCCGCAACAGGCATTCGTGTGTCCGGGTATCAATAAAAGCATGGAATCCGTCAGGATAGCGAGAAGTAAAAATATCGCCACCATTGCCCTTTCCGGTAAGGCCGGCAGGGATAAAATTTTGGCAAGGCTGATCGATACCCCTACAAAGATTAATCCGGTCAAAGCAGCTGAAGCACCCACTGCGGCTATGTAGAAATCATTCCATTCGCTAATCATCTTTTACTATTTTCACATTATATGGCGCTATATCGAAGTATTCCGGATTTTTCTGAAAAGTGAATGGTAATCCATCCCAGCTGCTGCAACCGGATATGCCGTACTAAAAAGAACAGCATTATGTATAAGACATCTTTTTCTGTTATTATATTCTACCGATGATCCAGTATTGTGTCCCGTCAAACTGTACGACAAGTCCTTTCATCGATACATTTATAAAAATACTGGTAGGTCCCGCCTGGTTATCGATCAGTACCGTTGGGGCTGACAGGTAAACGTTATTGGCCGTCGCATCCGTTTTTTTTACGGTAAATTTTTTGCCGGTTCTGGGAGAAACCGGTAAAAAAACGGTCACTGCTCCGGAAGCAGCATTGATCAGTATGGTTTCATCCGATTCCAGTGCGGTATAACTGGTTACCGGTGCCTGGCTGGTCATGGCATTGAATGCCGGAATGATATCGCCCTGACTGTTCGTTCCCAAGAGGCCCATACTGGGTAAATTGGTGATACGCACACCGGAAGTACCGCCCGCAATACTTTTTACTTCCAGTGTATTTGCCGGAGTTGTTGTATTGATTCCGATATTCGCATAACCACCGGCATTCACATTGGTTCCGTAAATAGTATTACCGATATTCAACTGATTGTTGCCGGTAGTAACCACAGCTTTCGTCAGGTTACCGATAAAAATATTGCCGGCACCGGATAGCAGATTATCGCCGGCACTGATACCGACAGCAACATTATTACTACTGTTTGCCGCCGGATTTCCTGCCAGATTCTCCAGCGCTTTTGCTCCGATAGCTGTATTATTATCACCTCTCACGTTCTTATTCAATGAAGAAGTTCCAATAGCCACATTATTTGCACCATAACTATTATTGTAGCCGGAATATACTCCTATTCCGGTATTATAATTCCCCGTAGTATTATAATATAAAGCATCATGCCCTATAGCAGTATTCATACGTCCTGAAGTATTATTTACCAGCCCGCTATTTCCTACTGCGGTATTACTGTCGCCAGAAGTGTCATTAGCTAAAGTATTATTTCCGATAGCTATATTATAGGCCGCTGTAGTAATTGTATTTAATGTAAAATAGCCTATTGCTGTATTCTCACTTCCGGTAGTAACCGATTTCAGGGAATTACTTCCTATAGCCGTATTTCCAACTCCTGTAGCTGCGAAAGGCAGACTTGCGCTACCTAAAACGGTGCGGGTTGCACCCAATATTCCGGCAACAGCATTGTTACGTTTCCATACCAGATCCGTATTATCTGTGGTTCCGATAAAATGGGTTCCGGCAGTCGTGCCGCTATTGCCTGTTGTATTCCAGGTATAAGCCGAACCGCCGTCCATTGTTGTCCAATTCGTGCCGTTCCAGTAGTAATATCCGGGCATAACGGTATTGGGTGCCGTACCGGCTGTAGCGGTATTGTAAATCAGTAAACCTGTTGCCGGAGCCGTGATGGTCGCAGCATCTGTAGTACCGGTCAAAGCTATCCTTGGAATCAGCAAGCCTTTACTGGAACTGCTGACATCCAAAACAGCTGACGGATCCGGAGCCGCTATCCCGATACCCACCTGGCAATAAACCGTATAGTTTAGCAGCATGGCTGCTATTATTAAATATTTTCTCATACCCTAATTTCAATTTGTTTATGATCGCGTAAGTCATCATTTTTAGCTTTATTCCAAAAGCGGTAAAATCCAACCATTAAAACCGGAACAAAACCAAAAGAGCATTGTCCTGCCTCCGGAAGGATCCTTACATCCTGTTTACAATCCAGTATTTACTAATGCCGTCAAACTGTACCACTATACCTGCCATGGAGGTGCCTATCGTGATGCTTGCCTGGTTATCTATCGTTGCTCCTCCTGCTGCTGCTATTACCATATTGCTTGACGTGGCATCTATCTTTTTAATAATAAACCTTTTACCGGATACCGCTCCTGTTGGTAGCACCACTGCCGCCGGTGCGGCAACATTCATCAGAATGGTTTCATCCGCCTGCTGCACTTCATAATAGCTAACCGTAACGGTTTTAATGGCACTAAAAGTCTCTATTATATCCCCCTGACTGTTTGTTCCCAACATACCGGCATTCGGAAAATTCGTTAACCGAAAACCGGAAGTATTGGCAGCACTGCTTCTTACTTCCAAAGCATTACCGGGATTTGCAGTGTTAATCCCGATATTCGCATAACCACCGTTATTGACATTGGTTCCGTAAATATTACTGCCAATATTCAATATATTACTGCCAATACCGCCCGGAGCCGCAGACATCACATTCGCTCCGATTAAAATATTATTGCTGCCCATAAACAAATCCATCCCCACATTAGTACCAATAGCAACATTGTTATGGCTGTTTGTTCCTGCCGGATCCTGCAGGCTAAAGAGTGCGCCGGATCCTATCGCTACATTATTGTTTCCTGCGCTACTATTATACAATGACTGATAGCCTACCGCAGCATTATAAGTTCCTGTGATATTACTAAAACCGGCATTACCTCCCATTGCGGTATTATAAGCCGCTGTTGTATTGTGATTCAAAGCCTGAAACCCTAAGGCTGTACCCATACGCCCGGTCGTATTGTCCACCATAGCCATATTACCTACAGCAGTATTGGAGTCCCCACTGGTTGTATTATATAAAGCGGTATTTCCGATTGCGGTATTATAAGGCGCTGTGTTCTTGCTCAGTGTGTTATACCCTATAGCTGTATTCCCTCCTCCGGTAGTAACCGCTGTAAGCGCATTGCTTCCTATTGCGGTATTTCCGGTTCCGGTTGCCGCTAACGGTAAACTGCTGTTCCCGAAAGCGGTATTGGTTGAACCGATAAATCCGGAAACAATGTTGTTTCGTTTTAGTACCACATCTGTATTATCTGTTGTTCCTATAAAGTTGGTTCCTGCCGTTGTACTGCTGTTACCGGTTGTATTCCAGCTATTCGCAGCGGTCGCGCCATTGTCTAATGTTGCCCATTTTGTACCGTTCCAATAGTAATATCCGGGTACAACGGTATTGGGTGCCGTACCGGCTGTAGCGGTATTGTAGATCAGTAATCCTGTTGCCGGTGCCGCAATGGTTGTGACATCCGTACTGCCTGTCAGGGCTATTCTCGGAGCCAGAAACCCTTTGTCGGAACTGCTTACATCCAAAGCTGAAGAGGCTTCCGGTGTGGTCGTTCCGATCCCGATCTGGCTATTGGCAGTATACCCCAACAGTATAACCGCCATCATAATGTACTTTTTCATATAAATGTTTTTCATTTTGTTTTTTATCTGCTCGATATTGTCTTTAGCAGTTTGGTATACTGCTATTTGTTTCTTTATTCTTAAAATCTCTGGTGATTCAAATGCTGTTTTAGTTTTTATCTTTTACGGAATCCGGTGTCGCAGTTCCGGTAGCTGCCTGACTAAGTCCATAAAACCAGCATACCGTAAAGATTTAGTAATCGTGCTTTTTTTCATATCCAATCCTTATTATTTAAAGTAGTCCGCCTGTATTCTTTTATCAATATCATTGTCAAAATGAGCTATTTCCAAACTGTCTAACTGTGTTTTACAATAGAGTTATCACATAACTTTTTTACTATTTACGATCAAAGGTAAAACCACCTAAAAAAACCAGCCGACAAAAAGGTCAATACTTTGGATGACAAATAGTAAAATCACTTTAAAACATCACTAAACAACTATTAATCAAGACTATAATCTTAAAACAAGCCTAAAAAACCCTGTTTTTTATCCGAAACAACAATGCACAACAAGCCAAGCACTCGGAAATACGCAAAATAATATTCCGGATGCTACACTACTAACCATCAAGGATTTACCTCCTGACTTTCAACTATTTTTTCTAATGGAATTTTGCCACGAAAGGATCTCTTTTTTACATCACAAAACCTGTTATTTGTAAGGAAAGAAAAGAAAAGCCGCACTCAAACAGGCATTTAACCAATGTTTTTAAATTTCCCAATTTCAACCTTAAAAACACCAGACTTTTCTTCACTTCCTCTTCCCAACTAATAATGACAGTTATTGGCTTATAAAAAATATAATCGTGACTTGAACTTTCTTTTAAAATACAGTAAAGAAGAAGAGCCAAACAACGACTGTTTATTTAACCCATTTTCTGAATAAAGCCCCCCTTCTTCAAAAAATTTTCAGGACTCTCCTTTTTACTATATAACCAAATAATGAGAATAACCCTTTCTTATAATCATTATTTATATTGATCCCGGTAAGCTAACCGGTTTACTCTTTTTACTTGTTAGTTGGATGTTGTTTTCACTTTTTTCAGGAACAAAATTTCTTGCTAATGAAGATTTTATTACCTGTAAATACGTAATAAAACATAAAGGTATTTACTTACAATACCGTTCAGTATAAATACGTAAAGAGCTTATTTCTTTAACAAAACTATAGCCTTTAAAAAGAAACTACCTGCAAAATCATAAACACTTCAAGTGACAAATTGTAAAATATTTTCAAATAAGTAAAAAAATAATTTTAACTACTTTAAAAACAGTTGCTTACAAACATTATTTTTTAACAAAAAATTTACATTTTGTCTCAAAAAAATTTATATTTACGTAATATTCTGATCTGTTCATGAAGATTTTTGATGTCATATTGCTCTCAGTTCCTATTTTTTCTTCACTGACCTGTGGTGCCATTTTTTTTGTCTCCTATCAGGATAAGCTTACCCCGGTTGAAAACACCATTAAAAAGCTGTTGGTTTGCTATTTTCTGATGATGATTTTCTTATGGTTTAAGTTTGAGATCTATGTATCGCTACAGCAAACACTCCGGTATATCATCCCTTTGTATTGCCTTGTTTTACAAACCATCAATGTTGTTTTTTATAATTTTATTTATGCCTTAACGCCTTTGGGCAAACGGAAAACCATTCCTCTTTTTCATTACCTGATTCCCTGTATTCTCTTTGTGATAGTGTCTGTTATCACCTTTGCTCACTATATCCATGATCCGGAATCGTTTATACCCCGAAAAGATGCTTTTATATTCCTGCGTCCGTATATCGTTATTTCCACCATTGTCTATATGATAATCTATATCGGCTTGTGTGTAAAACGGGTTTATCAATACCGCCAAAGCATTATCCTGCAATACGGGAAAGAGAAATGGGAATCCATGCACTGGCTGTCCTTAGTAATTGGTTTGAGAGTCCTGTTTTTCGTTGTTTTTATTATAGACCTTGTTTTTCATATCAGGAATTTCGCGTTACTCATTTCATTTATTTCGACGCCGTTACAGCACATACTTATAGTTTATAATATTATCCAGCGCAATTACCTGCTGTATACCCCGAAGCAAACCCAGACCATACTGGTTACTTCCGGCAATGTACTGCAAATCAAAAAGAGGAAACGAAAACGGGATATTTCCGAAAAAGAAGCCATGGCTTTAGGAGAGCGGCTGATTGTGCAATCTGAATTTGAAAAGTACTTTAAAGAAAACAAGCCGTACCTGGATCCTCAGTTTAAAATCACGGATTTAATCTTTCCATTCCATGTAAACCGGACCTATCTCTCCACTTTTATTAATAAAACCTATGGCATGAATTTTAGCAATTATGTCAATAACTGGCGGTTAATGGAAGTCAAACGGCTTGCCCGGCTGCCTCAAAATAAAGACAGGGATATTGCAGAACTGGTCGCAGAAGCCGGTTTTGGAAGTTTCCGAAATTACCTGAGGGTGAAAAAAGCGGAAGATTCCGATAATAATCCTGTAAACGACCAATACTAATTTTTAAAAGATGGATTTAAAGAATACCATACTGATCATGTCTTTTTCGGCACCTGTCTTTTCAGCGTTGTTCTGTATTGTACTGCTATTGTTTAAATTAAACAAAACCAATACCGCTCAACTGAGAAGGCTCATCCGGCTGCTGGTATTTTTCTATACCCTGTTAGGACTGTTCTTTATTATTATGGCTTTATACTATTTTAACAGAATGGCTTATCTGTATATGGTTTCGATTGATTTCCTGTCCAGTTTGCTGCTTCCTGTAATGCTATACCATATTATTTTTAAGCTCACCCGAGTACGGAAACAGGAGCCTTTCCCGATACTGCACTATGTTTTTCCCATTATCCTGTATATCGTACACACCTTGTGGCTCACCTTTATCCCGCTGGATGTAAAGCTGTTACTGGTAGAAAAAAGGGTTTTCTTTGTTGAAGAATACGAATGGTTTTCGGCTTTTGACAGTTTTCGTTTTTTTATCCGGGCAGTGATCGGGATTTTTTACCTGTTGTTATCGGTTAAAAGAACCCGGAAATACCAGGAGAACATCATTAATTACTCTGCCGATATCGGGCAGACTTCCCTGCGATGGGTCTATCAGATATTCCTGTGTATCATTATCCTGTTACCGGTTCCGCTATTGTATTATTTCTCTAAAAGCGGTAGTACAACAGAGTATTTGCTGATTATCCTGCCTAATTTTTTTACCATATTTTTAAATGTGGTTATGTGCTACAATATCTTTACCAATAATTTTATACTGCTCACAGAAAATATTGTGGTCAAGCAATTTAAAGCGAAAGATAAAGACAAGGACAATAGCAAAACCAATATCGACCGGCAGCATTTTGAAAAATATATTCATGAAAAGAAACCCTATCTGGAACCTAAGCTGAAAATTACGGATCTGACACTGGAACTGGGTACCAACCGCAGCTATCTTTCTGCCTTTATCAATACCAATTACAACATGAATTTTAGTGCTTATATTAACAAATGCCGTATAGCGGAACTGGAAATCATGCGGGAAGACCCCGCCTATGCCGACCTTCCGGAAATCGAACTGATCTACCTGTCCGGATTTAGTAATTACCGTGGCTATAAAAGAACAAAAGAACTTTTTGAAACGGTTTCTTAGAGAATCGTTTTAGTAGTAATCAAAAAGGTATTTTCATTACGGCTGTTTTATCAAAACATATTCACCGTAAGGAACCCGCATTTCATCCGGAGCATTATCTGGCGGCATAAATGAAGTACCGTTTTTAAAGATTTTTGCAATTATCTTTTCTGTACCATTTTCATTTTTATATCGTAATACAATTGCATTTATCAAATAAGTTCGTTCAGGATCTTTAATCGCTAATTTAATTCTTCGTTCATCCAAACCACAATCATCGCATTTAGGATAAGTAGTTCCGTATATTATTAAACTTCCTGAAATATTGTAATCTCCTGCTGTAGCCTGTGCCTGTCCTAATTGATTTAAAGTGTTAATTTTCTCAGTCCCATTTTCAATATAACGATATTCTCCTATTAAAATATCCTTATAATAGTTTTTTGTAGAATAATAGTAATTCA
The DNA here is from genome assembly GCF_001898245.1 of Flavobacterium sp. 40-81. NCBI lineage: Bacteria > Pseudomonadati > Bacteroidota > Flavobacteriia > Flavobacteriales > Flavobacteriaceae > Flavobacterium > Flavobacterium sp. 40-81. Next base: position 31,524 of record NZ_MKTM01000043.1, read on the forward strand.
GTTTTGTTTTTAGAACAATTATTAATGATGTAGTTCCTTGTTGAAACTTCCACGTTCCTACATATTTACCAAAATCATTATCAACATCCTTATTATAGGTTCCGCTTTTAAATGCTAAAGCATTGGGTTCTCCTAAAGGCACTATTGTTTGTGCTTTACAAGAAATAAGCACTAATAGCACTATTATTATTAATAAATTTCTCATAGTCTTTTTTAATTACAGTTAATCAATATTATATCATTATTGATACTATTATCTAAATCATTTTTCAAAACCAATTTAGCCCATTCTGTCAAACCCTCATCTGTTTTATATAAAGATATATTTAAATTATTTTCTTTTAGAAACTTTAGAAATACTTCTTGATAATCTTTGGTAGTAATAATTTCTCCCTTTTGTTCTCTTCTTTCCAAGTCCCTATACTTATTTTCCATATTTTCTTGAAAACCAATTCTATCATCTGGATTCGAATATATAGAATTTAATTTATTTAAACTTTCAACATCATCAGCACTAATGGCATATACTCCAATTTCGGATACTAAAATATGTACCGGAATAGTAGGATCCGGCACCCCGTTATTTCCTGAATAATTATGACGGGTATAAAAACCGCTTAGTATCGCTACATCTGCGTGTGAGAACATCGGAAAATGTGAAAACAAATGACAATGAATCCCTCCAAAAAGCATGGCAGACTGAGAGTAGTTTACATAACTCTCTCCTGTACTCTGATAAGGCACTTCGGTTGCTATTAGTTTATTTTGCGGGTTTAGCGCCAGGTTATAGCCTTTTTCTTTAGTGCCGCCAAAAACCTGTTCACTATTCAGAGCACGAATAGCATTTTTTACGGCTGCACTTTTTAAAAGCTCTTTTAATTTATCGCAATGTACTGCCGGTTCCGATGGTTCCAATACCGGCACCGTTGTAAAATCAGGACAACGCGGACAAGGATTCGGCGGTGTCAGCCCATCATCGTTACCGGGTTCGCCATCACCGCCACCACCTCCGGTACCGCCCATACCGTCTCCACCGGAGTATTGTCCGGCGCCGGCACCAAAACTGCCGCCTCCGGCTACCATATCGCAGGTCGTGGTGGTTACCTCAAACAAATGGTTCGGGTTGTTGCAATACTGAGTCGCCACATGCGGTGTGGTCGATCCGCTTCCCGACCAGGACTGGTCACACATCATCACCGTTGCCGTAACACAGACTATTTTTTTCCCTG
>NZ_MKTM01000044.1:0-4773 GCF_001898245.1 Flavobacterium sp. 40-81
TACAGCTAATTTAAAAGCCATATTATAATCCTTTTGAGTACGCTTAACTCGCGTTGTTGTTGTGTCTTTCATAATAAGTCGATTTTGTGTCAACTTATTTCAGGACGGGACATCATAAAACGAAAAGTCCAACGCAATGTTGGACTTTTTTTTTGAATAAAAATTCAGATAAATTATCTTTATAGAATGAATAAAAAAGCAAAGTCCTTACAATTTAAAGTCGTAATAGGTTATTTCTTTTTAATCGTTATTGCCATTATTTCCGTTTGGTATATCTATTCTGAAATTTTAAAGATTGCCACCCCAAAAGAAACGGCTTCCGAAGAGAATAAGAAAATATTGATGATCAGTAATGTGGTTACCAATCTGTATGCCTCCGAAGCTGTGGGAAGAGCGGCGATGCTTACCGAAAGCAAAAGCAGCATCCGGGAATACCATCGCCTTTTAGACAGCATCAATGCCGAGATCGAGACCATAAAAACGGATGCCGAAGAAAATCAGCTTGCCAAATTTGATTCCATCCAGATGCTGCTGCAAAAGAAAAGACGCAGTATCAGTGAAATTCTGAACTTTCGTAAAAAATACAGCCACGAGAACAATCTGGACAAAGCCATTACTAAAATATACAACGTTAAAGATTCGCTGGTGCTCAACTTCCAGCCCATCAGCCGTGCCCGGAACAATTCGCAGATCCGGAAATTTCTGGACAATGTGCTCAACCCGCATCAACGGGATTCCTTAAGCATTTTACCGGTTTCGAATGACTCGCTGGTGCTGGCTTTTGAAAAGATCATTTCGGATGTTGTCACGAAAGAAAACCGCATCAAAAGTCAGCTGTTCATGAGAGAGCAGAAACTACTGGATGAGAACAGGGTTATATCCGACCAGCTCCGCAATGTGCTTACTTCCGTAGAAAAAGAAATTCTGCAAAAGTCCTATCAGAAGATCAACGATTCCAAATATGCCATCAGCAAAACCACTAAAAATATCGCCTGGATTGGCGCCGCTGCCTTATTACTGGTATTGCTTTTCGGACTGATTATTATTCGTGACCTGAACATCAATCAGAAATACCGGCAGCAGCTGGAACGCCTTAATTCGGAAAAAGAAGACTTACTCCGAAGCAAGACCATGCTGCTGGCAACCGTAACACACGACATTCAGACACCTTTGGGTAGCGTGATCGGTTTTTCCGATTTATTAAAAAACACACCGGTTACGCCGAAGCAGCTGCAATACCTGGACAACATCAGGCACTCCTCGCATTATATTCTAAAGCTGGTGAATGACCTGATTGATTTTTCAAAACTGGAAAACAACAAAATAAAGATTGAAGCAATTAATTTCAATTTTAAGGATCTGATTGAAAACACCTGCCAGCCATTGGTTCCGAATGCTACTAACAAAGGGATCCTACTGCGCTGGGATGTCCCTGAAGAACTGGATGCACTTTATATTTCCGATCCGTACCGGATCAAACAGGTTCTGACCAATCTGGTCACCAATGCCATTAAATTTACCCAGGAAGGTTCTGTGAGTGTTTCCGTTAGCAAAGACGCCGACTGGATTTCGATTGCCGTTACCGATACCGGAATCGGAATTCCGAAAAACAAGCAAAAAGCCGTGTTTAAAGAATTCACCCAGGCACATTCGGGTATTGAGAAGAAATTTGGCGGTACCGGATTAGGGTTAACCATCGCCAAACGCATCATGGAGCTTTTAGGCGGCAGTATTTCACTGGAAAGCAAAGAACATACAGGATCGACTTTTACGGTTAAAATCCCGAATGTAAAAGCCCCGGATCAAAACCGGCATTCCGTTTCCGACAATCAGGAAAAGAAATACGATTATCTGGAAAACAAACAGCTGTTAATCGTTGATGACGATCCTATGCAGTTAAAACTGATGGAAGAAATATTTGCCAATTATCCGGTTTCGGTTACCACAACAACCGATGCTTCCAAAGTGGTGGCTTTGTTAAAACAAAATCATTTCGATTTAGTCCTCAGTGATATTCAAATGCCCAAAATGGACGGTTTTGAATTGGTCGAAAAAATAAAACAGGACACTTCCATCCGGGAAATCCCCGTAATTGCCCTGACAGGCAAACGCGATTTAATCCAGGAAGATTTTATCCGGAAAGGATTCACCACTTTTCATCCGAAACCGATTCAGCTGGATAAGTTATTACAGCAATTACAGGCCATTTTTGAAGGAAATACCCCGGTAGAGATAAAATATGACACGGCGGTGGAAAGTACCGAAAAACTATATGATTTAAGCAGTCTGAACCAGTTTACCCAGAATGACAAAACTGCCCTGAACAACATCATAAAGGTTTTTATAAAAAGCAGTACCGAAAATATGGAAGCGTTAAACACGGCTGCTCAAAATAACGACTGGGATGCCGTTGCACAGCTTGCGCACAGGCTGATTCCGATGTTAAAACAAATGGAAGCCTATGCTATTGTAGACCGGTTGATCCCTTTGGAAGACAAAACCTTGGATCTTAAGGCAGCGGATTGTACCGTTTACCTGAAAACACTGACCGACCAGATGAACAACCTGATCGAAAAACTAAACATCGAGCTGGATTAAAGCTCGATGTTGTACAGTTTTATTTTATTGTAGAGTGTTTTTCTGTCTATACCCAGCAATTGGGCTGCTTTGGTTTTATTGAATTTCACTTTTTCCAGGGCATCAAGGATGGCTTTTTCTTCATCCTTTGACGAGTAAAGCAAAAATTCGCTTTCGTTTTTATCCTGAAAATTGTTTTCAAACATTTCCTGAGGCAAAACCTCTTTTAAAACCGTATCGCCTCTGGACAATAAAACGGAACGTTTGATAATGTTTTTCATTTCTCTTAAATTCCCCGGCCAGTCATACGTGAGGAACAAATCGGTGACATCCGGAGAAAATCCCAGCACATCTTTTTCAAGATCACTATTTGCCATTTCCAGAAAGTGATTGGCAAAAATCAGTATGTCGTTTTTTCTTTCGGAAAGCCTTGGTGCCTTAACGCTAAACTCATTCAGACGATGGTATAGATCCTCTCTGAAATCGCCTCTTTTCACCGCTTCCTGTAAATCTTCATTGGTTGCCGCGATAACGCGTATATCGACACCCACTTCGGTATTACTGCCCACTGGTTTTATTTTACGTTCCTGCAAAGCCCGGAGCAGCTGTATCTGGACTTCATAGGAAAGATTCCCCACTTCATCCAAAAATAACGTTCCGCCATTAGCCGCTTCAAAATGACCTGTTTTATCATTGATCGCACCGGTAAAAGATCCTTTTAAGTGGCCGAAGAATTCACTGGAAGCCAGATCTTTCGGAATGGCTCCGCAGTCGACCGCAATAAACGGTTTGTCTTTTCGCTTGCTTTGCAAATGTATTGTATGGGCAATATATTCTTTTCCGGTTCCGCTGTCGCCTATAATCAGGACAGACATATTGGTTGGTGCCACTAAACCGATATAATCATGCAGCTGATTGGAATGATCGCTTATTCCTTTTACAAAAGGAAAATTCTGGTTTTGCGGCTTCTTTTTTTCTTTTACAGCAGCATCCGTCACTGCTGCGGCAGTCTGCGGCATTCCTTTCTTTGATAGCGCCTGGTTGATAGTGTGCAGGATTTCATCCGGATTTATCGGTTTCCCTACGTAGTCAAAAGCCCCCAGTTTGATTGCATTTACTGCTGTTCTGATTTCAGTATAACCCGTCATCAGGATAACCTGTGTGCTGAAAGATTTTGATTTAATTAATTTTAAAAGCTCAATCCCATCTTTATCCGGTAAGCGTATGTCTGTAAGTACAATGTCGAAGCTGTCGTTTTCCAAAGCCGTCTCTGCTTCTTTTGCAGAAAAAACATTGGTAACAGCGAATCCCTTTTTCTCCAAAAAGGTTTTCAGCATTACACAGAAAGAGATATCGTCATCAACAACTAATATTTTCGAACTCATCTAAAATTAAATTTGAAACCGTACAAATTTAACGTTTTTGGTTGTTAATAAATGTTAAGTCCAAAAAGTATATAAACAATAAAAGGAGGCAAAGCCTCCTCTCACTGAGTAGAAAAAATTCTACTTATTCACCTTACTACATTCCAATAATTAAGCTTCTTTGATGAATTCGCCTGTTGATGAAAACAACGCTACTACAGACTTTCCGTCTTTTTGTAATGTTAATTTGTATTCACCGTCAGCGGCAACAGCAGCACCGGTTAAGGTGTATCCTGCATATTTTTCACCAATTTTTTTCAACGCATCAGCACTTACTTCTGATGGTTTAATTTCTTTATATTCTTTATCCTGATAGATAGCAATTGATGGAACCTCTGAAATTGAAACGTTGTTTGCCATAGCAATTGTTCCTAATCCTAAAACTAAAACTGTTGATAAAAGTAAATTTTTCATAATATTAAATTTTATAGGTTGTTAAATTGTGTTACACTAAACCTATATGAAAAAAGCATACCAGAATACCAACAGCAGCAGTAAACACAGTCAAACAACTAATAATCAGTTATTTAAAATAAAAACAGTTATTATTTATTTAGAAAAAACAATGTAGAAACCGTTACAGTATGTAGAATTATTCTACATTTTAGTCCGGAAAAAGTGTGGAGAAAGGGTAATTGGCTGATTCGCAATTTTATTAAAAACAAAAAACCCTATCCGTTATGGATAGGGTTTTCAAAAGAAAGGCGGCGACATACTCTCCCACAGGATTGCAGTACCATCTGCGCAGGCGGGCTTAACTTCTCTGTTCGGA